>CAJTOR010000035.1:0-5532 GCA_910577675.1 uncultured Lachnospiraceae bacterium
CAAGTGCTTAACTAATATCCACCCTCCCTTGCATTACTGCGACTACAGGTATCCCACAAATAAGTTCCAAAGGTAAATTCCATATGCCAAGAGGCTACAGTAAGCTATTCATTGTCCAGATTTGATGCGGTTTTCACCCCCTGCTATACCAGAACGTTTTTCAGGTCATCATGCCGGGCAACAATATGCTTGCTTCATATCTTAAACTAATATTATAAAAGTAATAAAGACAGCACTTCATACATTTTAACACAAATAGGCTACCACACGGAATATCCCCGTCCTGCCATATACGGTCTTTTCAGATAAAATCGACCATATACGGCAGAAAATTCCATGTGGTAGCCTATTACTAACTTAAAACTTATATACTATTCCCAATATTTTACATATCATCCTGACCAGAAAAGCTGAAATACCTTTTCTGGGTTATACTTTACCTGCCAGTTAAATTGCAAGCCGAAATCTGAATTATATCCCTTTCCTTAAAAGTCCAGTTCCTGCCTGCAACTCCTTTAAAAATATTCCTCCCCCACCCCATTTTATTTCCCACTTGCGCTCATGCTGCGACCGCTTCTTCGAGCAGATAATCCGCCCATATTTGCGCTCACAGCGCAAACTGGTTGTGCGAAAGGGGCACACCCAAATTCCTTTTATTTCCCCCATGCCCCTTTCACACTTTAACCTTCCATCTGTCGTCCCAGAAACGATGCCGCTGTCATAGCCAGTTTCTTTTCGGTATCCCCGATCCGGTCGCTGTCATCCTTTGAAAGGATAAGGACTGCCCCGATAGCATCGCCCTCGCTTAGAACCGGCACCACTACCTGGCTCACAACATCTGGGAATTCGGACGAAACAGGGATAAAATCCCTTTCTTCCTTGTTTGTTAGCAGGGTTTCCCTCTCCTCAATCGCCTGCTCAAGTTCCTTGCTGATCGATTTCGCCAGAAGTTCTTTTTTTGCGCCGCCCGCAACGGCTATAAACTGATCCTTGTCCGTGATTGCCACAATATGTCCGGTCACCTGCCCTAAAGCGTCCGCATACTCCTTCGCAAACTGCGATAATTCCCCGATGGGGGAATACTTTTTCAAAATGATTTCGCCCTCGCGATCCGTAAAAATTTCCAGCGGGTCGCCTTCCCGTATCCGCAGGGTTCTGCGGATTTCTTTTGGCACAACCACGCGTCCCAGATCATCGATTCTCCTCACAATTCCTGTTGCTTTCATATTTATCGCTGCCTCCGTTTACAGATTCATCTTTTTTTCTTTGTATCGTCGCGGTACTATTATTTGTATATTGAGAAATAATATGTAATGGATTTCTGATTTTTTTACTTTGATTTTCCTTTCAATAGAAATAAAAGCGGAATTTACATTGACATTTTATCAAAATCAAGATAAAGTTAAAGAAGAATAACAGTCACAGCATGGAGGCAAAAATGAAACTATTCAAAAAAATAAACTTGTTCCTTCTTCTTTCTATCTTTTTCCTTATGGGGATATGGCTGGTCAGTGGAGCACTTATCCCTACCGAAAACACGCGCCTTATCTTTGAACGCCCTTCTGACTTTTCCGAAGGCTGGTGCGAAACAAATACCGGGGCTCTCCTAACGGGCGAACTGGTCACACTGCAAAAAGATGAGGTGATTGAGATACGCAATTTTCTGCCGGAAGGGCTTGCAAAAGGCAGTTATCTTGCCATCTACAATAACCATCTACATATTACGGCTTATATCGACGGCATAATGGTTCGCGAAACCGGCGCTGTTTCACCCCTTAGTTTTGGGCACGAACTCGGACAAATCTGGTCCATCATCCCGCTTACCGAAACCGGGGAAGGGCACGAAATACGCCTGGTTATCCAGAATAACGGTCCCATCCATGCGCTGCGGCTCTCCGACTTCTGTATCGGTGCCCAGAGCGATATCAGTTTCCATATCCTGCGCAGGAACGCTTTAAACCTAACAGAAAGCACCATCGCGGCACTTATGGCTTTTATCCTGATGATTTATTGCTGTCTGCTCTACCACTACAAAATTAACAGCTACCGCAGACCCATTTCGCTCCTGACACTGCTTACTATAAACAGCAGTATCTGGCTTTTTTCGGATAGCAGTTTCCACCAGCTCCTCTCGGGCAACCCGTCGGTGCGCTATCTGCTCACCTGCTTTTCCCTGTTGCTCTCCCCTGCGATTATGCTGCTTTTTGTAAGGGAGCTGAGCCGCAACAGCAAGGTGACTGCGAATCTGGCACTGGCAACTTATCTCATACTTCTGGCTGTATTTTTGTTATTGTACCGCTTTGACATTTTACATTTATCCTCATTGTTACCGTTTATACATATTTGCACACTTGTTATTGTTATTTTCAGCAGTATCCTGCTTTTGCGGGAATATCTACTGACCAAAAAGCAGATGCTGATCGGTCCGGGTATCGCATTCTTAATCCTGTGTATTGCTGTTGCAACAAATGTTGTACTTTTTATGACCATGCCGGAATATGATAACACCATGCTGCTTCACCACGCCTGTTTTCTCTTTCTTGCCATCCTGTTTTTTACGACGGGAAGGGAGAGCCTGCGCCAGCTTACGGATGTTGTTTCTCTTTCCCACTACAAACAGCTTGCATATATCGAGCCGGTGACACAGGGAAACAGCCGCATCCGCCTGGAAGAATACCTGCAGGATATCCGTGCGGGAAAAGCTGATGATTACTGGCTTGTACATATGAACCTTATCAATTTTAAGGCAATTAACGAAACCATAGGGTGGGAGGAAGGCAACCGCCTGTTACACGAGATCTACCACAATAATGATACACTTTTACATTCAGATGAATTCCAGTGCAGCCTTGGAAATGCAAACATGGCGCTTCTTCTGCGGGCTGACGACCTGAATTCACTGCATGTGCGCTGCCAGCAGATCCGCGACAATGCGGAACACGGTTTTCCGCGCATCTACCAGGCACTATCCATACAGAATATGTTTTGTATTTGCAAGTTGGAAACTGATATTTCCGATTTTCCCCAGCTCCTTGACCATGCCCTGATGGCAAAAGACAACCCTCATGCGGAATACTGGCAGGATGTCAATGCCTACATTTACAATGATGAGTGCCGCCGCATTCTCGTGTTTGAAAAAGAGCTGGAAAATGACCTGTTGTCCGCCATCAATAACAACCAGTTTGAAATGTATCTGCAACCTAAGGTGAATCCGATGACCCGCCTTGTTTCGGGTGCGGAGGCATCCATCCGCTGGAACCATCCAAAATATGGTCTTATGCTGCCGGAAACTTTCCTGCCTTCACTGGAGCATAAGAACCTCGTTACACAACTTGATTTATATTTATGCCAGCAAGTCTGCAACCTGTTAAAAAACTGGCAGGCGGAAGGCACACAGCCAACCCAGATCTCCGTCAATTTTTCAAGACTTGGCATCACGCAGCCAAAGGTTCTTGCCTCATATGAAAAACTGCTCGAGGATGCCGGCGATATTGTGCAGTTCCTGGAATTCGAATTTACAGAGAGCGCTGCTTACGATGATTTTACACAGTTGCATGATGTACTTGCTAAGATACATTCCTACGGGGCACTCTGCTGTATGGATGATTTTGGAAGTTCCTATTCCAATTTAAATGCAATACGGCAACTGTCATTTGACTCCGTAAAATTAAGCCGGAGTTTCTTTGAGAACGGTTTTCCGGCGGAGGAGCGCAGCCGGGATATGATCCGCGGGCTGATCCAGCTCTTCAAGTCACTGGGCATCAAGGTTGTTGCGGAAGGAATCGAAAACGAACAGCAAAAGAAGGCACTTAAAGATATGCGGTGTGACATGATTCAGGGATATTTTTATTCCCGCCCTGTCACGGTATCGGAGTTTGAAAAGTTTCGGAAGTGGACTGAGCAGAATGCAATACCTGGTTCCGGCAATCAGGGTTAAAAATGCAAAAAATAAGGGGCAGTGCAAAATGGCATATTCAAAAATTGCTAATTTTGCAGATGCCCCTTAAAATTGCGCCAAAAACCTTCTTTTGTACCACTCCGGGTAACGCAGGGTCAATTCTAGGAAATCCCCCCTGTGCCGACCATGGAATTCATTAGTTCCGCCATCCCCTCACCTCCGAGAACGGACTGGAACATATACATTATCATAAAGAAGGAAATGGCTATGACCAACAAGGTCGCCCGCGCCCAGTTTTTCCGCGTCGTGCTTGCCGTATGGCCAAACGCCCAGATAATCAGGACGGCAAGGTAGGCAAACATACCGATTACAGGGAGGAACGGGAGCAGCATAATTACCAGCCAGTGTAAAAATCCGACTGAGTTCTCTGCTTCCGCCAGCCCCGCCGTGCCGCTAAGAATTCCGGAAAGCCCCGGCTGGCTTGCTGTATTTGTACCATACGTGGAAGTCTGTGAATCCCCGCCATACATTCTCTCCTCCGTGCGGTCTGCCGTCTGACGGTACGTACTGTTTGCACTGCCGTATTCCATACTGCCATCGCGGTTCACATTGGTTGCCGTCCCGCAGTACTCGCAAAAATTTGCATCCTCATTGGCGATCGTCCGCCCACATGCTCTACATACCATAATTTCCTCCCCGATGCGCTACTCACTTACTTTTTTACTGTGATAATCTTCTGCGGGCATTTTTCCGCACACTTTCCACAGTGTGTACATTTTGAATAATCAATATGCGCAAGGTTATTCTCCACGGATACCGCGCCGAATTCGCAGGCTTTTACGCAGAGCATACAGCCGATACAGCCTGTTTCACATGCCTCTTTGACCTGTTTGCCCTTATCCCTTGAACTGCATGCCACGCGCTGTACTGCTGCTGCCGGAACCAGCTCGATCAGCCCGTTCGGGCATTCTTTCACGCACGCGCCGCATGCCACACATTTTTCCTCATCCACGACCGCGATCCCGTTTACCACATGTATCGCATCAAATTTACATGCCGCCACACAGCTTCCGTAACCCATACAGCCATAGCTGCAAAGCTTTTCTCCCCGCCCCGGCAAGAGTGCTGCTTTCTTGCAGTCCGCAATGCCGTCGTAGCGGTATTTTACTGTTGTCCTGTCACAGGTTCCATGGCATTTCACAAAGGCAACTTTCTTTTCTGCCGCCTCGGCACTCTGCCCCATAATTTCGCCTATTTGGGCATGGATTGCTGCCCCTGCTACCGGGCAGGCGTTAACCGCTGCCTCGCCTGCCGCAATTGCCTTTGCCAGCGCATCGCAGCCTGCATATCCGCATCCGCCACAATTGTTGCCCGGCAGGAGTTCGCGCACACTGCCTTCCCGCTCATCCACTTTTACCGCAAATGCTTTCGCTGCGATACCGAGCAGAACTCCGACCAGCAAACCGACAATTCCCACCACAAGGGCTGCCATACCGACCGCCCCGATACTAAATTCCAGAAATATCATGCTAAGTCTCCTATTTTTAGTTCCGCAAATCCCCTTCCGATGCCTACCTACCTCGCAAGCGGTTTCTTTCCGCCCACTCCAAGAAACCTCTTCCGGGCATCGTCCG
>CAJTOR010000035.1:5629-38203 GCA_910577675.1 uncultured Lachnospiraceae bacterium
CCAAGAAACCTCTTCCGGGCATCGTCCGCGGATTTGCTGTTTTAGTTCCGCACATCCAGCCTAGAGTATCCCTGCAAAGCCGCTGAATGCGATTGCCATCAGCCCCGCGGTTACCAGTACCATCGGGGAACCCTTAAATACTTCCGGCACTTCGTTGTGTTCCGTGCGCTCGCGCACACCCGCCATGATAATGATTGCAATGGTAAAACCGACAGCCGTACCAAAGCCGTTCCACATGCTCTTTAAAACGCCATACCCCTCATCTGTGTTTGTAATTGCCACGCCAAGCACAGCGCAGTTTGTCGTGATAAGCGGCAGGTAAACGCCGAGCGCATTGTACAGGGCTGGCATATATTTTTTAAGCACCATCTCAATAAACTGCACAAGTGCGGCAATCACCACAATAAACACAATCGTCCGCATATAGGTCAGGTTGATATGGCTGTTGCTCAAAATCCCGTTGTAGATGGCAGCCGTAATACCGGAGGCGATCGTAATGACAAAAATAACCGCCCCGCCCATACCCGCCGCCGTTTCCGTGCGCTTTGACACGCCTAGGAAAGGACAGAGTCCAAGGAACTGGCTTAGCACTACATTGTTGACCAATGCCGCCCCCACGAGCAATAAGATCATCTCTTTCATTTCGTTTCACCTTCCTTCTTTCCTGCATCTGTCTGGGCTGCCGCCTTCTTCGCAGCAGC
Organism: uncultured Lachnospiraceae bacterium; assembly: GCA_910577675.1. Taxonomy (GTDB): domain Bacteria; phylum Bacillota; class Clostridia; order Lachnospirales; family Lachnospiraceae; genus RGIG4057. Next base: position 6,331 of record CAJTOR010000035.1, read on the forward strand.
CTCCTTAGCAGCCGCAGCCCTCTTTGCCGCAGCTTCCGCTGCAATGCGCTCCCTCTCCTGCGCAAGAACGGCATGGTTTGCCGCACAGATCTCACCGCTGCAATTACTGCAATTCCCGCCGCAGGCGATTGTCCCTTCTGCCCTCTGCACATTTGTTGCGGACGGCAGTTTAAACTTATTCTGTAAACAGGTCAGTGCCGCAAGCACGAAGAACGCGCCCGGCGCGCGGACAAAGATTGCCATCGGCACATAGGCATCCGGCATAATATGGAGCCCGAAAATCGTGCCCGCGCCGAGAAGCTCGCGGAAAATACCGATTGCCGTAAGTCCCGCCGTAAAACCAAGCCCCATCCCGACACCGTCAAAAATCGACGGCAGCACTGGGTTTTTGGACGCGTATGACTCGGCACGTCCAAGGATAATGCAGTTTACTACAATAAGAGGGATATAGATACCTAACGACTGGTTTAATGACGGCAGGTAAGCCTTCAAAAGCATCTGCACAATTGTAACGAACGAAGCGACCACCACGATAAACGCAGGCATTCTCACTTTGTCCGGTATCACTTTGCGCAGAAGGGAAATCAACATATTGGACATAACCAGTACAACGGTTGTTGTCAGCCCCATGCCCAGACCGTTCTTTGCCGAGATTGTGACGGCAAGTGTCGGACACATACCGAGCATCAGCACAAAAGTCGGATTCTCTTTGATAATACCATTATAAATACGTTCCGTGCACTTATTCATTTCCGGCACCTCCTATCCCTGATGCTACCATATCCGAGGCAAAACACAACCCGGCGTTGACCGCGCCGGTCACAGCTTTTGTTGTGACGGTCGCGCCGCTGATCGCATCAATTTCGTTTTCTTCTGTCGCGCCGGTCTTTACATAGACAAGCTCAAACGCATTCTTGCCGATAAACTGATCCTTAAACGCCGCCTCATCCGCTTTCATACCAAAGCCCGGCGTTTCGTTCAGCGTCACAAATGCAATGCCCGTAATCGCACCGTCCAGCCGGTAACCCATCGTCATCGTGATTGCGCCGCCATAGCCTTTCTTTGTTGTCACAGTCATCACATAGCCCAGAGGTTTTCCGGAGGCATCAAGTGCCAGCCCAGCCTCGCTAATCACAATACTCTCAAACCCGTTCTCTTTTAAAAGCTCTTCTGCGGACGCTACCTTTGCCGCAACCGCCGCATCGTCCGTTACAATCGAAACTGCTTCCGGATATACCTCGCGGTACGCCGCTTCCTTTGCCGCTGCCTCCTGCTCTGCAATGCGATCCTTTGTCATCTCGTTGACAAAGCCAAGCAACACTGCCGCCACTAAGGTGATAATACAGAGCGCAAGGGCATCCTTTATGATGGAAGCACTATTTTTCTTATTTTCTGACATACTGCTTCCCTCCCTTCCCAAATGCGCGCGGCATTGTATACTTTTCGATCAGCGGAACCAGAAGATTACAGAAAATAATCGCGTAGGATACTCCCTCTGCACTGCCGCCAAAAATACGGAATATTCCGGTAAGAATTCCGAGGCAGATACCGAATACAATACGCCCCACCGGTGTAACCGGACTGGTCACATAGTCAGTTGCCATAAAAAATGCCCCGAGCATCAGACCGCCGCCGCAAAGCTGCTTTGCAAGGTATGTAAGATCGAACCCATGTCCGCTAAATAACAGTACAAATACCGCAAAACTGCCGAGGTAGGCAAGCGGGATGCGCAGTGAGATCACACCGCGCACCACCAGGTACGCCGCGCCAAGCAGAAGAAGCAGCGCGCTTGTCTCTCCGATCACGCCGCCCGTAAACCCAAAAAACATATCAAAAAGCGAAGTTTCCCCCACTCCTTCTTTTAATACTGCAAGTGGTGTCGCGGATGAGAGTCCGTCCACCGAAGCGATACCGTTCATAAAAACGCCACTGCCCTTTTCCACTGCAAATGATGCCATCTGGCTGGCAAAACAGATAAGAAGGAAACACCTCGCCGCAAGTGCCGGGTTCATAAAATTCTGTCCAAGACCACCATAGAGTTCTTTTACCACAATTATTGCAAACGCACTGCCAATCACAGGCATCCAGAGAGGAATACCCGCCGGCAGGTTCATTCCGATCAAAAGCCCCGTCACAATCGCGCTGCATTCATAAGGACCTTTTTTGCGCTTTGAAAACTTATAAAACAGATATTCCGAAATCACGCAGGATGTCACGCTCACCAAAAGTACCAAAAGTGCCCGGAACCCGAACTGTACTATCCCAAACAGACATGCCGGTGCGAGCGCGATCACCACGTCCCGCATGATGCCAGCCGTTGTCACACTGCTTCTGACATGAGGAGAAGCAGATACATGATACAAATTTTTCATTTCATCCTTCCCCCTTATTTCTTCCTTCTCGCATCGAGTACACTCTTGCGCGCCTGCTTAAACGCCTGTGTCAGACGCAGTTTCGCCGGGCAGACAAAAGTACAGGAGCCGCACTCACAGCACTCCATGCCGTTCAGCTTTTCAAATGCCTCATAATCGGAGCGCATTGCTGCCGGATAGAGCTTTTGTGGAACGATTCCCTCCGGGCAGGCGTTCACACACCGCCCACAGTGGATGCATGCGCCCGGCTCAAAGGCAGCTACCTCATCTTTTTTCAGTGCCAAAAGTGCCGAGGAAGTTTTTGTTACCGGGATATTTAACGAAAAGAGCGCCTGCCCCATCATTGGTCCACCCGAGATAATCTTCTGCGGTTCCTCGGTAAACCCGCCCGCGGCTTCTAAAAGTTCCGCGTAACATGTTCCGGTGCGCACCACAAAATTTCGCGGATCTTTCACTGCATCCCCCGTCACTGTGACAATGCGGCGGATAAGAGGGGTGCTCTGTGCAACTGCTAGATACACCGAGATCACGCTGTCCACATTGTTCACGATGCAGCCCGCATCCGCAGGTAACATCGAGGAATTGATCTGTCTGCCTGTCACCGCATAGATCAGCATGCGCTCCGCCCCCTGCGGATACTTCGTTTTAAGGGGCATTACGGTGATGCGCTCTTCTTTTTCCACAAGCGCCGAGAGTTTTGCGACCGCCTCCGGCTTATTGTCCTCCACGGCAATCACGCCTTTTGCGTGGTCAAAAAGTCTTAGGATCACATTCAGTCCGCCGATCAGCCGCTCAGGTTCCTCAAGCATCATCCTGTAGTCCGAAGTCAGATATGGCTCACATTCCGAACCGTTTACGATTACATAGTCGATCTCATTTTCATTTTTCGGGGTCAGCTTTACATGGGTCGGGAAACCTGCCCCACCCATACCGACAATCCCCGCTTCTCTTACATAATTGCGGATTTCCTCCTTGGAAAGTTTTGATACATCCCTCGTTTTCCCAAAATCCGGAACCGTCTCATAAGCTCCATCGTTTTCTACCACTACGGATTCCACCATTGAACCGTTTACCATCTGACGCGGCTCTATGGATTTGACCGTGCCAGAAACCGAACTGATTACACATGCGGATACAAAGCCGCCCGCTTCTGCGAGTTTCTGACCGACGAGGACATGCTCGCCTTTTTCTACGATGACTTTCGCCGGGGCACCGATATGCTGCGATACCGGGTAAACCATCTCCCCTTTCGGAAGCAGCACCGTGGTCGGCTTATCCATCGATAGCTCTTTTCCCTCAAACGGATGGCTTCCGCCGCGAAAAGTTCCTGCTGCCATAACAAACCCTCCTATTTTTAGTTCCGTATACACCCTACTTTTGCCATTCCCTTGGAATAAATTTCCACCCACGCTGCTCATGGCATCTTCTTCCGACTCTGTTCCGGTGTATACTGTTTTGTACGCTTCTTCCTCATGCCAGGTATGCCCTCCCTGCGGTTGGCAGGGCATACCATGATGGGCAGAATATCTTATAATACTATATCACATCCGCAAGTTTTTTTAAATGTTTTTTTTCAATATTATCTATTCTTTTTATATTTTCTGTAAATTTCTCCATATTTCTGGGAATACAAAAACTGTATTTTTTAGAAATTGTTGCGCTGCAATACTGCTGCCCAAATAATTTTTCTATAATAAGGTAATCTTTCAGAATGTTAAGAAAATTGTAAGAATTTCAGGATAATTTATTGAAATTTTTATGGAAGTGTGATATCATATATAGCAAAGAATTCTGGAATTCTAGCATCGGCTGGGTACGTTCCAAGATAGATCGAGGTAAAAATTATGCGGCATATACATAATGATGATAAGCCGCCTCCTTTTCCTTAAAATTCCCATACGGACATACATATCTAAACCTACCACTTTACATATGGACGGGTTCCTGCTAAAACGAAATTTATAAGAGAAAAAAATGGGGGCTTTTTATGAATAATTTAAAAGTTAGAAATTTATTAACACTAATCACAGCTTCATTGGTCTGCCTGGTTGCATTTATCCTTGCGGGTATTTCCATCTATAATATCAAGACTGCGACCAACCGTTCTTCCGCCGAATATGAAAATGCAATGTACAACGGTTACCAGCTTGAGCTTAAATCCCAGGTACAGAGCGCAATCAATGTATTGCAGGCGGAATATAACAAAATCCAGACGGAAGGCATCACGGAGGAAGAGGCAAAAGATCACGCAAAAGAGATTATCCGTGAAATGCGTTACCGGGATGACCAAAGCGGTTATTTCTGGATTGATGACACGGACTATATCCTGATTATGCATTCTGTATTGCAAGATCAGGAGGGGAATAACCGTTATGATGTCAAAGACCAGAATGGTGTCTACTTTGAACAGGCCATTATCAAAACAGGCACCAGCGCCGCCAAATGTGGGTACAATGAATTTTATTTTACCAAGGCGGACGGCGTGACAGTAGCGCCGAAGCTCTCGTATTCCCAGCTATTTGAGCCCTGGAACTGGATTGTTTCCACGGGAAATTATATCGACGAGATGCAGGCGGAAATGGCAGACAGCCAAAATGCAATCAGCCGTCAGTTTACCCAGTTTTTAACTTTAATTATCAGTATGACTGTGATTTTGATTGTACTTTCCTTTATTCTTGCAAGGGTGCTTGGCTCCGCAATCTGCAAACCGCTTGAAAAAATCCAGCAGCTTGCAATGCGTTTGTCAGGTGGAAATCTGTCAAGACCGGTCGATGTTTACGGTGAGAATGAACTTGGGCAAACCGCTAAGGCTCTGAATGAAGCGCAGACCAATATGGTTTCCCTGCTTGCCGATGTCAAGGGAACCTCCGATCTTCTCACGGCAGCGGTTGCCGAGTTTAAGGTGAACTTCTCCATGATGGGCGGTTCCATACAGAATGTTGCACTCGCAGTAAATGAGATTGCCCAAAACAGCACAGGCCAGGCAAGTTCCACCACGGAAGCTTCCTCCGGTATCGGTGTAATTTCCCAGAGTATTGACAAGACCGCAGCGGAAGCAGGTTCCCTGGAGATGAACACAAAGACCATGCAGGATTATTCCAGCAAGTCCATGCAGACATTAGAGGAACTGATGGATATCAGCACACAGACAAAGCAGGATATCGGTGAGATGTATTCCCAGACGGAAACGACAAACAGTTCCGTTGAGAAAATCCGCCAGGCGGCGGACCTGATCTCCCAGATTTCCTCCCAGACCAACCTCCTCTCTCTCAACGCATCCATCGAAGCTGCCAGGGCTGGGGATTCCGGACGTGGTTTTGCGGTGGTTGCAGGGGAAATCGGGAACCTCGCCACACAGTCCGACGCGACAGCGCAGGAAATCAACAAGATTATCAACGAACTGACGAACAACTCCAACAAATCCGTCGAGATTATGAACCGCATCAACGATATTTCCAAACAGCAGCTTGAGGCACTTGACAATACAGAACATATGTTCGCCAATCTGCAAAAGTCACTGGAATCCTGTATTGAATCAACAAATGTTATTACACAGCATATCTCCCATGTCAACGAACAGAAAGATAAGATTATGGGCAGTGTAAATACCTTGAGCGAACTGGCGACTTCCAATGCCGCTTCGACCGAGGAAACTTCAAGTATGGCAACAGAACTGGAAAATGCGGTGAGTGTATCATCCAATATTGTGGAAGATTTATCCGCAGATGTTGCTAAATTAGCCCGCGCAATGGGTCAGTTCCAGATTTAAGGAAGCATTGTAACCCGAACCAAATGGGAATCAAAACAGATTTAAAAAGATACTAAAAAGAAGCGGGGAGATAGTTTAACACATCTCCCCGCTTCTCTTTTTGTTTAAGGATATAGCTTGATCTTCCTACTGCCTGTTATAATAATTTATTCCTGCACTCGGACGGAAATATGTGCGGATATAACCATCTGTTGAAACAACTACAAATTCGTTTGTTTCCTCAAGATAATAAATATCATCCCCATCTTCCGCTTCAATCTTGTGCAGTGCATCCGGCGACTGGATAACCCGGTTGGCACCTTCAAGATACTCCTCCTTTGTCGCGTAATCAAATTCATTCCCATGTTTGTCAAAATGTTGTTCCAGATAGGATTCCCGGCGAAACTCATAGAGGATTTCTATTTCTCCACCATCCTTATCATCCGCTTCCGGCTCTCCCTTGCCATCTTCCCCGTCCGTCCCAGACGGTGCCTTATCTGGCTCGCCTTTATTGTCCGTCCCGGATGGGACTTTATCCGGTTTCTCCTTATCATCCGTGCCAGACGGAGCCTTATTTGGCTCATTCTTATCATCCGTTCCAGACGGTGCCCTATCAGATTCATCCTTATCATCTGTCCCAGACGGTGCCCTATCCGGTTCATCCTTATCATCTGTCCCAGACGATGCCCTATCCGGTTCATCCTTATCATCTGCCCCAGACGGAGCCTTATTTGGCTCATCCTTATCATCCGTCCCGGACGGTGCCTTATCTGGCTCATCCGTATCTTCTGCCCCGGATGGAGCTTTATCCGGTTCATCCTTATCTTCCGTCCCGGACGGTGCCTTATCCGGCTTATCCATCTCACCACTCCCGGATGGTTCCCCGTCCTCTTCCGGAAGCAGTGCCTGTGTTGGTGCCCCCGTTATGGTCACATCGGCTAAATAATTATCCTGACCAGTTTCCTTCCCCTCATCCCCCATAAAGCGGTTGCCCACCAGCCCAAGGATAATAAGGACAATAATTCCTGCAAGTGTCCTCCCCCGCTTTGCCGATGTTTTTTGCTGACCGCCCTTTTTCTGATTATCCTCCATTGCTTTCCTCCCAATCACGCATGACGGATATTCGTGTACTCTGAAATCTCACGGTTTATCGTCACAAGGTCATCCACGCTTAAATCATGTACAGAATGATGTCCCGTAATCCTGGCAAAAGTTTTTAACTCCGCAAGAGTCACGTTCAGATAGTTCGCAACCCTTTGTGCCGCCGGTTCCACAGAAAGCCTTTCGCGCAGTTTAGGGTCCTGCGTCGCAATCCCAACCGGGCATTTACCGGAACCACAGATCCGATATTGCTGGCAAGCCGCCGCAATCAGTGCCGCGCTTGCTACCGCAACCGCATCCGCCCCCATTGCAAGCGCCTTCGCCACATCGGCTGACACCCTCAAACCGCCGGTGATCACCAGGGAAATATCCGAATGTACCGAATCCAGATATTTTCTTGCGCGGTAAAGTGCATAGACCGTCGGCACCGTCGTCGCCTCGCGCAGCAGGAACGGACTCGAACCCGTCGCACCTCCCCTGCCGTCAATGGTAATAAAATCCGGCTGTGCAAAAACACAGAACTCCAGATCCCGCTCAATCCGCCCCGCAGCAATCTTGATACCGATCGGTCTGCCGTCGGAGCGCTCCCTTAACATATCCACCATCGCCTTTAAGTCCTCGCGTGAATTAAGTTCAGGGAACTTGCTTGGGCTCTGCACATCCTCGCCCTGCTTCTTTCCCCTAAGCTCTGCAATCTCCGCGGTCACCTTCTCACCAGGCAGATGCCCGCCCATGCCGGGCTTCGTCCCCTGCCCAATCTTAATCTCCACAGCATCCGCCGCGCGCAGGTTCTCGTCCGTCACACTGTATTTATTGGGAATGTACTCAAATATATACTTATAAGAAGCTGCCCGCTCCTGCGGCAGTATGCCTCCCTCCCCGCTACACATCGCTGTTTTTGCAAGCGCTGAGCCCTTTGCAAGCGCCACCTTGACTTCCTTTGATAGCGCGCCAAATGACATATGGGAAATGTACACCGGACTATCTATAATCATCGGTTTTTTTGCATGTTTTCCGATAACAGTCATGGTTGATACCGGCTCATCCTCATCAAGCGGAGGCGGATTTAACTGCGCCCCGAGAATCAGTATGTCGTCCCAATTCGGCATCGGCATTTTAGTTCCCATGGCACCGCTCACCGTCTTTCCGGTCACAGCCATCTGATGGATTTCTTCCATATAGCGGCATGACACATCGTTACGGTAAAAACTTTTGTCATAGTTTAAATCATAAGCCTGCCCTGTTACATCCGCCCCTTTTTCTGCCTGAGAAGCTTCCTCTCCCTTTACTGCATTTTCGGAAATTTTCGTATCCGCATCCTTTAAAGGTACCTCACGAAACCTCTCCCCCGGCTGGTGGCAGACCGGGCATTCCTCTGGAGCCCGCTCCCCCTCGCAGACATAACCGCAAACCGAACATACAAATCTCTTCATTTTTTTCTCCCTTCGTTTTTCCTAAAATAACTGTCCTCACCGCTATTTTAACATTTCAAAGGGCATCTGGCAATACCGTTATTTTTCCTTTCCTTCCTTTTCGTCCTCCCCTCCCCTCTCAAGCCGAAAGCCAAGAATGGAACCACCAAGCATCAACACAGTAAAAATCACAATCAAAATATTTTCAACCATAATAATCCTCCATTTACACAAATATACTTGCACAGAACGCAAAATCGTCATAAGAATTATATCCCTACGCTGCTATCGCAAGAAATCCCCCTTCCCCACCAGCTTCATCTTCACGACTTAAATATAAGCGTGGGGCTCCTTTGATAGGTTAAAATTCTGCCAGACATAATTTCCAAGGAAAATAATCCGGATATAATTTCCTGTGCAAAAGATTTCCCTCAAGAAACTATAAAAGATACAGAAAATACGCCGCATAGCACAAAAGCATCACAATCCCGCCGGGGCGCGTTAATTTTTTATTTTTCAGACAAAAAACCCATAGCAGTACACCTGCCGCAACCGCAAAAATACCGTCCGCAAAGAATTCTGTCTGGTAGGGAACCGGTGTTATCAGCGCGGAAGTCCCAAGTACAAAGAGGATATTAAAAATATTGCTGCCGACAATATTTCCAACCGCAATATCCGCGTTCCCCTTCCTCGCTGCAACCACCGAAGTCACAAGCTCCGGCAAAGATGTGCCAAGCGCCACAATGGTAAGACCGATAAACCTCTCACCCACGCCAAGAATCTTTGCAATCTCCGTTGCACTATCAACCGTGATATCACTGCCTGCCACAACAACTACAGCCCCAGCAAATATATAAAACAAAAGCTTAAAGGTGCGTTTTTCAACCTCCTGTTTCTCCTCCTTGCTGTTTTTTGCCAAAACAAAAAGATAGGCTAAATATATCAGGAAAAGAACCCATAACACAATTCCCTCAGACTTTGAAATACCCTTGCCCGACCTGCCGAGAAGAACAAATACAACTGTAATCATAACCATAAAAGGAATCTCAACCTTAAATGTTGATTTTCTGACCGTAAGTGGCGCAATTACTGATGCAAGACCCAGAATAATCAGAATGTTTAGAATATTGCTGCCAACCACATTTCCAACTGCAATATCTGCATTCTCTTTCAGCGCTGCTGTAATACTGACCGCCGCTTCCGGAATACTCGTCCCCATCGCCACAATTGTAAGTCCGATCACAAGCTGCGGAATCCCAAATTTCCTTGCAAGTCCCGAAGCACCATCGACAAACCAGTCCGCACCTTTTACCAGCAGGGTAAAGCCCACCGCCAGCAATAATATATGTAAAAATATCATTAATTCACCTCATTTCTGCTTCCAACGCATAGCAATAGCACAGGAAGCCAGACACTACATAAATCATCCCCTAAAGAAAAGTAACACAAATACACCTGACCACGCCAGATGTTTAATTATATGTAAATTTTTCCATTATATGGGTGATAATTATTTTTTTCCGTCCTTTTTATGGATATATGCAAGAATTACAGCAGCCGGTCTCCGTTGCATAAACCGCCCCCATAAAGCCACTGTATAAAGATAAAAGAGAAAAAGTGCTGCCCCCGCAAAAAACAGGCACAAGAAGAATCCCACAGTCTTTCTCCCCGCGGGATTTCGCGCTTCCAAAAAAACCTGCGGCGCACGCAGCCTCTGCACTCCAAGCATCTGCGCAGTGCAGACCGGATTTTCAAAAGCCCTGTCAAAAGCGGAATCAATCGTGCCACCCTGCCAGTCAGCCTGCATCAGATCCGCCGCCTTTACGGCGCACCCCAAAAAGGAATCTGCCCGAAACGAATCCGGGCACATCCCCGCAAAAAGCATTATAATTGTCAAAAGAATACAGTAAAACCTGCAATGTCCACTTTTCACAAAAAACAACTGCCTTTCATATATCCTACAAAAACCATCCAAGTTCCACGCGCACTTCCTTGCGGGTTAAATCATTGTTACTGTAAGCGCAGGCATCAAAACCGATCAGCGTAAAGCCCTCGTGCAAGTAAAACCCAATGGCATTGGTATTGCAGGATTGTGTTTCAAGTATCAGAGCCCTGCACCCTTCCCGGCGCGCCCGCTCCTTCGCCGTTTTGATTAGCGCACTGCCGATCCCTTTTCCCCTAAGGCTTTCGTCCACCCAAAGTTCTGTTACACGCAGACGGTTTGACCACCCTTCAAGGGATGTTTCCACCGCCGCCATCAATTTCCCATCCTGCACAATCCCACACGCGCGGACTTTTTCCCAGTGCGGCTCATAAAGCCTGTCCGGAAAATCATATTCCTGCGGCGTATGTGTAACCGGCTGCGGGAAATTCTGTTTTTTCATCCCCATCACAAAACCGTCCGCCTTTTGCTCCACCGTAATATCATAATATTCCCCTGTCGTATAACCAATCGGGACAATAGTATTTTCCCATTCTTCCCTTGGAAGATCGATAATTTGATATTCCATTTCCGCCTCACTTACAATTATTTCCAATTCATTTTCGACCTGCGGCAGAAAAATTTCCGCAGCGAATTGTGTTCCCCACACCCTTCCTTTATTCCACCCTCTAACTATACCATAATTTTTTCCAATAGTACAGTACCATCTCACAGATTTTTAGAATTTCCACCCTGCCACTTGATAATTCAGTCTTTAGATGCTATTTTTTTTTTGCATTCTCCGCTAAAATAATTAAATTCTAAGCGCTCCCGTCACCCAAAACATTCCCATAAAAGCTATGAATCTAAAACACCCAGAAAAACTTCTCCGGTTGGTTTTAAAGCAACAAAAAAGCATATAAACAAGCGGGGAGGTGAAAATCCCGCCCCGCCTTCTCGCCCGGCAAAACACTGCTTTTACGGCATATCAGCCATTTCCAATTTTACTTTTAGAATCCTGCGAACCGACTCATCAATCCTTTCCTGTGTCAATTCACCGCGCTGCACCGCGTTAAGCACCCCCTCATATGCCGCCACAAAATCCTCCGGCATCAAAAGCATATCGGCTCCGGCCGCAACCGCCATCACTGCCGCCTGCGCACTGCTGTAATAATCCGTAACCGCACCCATATCGAGCGCATCCGTTATCACAATGCCGTCAAATCCCAGTTCCCCGCGCAAAATATCAGTGATAATCTCCTTTGAAAAAACGGCTGGCACATCATCCTCCACAACCTTTGGCAGGGATAAATGTCCCACCATCACAAACGGCACCCCTGCCTGCACAGCCCCCTTAAAAGGAATCAGGTCACATTCAAAGAGTTCCTGCAGCGTTCTTTCCACCACCGCGGCTCCATTGTGCGAATCCTCAGATGTGCTGCCATGACCCGGAAAATGCTTGACCGCGCACAAAATCCCCTGCTCCTTAAATCCCTCAATCTGGGCTATCACCATATCCCGCACAAGCTCTGGATCCGAACCCGGGGAACGGTATTTTACCACGGTATTCTTTTTGTTTGACCACACATCCGCAACCGGTGCAAAATCAAGGTTGAATCCAAGAGCAGATAGATAAGCACCGATGGTGCTGCCAGCCTGATACGCTAAATCACAGTTGCCGGACGCGCCTATTTCGCTTATATTTCCGACATCCTCCACACCAAACGCCCGGTTTCCTGCAATGCGCGCCACAGTGCCGCCCTCCTCGTCCACACCGAGAAAAACCGGAAAGCCCAGATATTCCACACTATAATCCTGCATATTTGAAAGCATTATGCGCGTCTGCTCCGTGTCTATCAGATTCCCTGCCATATAGATCACGCCGCCGACCGGATACCTTATAAAGCACTGTTTCGTAACTTCGCCTGCCGCAGTCACCTTCGAATAGCCCGTCAATGCCTCCGGGGTAACCATAAACATCTGGGCAACCTTCTGTTTAAGATCCATGCCCGCAAGAAGCTTCTCCACACGGTCATCCGCAGAACTATCCGGGGGTTCCTCGGCGGATGTATTCTCCCCTGCCCCTTCCCCCGATATGTCCCAAGTGTTCCCAAAATCTCTGTTGTCCCCTCCAGTTTCCTCCACGATATCCTCTTCTTTCCCCGATGGATTCTTTTTCGTGCCATCCTGCACAGCAAGTACTGCCGCCAAGACAATATCCACCAAAAGTAAAACAGCGAGGCAGATTACAACTGCCATACTCCGGGTATTCCTGTGTCCTTGACCCATCCTACTCTCCCTTTTTAATATCTTTTATAGGTCGGCAGGTCAAAAACTTGTTTCCTGCCCATACAAAAATTCTTTCACCGGATGGTAAGCAAACAGCAGATACAAACTTCCCCCATAAACTGCCAGAAAAATAAGATTCACCACCATTACGGTTCTGTCCACCGCTGCGCGCGCATCCTCCTGCTTTTGCATTTCAAGGATTTCCGCTTTTGGAAGTTCCCGGACTTCCACAATCTTTCCATATGTAGAAACCAATGTCGTATTGCCTGGTGCCCTGCTATAATCAGTCCGCCCAATATCAAGAGTCATCATGCTGCCACACAGGTTCATTACGGACATCACAAGCAAAATGCCGAATACCGTCCTTGCCCACACCTTCCCATTATAAAGATTGTAAGCGATCACAATTGCAAGCCCGATATCCACAAGCCTAATCAGCAAATTCCCCGCCAATCCTCCCATGTTCACAAACATACTAAGAAACACTGCAATAACCTCTATGCCAATGTAAAAGCCCATCATTCCTTTAATTGTTTTCCTGCCGCGCTCATATTGCTTTCTAAGGCGCTCCTTTGCTGCCGCAACCGCCACTTCCCTCTGCTGTGGCGTGAGTTCCTCCTCATTGACAGGTCTATCATCTTCCCAATTTTTCATGAATGCCCCCTTCCAATCCCATTTTATCTTCCCGCCCTTCAAAAAATATCTTCGCAGGAGGATAACCATACAAGATATAAAGAAACACCGCATTTATTATGATTTCAACAAAATAAGCTGCTATGATAAGCCTGCGGTATAAAGCGCGCGCCTTTTCCCGTTCCTGGTTCTGGTTCTTCGGTGCCGCTTTTTCCATATAATCAAAAATGGATTCACCCAAATCGAGCCATGGATCACCTTCGTACACCGCATACACCTCAGGGGTAAAAGATGAATATCTGACAAATGCTGTCTTTATAATCTGCTTTCCCCCATAAAGCATTGAAAGCACCAGCACAACAACCATTGCCACCCGTATCAAACACTGAAAAATATAATTTCCCACCCTGTTTTCTTTTTCGGCAGCAAAATATCCTGCTCCCTCTTCTTTTGCTCCTGTCTTTCCCTCTCTTCCCTCTTCTGTGGCGTAAGCTCGCTTAATTCCCCATCAAAACCCGGCATAATAATACCTCCCCATTATCCGCAGCAATTTTCCACCGCTTTTACAATTCCTTTGTCCTCTCCATCTGCAAAAGTAGCTTCCGGTAAAAGTTCTCGCAAAGCAGGATGTTTTCGAGCCAGAGACGCTTCGCAGTTTCCGTACCGCAAATGCGCGCCTTTTGATTTTCCATTTCCTCAATCCTCTTCCTGCACGGCTCTATGCTTTCCCACGCCGGGCATTCCCCGGCATCATGATATGCGCGCACACAGATGCGCATAGCATCCGCGCGGTCAATATCGTCCGCATCCCGCACACTCTTCTCGAAGACGGTCGCGTCCTCCCCCTCATATGGAAAACAGTCGTGGATGCGGATGGCTTTGCAGATACTTTCGGACACTGCCCTGTCATATCCAATTTTTTCCAAAAATCTTCTTGCAATTTCCGCCCCATAAGCCGGATGTTTCCCCAATTCCTCGAAATTTCTGCATTCCGGATAGCCTACATCATGCAGAAGGCAAGCCATTACAAGTGCCTCCTCAGAAAGCCCTTCCGAGCGGGCAATCTCCCCTCCTATATCCGCCACGCGCAGCGTGTGGTCGTAGCGGTACTGCATATCATAGCGTTTGGTTTCCTTAGCCCTCACCCGCGTTTCCCCCACGGATTCAGGCTGCAATACCGAGCGCACAAAAGAAAGTGTCTGCTGTACAAAGTTCCCCTCTCCCTCATACCCTTCTATTAATTGTTCAACGCGCTCCGATATCTTTATCCGTTCTTCCATTTTCCTGTTACACCCTCCATTCTTTATGTACTTATTTCTGGTATGTACCCGACCTCCTGACCAGAATTTTATTCCCATTCTGCTATTTTCAGTATCTTGATGATAGTTTGATGTGGGAACTGTCCGGGGTATGGTAACCTGCGTAAACCTTTAGATTTCTGGAAGTTTGATAAAGGCTTTACACAGAATATACTGGTGCCTTGTAAATATTGGGAATCTAGGCATTTGATGGCGGACTATGCGGATTTGCCTTGCTTACACGTACATTTTACCATATTTTTTACTCCCTGACAAGAAAAATACAAAGCTTTGTCAGGTATTATTTCTATTACCTTCTTCCCCGGAAGCTCTTTTAAAGTGCCCTCTTAATTCAAATAGTGTCAGTATAATAATGCATGTTGTCACGAATTTCACAAACGATATTAAAATTAAAGTATATCCCCCAGCCCCGTAATATATCTTCCCCTGTTTCCCCGCTGCTAAGGCCGCTGCCAGAACTGCTGTATTTAACATGGTACAGATCGTGCGGCACCGCCTAAGGCGGATGGAGAGTACTTCTCCCCGCTTTGGAGAGGTTTTTGCCAGGGCGGCAATATCTGTCAAAAACTGGAAATGAAAATATAGTCTTGCCACAGCTACCAGAATATCCAGAATCATAATATGCCCGCCAAGTTCCCGCGAAGCTAACGCCAAAACCCAGTTTAAGGTACTGACCACTGCAAGTACAATACAAAGCGGGCGCAGCAAAAGAAGATTCCTGCATTCTTTAAAAAGGGCACCGATTGCAAAAAGCAAAAGCAAATAGCCGACAAACTCCGGCAGAAGCTGAATTCCATCAATGCTAAAGCCAAAATTCAAAAAGAAATATCCCCAGGCTGCAAAAGTAAGACCACGGTACTGTAGCATTTTATCGCCCATAACCCCCGCTCCCTTCCAGAAGTTCGAGAATGGGATCTGCATATAATTTATTGTTAATATATATTTCCATCATATAGCAGTCCGGAATTTCAAGCTTTCCGTTCCCACCTTGCCCACCAATCACAAATTCATCCGAAAAGCCTTCCCCATAAGGTAAGGTACCATAGGAACTTCCGTCCGAGCTGCTGCCAGAAAAAGTCCCATGTCCCGGTTCCCTGCCCGAGCGATCTATCTCATATTTCCCGAGTCCGAAAATCCCTTCCGGAACGATATTCTTCATACTATCCTTAGTTTCTTTCGTCCTGTCCCATACCACACGCCCAACATGACCAAACTGTTCATAACGGCATTTATCTTCCGGTTTCCCAATATAGTGTGCCATAACCTTATAGCCGGAATATACCGTAAATTCCCCGTCCGGCTGCGGTATCAGGTCATATCCATCATCGCTTATTCCCTGATTTTCCACACAGGCCGCCGTCTGCCAGCGCATGGTGAATGAAAAGTCCTTTGTCACCGCCTTATAATTCCAGGCTGGAAGTTCATTCCCTCCGAGCGGAATCCTAAGAAGCCACGCATCCCCCTCAAATATTATAAACTCCTCCTGCGGGATAACTACAAAGCGGTCGCCCTGTTTTTTTGCGAGGACACTTTGAGCCCCGAACCACACATCTCCCCGTTCCCCCATCTCCTCCGTACACAGAGAATCCGATAGTTTCAAAACCAGAATCCCTTCAAAGACATCTTCCTCCTTCTCGTTTAAATTATAAATCTTATAGCCTGCTGAAGGATCGGGCGGGACGGGCAGAGCCATGTTTTTAAGACTGTCAAATTCCCCCTTCGAAAGAAAGGTTTTAGCAAGAAACTCCTGCCTATCAAGGGGCGCGCAAATAGCCAGATAGGGAATATTTCTGTTAAGCACCGCCTTGGCATAAGTATCAAATGCACCTGCGATAGTTGTACAGCCTATTATCCTGGCCTGCGCCATCTCCGCCACATCGCCGCCAAACAGCGGGTGGCTCTTCCCAAGCGCTTCTTCCGGTTTTGTCCCGACAATCAACGGCACTGAAAGTACAAGGAGAATACATCCGGAAACAAAACCCATCCCCGCCGGATATCTTTTAAACCGGGTGATTGCCACAATGCGCCGTCTGATATTTTTCCCGCCGTTTGCCACCGAGGAGGTACCGGGCATCCTGGCATATTTCACGCCCGTCATCTCAAGCAGGATACGCCCGTAATCCCGCCGTTCTTCGCCGGAAAGCCTCTCCAATACACGCTGGTCACAGAGGGATTCCAGATTATTTCCAGCCAGATTTGCACATGCCCATATAAGAGGGTTGCACCAGTGAAGACTGCGGAACAGGCAGATCGCAAGCCCCCATAAAACATCATGGTATTTTAAGTGCAGCAGCTCATGCAGGATCACTTTTTCGTCCGTTTTAAGCCCTGCCGGCAGCACAAGAACGGGGCGGAACAAGCCGCAGATAAACGCCGATTCAAGTCCCTCCTCCTGAACAACCCTGCATGAGGAAAGATGATATTTATCCGCCACAAAATCAACAAATTTTTGCACCCTATAATCTTCCTGCCCCACATCCTCAGGTAAATAGCGCTTTCCCGCCCTAAAATCCGCCTTCTTAAAAATCCTTGCAAGCGCAAGGCGCAGCATAAAATACAAAGAAAAATACCGAACCAGAAAAAATATCACACCTACCACATAAATACCATATATCCAGTCAAATATATTCTCTAGTTCCCCAAAAACCGGGAGCGGGATGGGCGCGGCAACTTTCGTAATTGTCCCATATTCCCCCGTAAAATACGATTTCATCGTTTCTACCAAAAGAGGCCAGTTAATCAAAGTATATCTGCCCGAAAATCCCGCCGGTACAACCATGGTCAGGGCAACAAGCCCCCAAATCCAAAACTGCCAGCGGGGTGAGAACTTATCCCGAAACATCGCCTTCACACATAGCACCAAGACCGCAACCCCGGAAACAGTAAGTGTTTGCAGTAAAAACGACCAGAAATCTTTCATGGGCTACACCTCCATTTCATCTAGCAGGTGGCGCAGTTCATCCCTCTCCTGCTCCGTTATCGGTTCCTCCTTTAAAAATGCTGCCACAAGGTCTTTTGTAGAACCTTTGTATACCTGCTTCAAAAAGCTGTTCCTAGCCTGCGAACGGCATTCCTCGCGGCTTAAAACAGCCTGATAGTGCCTTGGGTAGCCCTGTTCTATGTAGGAAACCATGCCCTTTGCCTCCATGCGTGTCAGGTATGTCAGCACTGTGTTCCTGCTCCAGCCGGTTTCCGGGTACAGCGCCTTAAAGAGCTCCCCGAGCGTCGCCCCGCCACTCTCCCACAACAGGTCAAGCACCATCCATTCCCTCTCCGATAATTTTGCCATGATACACCTCCTACAACTGTAGTTTTTCTAATTAATATACTACACTTGTAGGAGGCTGTTGTCAAGCAAAATAACTGATTTACAAAATATTGTCAATTCTTGTAATTACTTTCATTCGAATTACCCTCTCCCTGCTAAAGGGGGGAGGATGAAATTCCGGGCATAATATCCTCACCCCGGCAAACCCTCCTCACAGTGCAAGACCGCCCCCTCGACATATTTTCTCTCCATTTCATGCCGCAATTTCCTGTTTTCCGGTGTGTCGAAAATAATCGAAAAGTCATAGTCCGCCGGATACAATTCCTGCGCGGATACTATAAGCTTCACACGCTTATGATTAATCCAGATTTTTTTGTCCGTAAGCTGCACGCGCAGCACCCCCCTGTCATTAACAGGCTCGCACACAATCGCAAGTTTTTTGTCCGGGTAGATCATCACACTGTCGCCGCGATGAAATTTCTCCGCAAGCAATCCCTTAGCGGCGGGCTGCCTCTGTTTCTTTAGCTTTGGCGCTGCACTATTCCCCCATTCCTTCGGGATACCGGCTAATTGATCTTCCTTTCCATATCCCCCTTTCTGCCCACACTCCCCATATGCCGCACGGGCTGCCCTCTCTAACATCCTTTTTGGCATACCGTATCTCGCGGCAATATAAAACGCACAACTCTCCCCCGCCTCACCGATTACCAGCCGGTAAGTTGGCTTTAATGATTCCCGGTCAAATGTCATCCGCGCATTTAAAATCCCTGACTCCCTCTTTGCATACTGCTTTACTTCCGGGTAATGCGTTGTGACAACAAAGAGCGCCCCGCTTTTTTTAAGTTCCTCCAATATCGCAACCGCCAGTCCCATCCCCTCCGCTGGATCAGTCCCGGAGCCAAGCTCATCTAATATTACCAGGCTGTCGGGCGATATGTTTTTCAGGATATCAAGCACATTTACAATATGGGCCGAAAAAGTTGAAAGATTTTCTGAAAGACTCTGCCCGTCACCAATATCACAAAGATAGTTGCTGCGCATACACAGACTTGCCTTCCTACAGGTTACATGCAGCCCGCACTGCGCCATCAGGCAGGCAAGTGCCACCGTCTTGATGGCAACTGTTTTCCCGCCCGTATTCGGGCCTGTAATCACAATCCCCCGAATATTTTCCTCCGCGCCCTTCTGCCCGTGATATTCCTCCGCGGGATATCCTATCCGAAATTGCAGCGGCACACATATTTTTTTATCCATCAGAGGATGCCTGCCGTCCTCAATAACAATGCGCCCCGAAAGATTCACTTCCGGCTCCACACCGTTATATTCCTGGCTGAGCTTCCCCTTTGAAAAAATATAGTCCAGTTTTTCCATCACCCTGACATTCTCCGCCATAATATCCGAAATTTCCGCCACTTTCGATGTGAGTGCGTACAGAATCCTCCTCACCTCATCCTCTTCCGAGAGGCGCAGCATCACCAGCTCCTCATAATATTTTGCAACCGCGGCAGGCTCGATAAAAATAGTGTTCCCCGTCGCAGATTTGTCGATCACACTCCCCGATATCCGGAACTTATACTCTTTTTTAACTGGCACGCAGATATGCCCGTTCCGCTGCGTTGCAAAACTATCCGACATCGAATCCTTATTCGAGCGGATCACCGCTTCCGCCTTCTCCCTCATAGCCTGTTCCGCCCGCATAATATCGCCGCGAAGACCTCGAAGAAGCTTTGAGGCATTATCACAGACCGTCCCGCCGCGCACCTGCATGGTTATCTCCTCCGCCAGTTCCTCCTGCGCATCCAGATTCTCCTCATAATATGCCAGTGACAAATCAAGCGCCTTGCAGCGCGAGAGATATCCTTTAAAACGCCGCACGGCAACCAATACCTGCGCAAAACTTTCGAGCTCAGCAGCCCCCAGGCATTCTCCCCGCAGGGCAGCACCCGTAAGCTTTCCCACGCCCTCTAAGGAAACAAGCGGCGGGTTCCCATATTTATCAAGCATCGTCCGCGCTTGTGTAGTTTCGGCTAGTTCCTTCCTCAATTCACTTTCGGACAAAAACGGCTTAACTTCCATAATCTTTTCTTTCGCCGCCCCCGTAAGCGCAAAAGCTGCCCAATCTTCCCTGATTTTATCAAATTCCAAAATATGTTCGTAATGATCCATGATTATCTCCTTTTCAATCTGACTGCCGGGCTTTTCCCAGCAGCCCTTTTTCTGTGCCGGCAGCTTCCATCCGACACCTGAAATTATCCGTACCTTACAACAACCATGGATAGAATTTAACCTGTCAAAGAAATCAGCATAGGGATATCATTTCCTTATGACACAGCAGACTTTCGATTTGCCGCCCCTGATTCCCGCATACAAACTGAAATTTGCGCACAAAAAAAACACGGCCATAACGCCATGCTTCACTGTTTAACGAAAAATCTGCCGGGCAACTTTCCTGTTTCCCGATCCGATTTCCCGCCCTAAGATTTCACCGGGCACACAAATTTGCCATCCCGTTTCCGTATCCATCCTATCTGCAAGCACTTGTAAGGCAATTGAGGTCAGTATATATTATACCAACCATCGGGCAGACTTACCCCCTCTTCGGATAAATCTCCCCTTTCAACTATTTACTTCGCCGAAACTTCGCTCCCTACAATGCTTGTCATAAAATCCTCCGCTTTCTTTTATTTGCACATTATTATACAGGAAACCTACGAGGAATGCAAGGAAAAATTGCTTTTTTCTAATATTTTACAAATTCGTAATCCCCGGGCGGCACGCGGCGGCGCTTGCGATCTTCACGTCGGCGGGGTACAAATCCATAATCCCAGGGCAGGCACACTAAACCCGGTGGCAAAAAGACAATATAAAAAGGGACTGGAATCTTTTACCGCCTGAAGTTTTTCTTCCTGCGATATTTTTGTGTTTTTTCATACATAAAACATGCTCCCTCCTAAGTAACAAGTTTTTTTATTTCACTTGTCTACCTAGAAGGGAGCATATCACCATTTTACGCCAACCTCTCTTCATCCCCCAAAAATTCTAAGACCAAACCGATGGGGCTTATCCGGAGCGGAACTGCCCATTGATTTTCACAAATATGATCTAAGACCAAACCGCTGAGGCTTATCCCCCACCTGGCACAATTGACAGGTTAGACATTCTTAAAACGGTTTACTTCGCTCTCAAGCTTCTCGGAAATCGCCATATTATTATCCGTCTGCTGCTGAACCAGAGTGATTGCCTCCACAAGGTTTACCACATTCTCCGCCGCCGTTGCCACACCGCGCGCACTCTCATCCGCAGCGCAGGAAATATCACTGATGCCCTGGTTCATCGTGCGCACCGTATTATTGATCTCCCCGGTGTTGGCAGCAAATTCCTGCAAAAGCTCATTGATATCATCCGTATCGCGCTCATACTGTTTTGCAATGTCCACAAAATCATCATAATCCTTCAAAATCTTCTCATCTATAAAGTGAAGTATATCCTCCGCATTCTTCGCAAGTTTGTTTACCGCACCGGTAACAAGATTGCTGATATTCTGGATATTGCCCGCCGTTTTTGCACTGCCGTCCGCAAGCACACGGATTTCTTCCGCCACCACCGCAAAGCCGCGCCCGGCATCCCCGGCTCTTGCCGCCTCAATCGACGCGTTCAGGGAAAGCAGGTTTGTCTGGCTCGAAATATTAAGAATCTCCTGCGTCAGCTCATTGATGCGCTCCACACTGCGGCTCTCCGCAAGCGCCGCAGCCAGTGTCCGGCGGATCTCCTCGATCATCTTCCCGGTCTTTTCCTTGCTTGTGATCGTATTCTGGTACATATTACTTGCATGTATCTTGGACTGGGACACCATATCAACGCCGTCCTGCACCCTCTGATCCATCCCCTGAACCTCGTTCAGTACATTATCACTCCCCGTCACAAGCTGTCCTAAGGTAGCGGAGATCTCCTCCATACTCGCGGAAAGCTGCTCCATCACAGCAGAAAGATTGTTGGCATCCTGGTTTGAATCAGCAAGCTGTGTCCCCACCTTCCTGGCGGAATCCATCAGCGTGTCCGCCTCGTCCTTTAACTTTCGCATAATTGTCTGCAACTGTATAATAAACTTATTGATACCCCTGACCATCTGACCGACTTCGTCCTGCGTTTTCTCCGGAATGCGCTCAGTCAAATCGCCGTTGCCGCTCTCAATCTTCTGCACAATACCCTCAAGCCGCCTGCCGGACTCCCTGGCCGGCTTGCAGATCGTCCAGTTAACCAGAATAAATAAAACAACCCAGACTATAACGCAGACTGCAAGCGCAATCCCGTTAAAAAAATGCGTTTCCTTAATACTTTCCTGGTTCTGGCCCGTAATATTATCCATAACACTGTCAATCGCCATACTAAACCGCAACATGACCGCCTCAACCTTTGATGTATGGTTGGACAGACCGTCAATCAATGCCGGAAGTTTAACAAAATCTCTTGCGCCTGCCGTGTCATATATCGTCTTAACATAATCCTCAAAATCGACAATCACGCTGTTTAGAGAATCCGTAAGGGCAAGCAGTTCTTCCTCCCCCGATTCCTCACAAAGCTGCATCGCCAGCTGGAAGCTTTGCTCCATCGAATCCATCCGGGTCGAAAGACGTGACATAATTTCCTCATACCCCTGCCCCTGAACGTCCATCTTATAGTATGTAAAATTAGCATAGAGGCGCACTTGCTGAAACTCATCGCGGATATCGCCCTGCACCTTTTCCAGCTCGATACAGATGGAAGAAACCTCTTCATTCAGCTCGCTGATCTTTCCGATTTCTAAATAATTCACAACAATTGTAAAAATACAGATGATTGCGAGAATATTTACCATCAGATTAATCTTAAACCCTATTGACTTTGTGTTCATATAACCCTCCGTTCTGAAAAGTCACACAGAAAAGTGCATCCGATCTCCCTGTTTTCTTGGCCTTTTCATATATATTAACAATAACAATTTACCATATTTTCATAAAATATTCAAGAAAATTCTTGAAAATAATTGAGTTTATACTGAATTTTCCAGAAATTAATTGCAAACAAGTTTTGTTATCTAACATTTTCTTATTTATTGTAAAATTTTTACATATCCATCAAGTAACAGTTAATAAAACAAAAAACAAAGCAATAGTTTGACAATACGCCAAAACATGCTATAATTAGGAGAGTTAAGGTTGAATTATTTTGAACTTCAACGATCTGTTTTGCGCTGCGCCAAAACCCGAACCACAAAATGCCAAAATTAAGCCGCAGCATGGAGGCTATTCATGAAAAAAAAAGCATTAAATCCCTATCTTCCTTCCTGGGAATACATCCCGGATGCGGAACCTTATGTATTTGGTGACAGAGTCTATGTATATGGCTCCCACGATTACTACAACGGCCATGTTTTCTGCCTTGGCGATTACGTATGCTGGTCCGCGCCCACCGGCGCGCGCGGGAACTGGCGCTATGAAGGAGTTATCTACCAGAAAACACAGGACCCGCTGAACCGCGACGGGAAAATGTGCCTGTATGCGCCGGACGTTACAGTGGGACCGGACGGCAGATTTTATCTATATTATGTTCTTGACCATGTTTCCATCGTATCCGTGGCCGTGTGTGACACTCCCGCCGGTAAATACCAGTTCCTGGGATATGTGCATTACCCGGATGGCACAAGGCTCGGGGAAAAGGAGGGGGACGAACCACAATTTGATCCCGGGGTGCTTACCGAAAACGGGCGCACCTATCTGTATACCGGCTTTTGCGGCCGCGGGGATACTTCCCGGACGGGCGCAATGGTCACAGTGCTCGGTGCCGATATGCTTACCATCGAGGAAGCTCCTTCTTTTATTGTCCCTGGCTGCGAGCACAGCGCAGGAACAGAATTTTACGGTCACGCATTCTTCGAAGCCCCGTCCATCAGAAAGCGCGGGAACACCTATTATTTTATCTACTCCTCAGAGGTGATGCATGAACTCTGCTACGCAACCTCAAACAGCCCGACAGGAAAGTTTTCCTATGGCGGCGTGATCGTGAGCAACTGCGATTTACATATTGACAGCTACAAGCCCGCTGACCTTCCTGCTGCCTACGGCGCAAACAACCACGGCAGCATGGTGGAAATAAATGGAAAATGGTATATCTTCTACCATCGCCACACCAACGGCACCTGGTACAGCCGTCAGGGCTGCGCGGAGGAGATCCATTTTGAAACGGACGGTTCCATCAAACAGGTGGAAATGACTTCCTGCGGATTGAACGGCGAACCACTGCCGGGGGTCGGTGAATATCCGGCATATCTTGCCTGCAACCTTTTTACAAGAGAACCTTCCGTCTATGTCGGCGGCGACCGCTTCCCTAAAATTATGCAGGACGGGCGCGATGGCGATAAAAAGGCTGGCTACATCGCCAATATCACAGACTCCGCGACGGCGGGCTTCAAATATTTTTCCTGCCAGGGTGTCAATGAAATCACACTTTCCGTGCGCGGCTATGCAAACGGGACTTTCGAGATCAAAACACAGATCGATGGTGAAGTTCTCGCACACATACCGGTACAGTACTCCAATGTCTGGGAGGACTACACAGCCAAACTCCCACTCCCCGACGGCATAACAGCCATCTACATTACCTATCGGGGACCCGGCAATGCCAGCTTGAGGGCATTTACGCTGCGCTAGGGTCATAGTATAATATTAACCGGAGGAGGAACCACCATGAAAAATGTAAGACTTGCATTTAAGATCAACATCCTATCCATCATAATCATGGCAGCGGGGCTTATCGCCCTTTGCCTCGGGATTAATACAAAAATGCATACAATCATGCGAGATTCCATTCTCTCGCAGATGAGTGAATCCGTTGATATGCAGACAGAAATAGTGGAGGATTATGTGAATCAGGCAGAATCCTATCTAATTAACTTTGCACAGGCACCAGTAATCCTGAAATCCCTTAAAGCTCCTGCCAACGCGGATATATCCAAAGAACTCCAGGGATATACGGAGCAATATGCCAAAGTTGGAAACAACCTTGAAAATATTTATGTAGCCAACTGGGATTCCACTGTGGTTTCCTCCGTTGTCCCAAGCGTAATAGGCGTAACACTGCGCGACGGCTCGGAACTTTTAGAACTTAGGGCAGCGCTTGACCAGGGCATGTATAACACCGGTATCATGGCATCCAAGGCAACCGGGCTTCCGGTAATTTCCATGTATTATCCTGTGATGGATCAGGACAATAACCCCGCAGGATATGTGGGTGCGGCAATTTATGCCTCCGGGCTCAGGGATACCTTAAACGCCCTTTATGGCGACGAGTCAGAAAAGCAGTATCTTCTGATGGACGCAGCCACCAGCACCTATATCTTCTGCCCGGAAGATTCCTTAATCGGCACCAAAATAACAAACAGTGAACACATTTCAATTCTACATCAGGCGATAGCATCGGACGGGAAGTCATTCTCTTATGAATATAACTCACAAATCAATGAGAACCCCATGATTTCGGTTGTAAACTACAACAATACAAGGGGGTGGGTTTTCGTAGTGCTTACTGACCGTGACACAGCCTTTGCCCCGATTGACAGGCTTTTTGGCATTGCCATCGTGCTATGCATAATCGTTATTGTTATTGCCTCCATTTTAATCTGGTTCTGTGTTTCAGCATTGGCAAAGGATATCCGCAAAGAGTCTTCCATCTTGCAGGAACTTGGCAATCTCGATTTCACCAAAAGAGAAAAACTGACAGCTTTCTGCGGGAGAAAAGATGAAATAGGGATGATTGCAGAAGCATCAAAGCGCCTTGTGGATGCTGTCGATACCGTACTCCTTAAACTGCGGGGACAAAGTGAAAAATTACAATCGACTGCCCATTTAATGAGCGGGAACTCCTACACTACCTCCGAAACCATAAAAAATGTGGAGCATGCTGTAAAAGAGATTGCTGCGAGCACGACAAACCAGGCGGCAGAAACAGAAAAAGCATCGATCTCGGTTCTGCAAATCGGCAGCCAGATTGGGGGGGCAAAAGAAAAATCCGCAGTTCTTAGCGAAGCTGCCTCGAAAATCAGTACTTCGACCCGGACGGCGTTTGATTCCCTCAAGGCACTGGTGGATATTAACCAAAAGGCAAAGATAGAGATAAACAAAATCAACGAACAGACGCTATCAACCAATGATTCCGTCTTAAAAATCAAGGATTCTGCCGAACTGATTACAAATATTGCAGACGAAACAAATCTCCTGGCATTAAACGCCTCTATTGAAGCCGCTAGGGCAGGGGAACAGGGGCGTGGTTTTGCCGTGGTGGCAGACCAGATTAAAAGGCTCGCCGAACAGTCCAACCAATCCGCAAGCTATATCGGCGAGATTATTGTATCGCTCCTTGAAGACTCTTCGAATGCGGTCAGGATTATGGAAGATGTAAAGGAAATCATGGAACAGCAGAGTGGACACCTGACAGCAACGGAACAATGTTTCCGGGAAGTAAATCACAATATCGAACTTACACACGGCGAAGTTTCAATGCTTGGTCATGCCATAGAAGAGATGGATGCAGAGCGGGAGCAGGTTATCCATGTTGTGCAGAACCTAAGCGCATTCGCGCAGGAAAACGCTGCCGGGACACAGGAATCCCTGGCTTCCATCGAGATGGTAAATACCATGGCGGCGGATGTCGCATCCGCCGCAGAACAGCTTTCTCACCTTTCGGATGAAATTGACCAGAATATGCGTATTTTTAAGATTTAATCAAGGCGTGTCCAAGCAGCCACCGCGCCACACCGTCGTGGTCATTATCCCCTATCACCCCGGTTGCAATATTTTTTAATTCCGGCACGGCATTCGCAACGGCATAGCATTCATCAGAAATCTCAAACATCGGGATGTCGTTTATGGCATCCCCGAAGGAAACAATCCGGTCGCAGTCCCACAGCTTTAAAAGCGTCCGGATTGCCTCCGCCTTCGTAGCCCTAACAGGCATGATCTCACACCAGTATTCTGTCCGGTAAAGTTCTTGCTGAAGAGTGCAGCGGTATCTTTTATCCGCCGAGAAAATCTTATAGACGGGCATCAATTCTTCTTTCTCCCCGATACAGGTGTAATAAAAAACATCCCCGTCATACAATCCCCCTCCACCATCAAGAGGGCGCAGCCTTGGGTCAACCGTGCGCCGCGACAAATAATGTTTTATCCCTTCATTCTCCTTTGTCGTATCCCACGACACCCGCTCCACCCCATCCACATAGGCGTACACAAGCGGGCTGATCCCATGCCCCAAAAGTGTTTCGCGGGCAAATTGCGCCTCTTCCCCCGAAAAATAAACGGAGGAAAGGAGCTCTCCTGTGCCCGGCTTGATAATAAATGCCCCGTTATAGACGATAACAGGGATGTCCGTTGTCAGCCCTCTTGTCACTACGGAGGCGGAAACAAGGGAGCGCGCAGTCGCGTAGGTAAACAACATACCATCCCCCACCAGCCGGTTGATAATCTCGATACTTTCCGGATTAATCCGATCTTTCCGGTTTAACAGAGTCCCGTCGAGATCGGTAACATAGAGTGTTCTTCCATTATTTTCCAATTCATTCACCCCTCCTTATCCCCTTCACCTGGCTGCTGCACTCCCCCACACTTCCTGCTGCATTCTTTTCGCCTCCTTTGAAAAGCGGACGGTATGCCAATAATCACGCACTTTAATCTCAATCACTTCCTCCGGCACAACCTCCGTTTCCGATACCCACTGCCAATCATCAATCTTTACAAAGGTATCGGATTTTACGCGGTACACATACCCGACCCCGTCCGGGTTCAGTGTCCCGCAAATAATTTCCGTGTCACCTTCCCCACTCACAAAATCCCGCTGCCCCTTTGGACTGTCCGGATACCAGCGGATGGGCAGTGCAAACGGTATCACCAACTTTATGCTCTCCCCCGCATAGATGGCAGTCAGCGATTCCCGCTCACAGGCTCCCGATGCGGGCTGCGGGATTAGTCGGTCAAATAGGTACTGGCTTCCGTGGTATAAATATTCGGGTTTCTTTTCTTGCATTGTCTGCCTCCGTTCCTGGGTTAACCTGATGCTCTGCAGCAGGTTCTAATAAAACGCATCGTTTCATAATATTTTCCTTTTATACTGTAACCAATTATTATTTACTTCATCACTGATCACTCCGCTGCATTCGTTTAACCTTCACCTAACCCCCGAGAAATCCCCGCCACGGAATTTCTGTACACAATAGAACAGTCTATGGTCACGACCCTTATACCCGCATCAGGACTTTCAATTCTTCGCTTTAGCAAACTAACTGCCTGTTCTGCCATAAACTTGCGTTTCACATGCACGGACGTAATCGGTGGCTCTGATATTTCAGCATACAGCACATCATCAAACCCGACAACACTGATATCTTCCGGCACCCTGATCCCCCCCTGCTTTAACTGGCGGATCAGAAGATATGCAGAGTGGTCGTTGTTGCAGACAAATGCAGTCGGCATATCTTTAGGTAACATATATTCCTGTAAAATCCCCCCCTCGCCCCTGTCATCAATCCGGTTCTGCGGAGTAATTTCCAGATTCTCCTCCATCAGCGCCTTACAATAACCCATATACCTGTCATTGACACTGTTCGTATAGTTTTTATTTCCCAGAAAGCAAATTTTTCGATGTCCCTGCTCTATCAGATAGCTGGTCAGTTCATAGCTTGACTGGTAACTGTTAGAAATCACTGAATCCGCCTCTATCCCCCTGTAATAAAAATCCAGACATACAACCGGAATCCTGCGCTCCACGATACTTGCAGCAAATTTTCTGGAAAACTGCCCCAGCAACATGATGGCATCATTCTCCAACACCATCGGATTCAGATACAATTTTTTTTCATCCTCCCTGTTCACATAGATCATAGAAAATTTCATGCTGCTATGCCACTCCTGCTCTGTCAGCCTCCTGTACAATTCGTGATAAAATTTTTCGTTCGGCTCAAAATAAACTTCTGAAAAGAGTACAGCAATACGGTATTTTATCCGCTTTCTATACTCATACCCCATCTCGTCCGCCTTCTTAAAAACCGCCTGTCTTGTTTCCTCCGAAATATCCTTGTTGTCATGAAAACACTTAGATACTGTCATCTTTGAAAATCCCAGTTCTTTTGCTATATCCTGCATGGATACTTTTTTCATTCCTATCACCCCTACTTCAGATTTAACTGCGCTCGCTTGCCTATGCCCTGAACCGGCTTCTGTACCTGTCTGAACACAATCCCGCTTGCTCCTGTTTGCAGATTGACTATTGCTATACATTTCCCGTCAAAATTTATCAGCATGCGATCCGGAAAGAACTAACTCTGTATAACTCCTTTACCTGTCTTTAATAAATTTATCACATCAGACTGGAACTCGTCAATACCCTTCTCTAACCAAAACACAGGAATTTCTGTACTTTCTTCTTCGGAAGACATTAAAACGAAGACAGGGATCGGTCATATTTCACTGATCCCTGTCTTCCTCTGATTTTATTTTATGCTGCTTTTTCACACTAAAAAGGGGGGGCTATCTGTTTGTACTGCACTTCACAGTCCGACACTCCTACATATAAAAACAACTTCTCATCCTCCCAGCACAATCCTCCGCTGAAAAGCACATCCACAAGGTCTTCCCGCTTGCTCTCTCCTGCAAGAAACTCACTCCGCTCTGCCAGGATCACAGGCATAGTATATTTGCCCGTCACAGGATTTATCCGAAAAGCCATGGGATAATAGTGCCTGATGCCTTCGGGTGCAAAGCACGCCACATGACCCAGAACGCCAAGTTCGCCGTCTTCCAGAAGATATACCGCATTAACACCGCCCCACTCTTCGGGCAAGAACAATTCTAACAGTGGCGCTTCCTCCATCACTTCAGGTGTCACATCAGCAAGACTGTCCACGACAGTAAAACCAATCTTTCCCCTGCCGCCCTTTTCTCCCTGCGGTCTGGTAAAGATGCCAATCCGTTTGTCAGCCAGCTCCGTCAGGCGTACATCTTTCATTCCGACAGGTCCCTTTACCAGCGGACGCAGCCCGCTTAAACTGTCGCCGCAAAAGAATGTTGTCCTCCATGCAATTTGTTTCGGATTCTCAGGATGCAAAAACAGCTCTGTTCCTCCCAGAATATACTGCCCTGCCACTCTTGTTATGCAGGGATCTTGCAGTACAAAGCGCGGAAGACCATCTGCAGGAACATAGATATCTTTCTCAACTTCCTCAAAGAAAACTGCCTCCGAATCCTCACTGTCCCGCGCCTCCACCCGCCATCACAGACCGGCAGGGGCGCGTAGCCGATCTCAAACTGCTCGTCTTCACTCTTCTTGGCTATTTTTGCCTCAAAATTGTCCTGTATACCGCCAAAATACATGGCTACCCTCTGCTTCTCATACCATACATTGCGGTCGCCAAGACTGGATACTTCCGCATACCTTGGCGATAATCCCTCCGCCACGATCGTTTGCAGATAATGCATGCCCTGCTTTGCCTCTTTGGAATCCAGAACAATAGTCGTATTGTCCGACCCAATGATGTCTCCGCCGCCAGCCCAGATAAAAGTTTCAATATTTGGCCATCCGTCTATCACTGTCCCATAAACGGTGTTGCCTTTGTACTCTTTTCCTGAAAACTGCCTGCACAGGTCAATAAATTCCTCCCACGTCCAGTCATCCGTCGCTTCCGGACAAGGGATTTTCAGCTCCTCAAACATCGTCTTGTTGTAATATATCATCAGTGGATTTGCAATCCACGGTATCCCCCAGTAAGAACCTTTATACTGCGCGGAATTTAATACCCCCTCATAAAACATATCCGGACTAAGTGTGCTGCTCCCCTCAAACTGTGCCGTGATATCCGCCAAGGCACCCATATCTGCGTACTTTGAGATCAGCTCCTGTGTCAGCCAGAAGAAATCCGGACTCTTCTTTGCTGCTATCTTTGTCGAGAGCTTCACATAATAATCAGACGGAATACTGAGCACTTCTATGGTGTACTCACCATTGGCATTCTCATTCACCTTGTCGATAATCTGCTGGAACTCCTGCAGTTCTGTCCCCGCTGCCCAAGTCGCAAAAGTATAGGTTTTCTTTCTTTCGTTCCCTGCGTTTCCTGGTTCATTTCCACAGCCGGCAAGCGCCACAGCTATAACAACCGCCATAATCATGCTCCATACCTTTTTCATCTCCAAGCCACTCCTTTCCCATCCCGAAACATTCCTTCGCCCAGGATAATATGTAACTTTTCTTTTATAAAATGTAACTTTACTTTATGGATTTATTATAATAGCTATTGTAATAAAAGTCAATATACAAATATGAATTTGTATATTATTTGTGGATTTTTACCCAATTTTTTGTATAATTTGTCTATCCATTCCCATGTTTTTGTATGAATTGCCGATTTAATCTTTTTTTTGTAACTGTATTTATCATTGCCTCCGAACGAATTTGTCAGTCAACAAAAAACCTCAGCGCTCTTTTTACCCGACTCCCTTTATTCATACCAAAAGCACCTGAGATTATATCGTGCGGTTCTGGTACCTTAATCTTTCACAGACCGGTTCCATTATGCAGGAATGCTATTTGAAAGTAACTTCCATCAATGTTTGGTGCCGCATGTTCAAAAAAATCCCTCTGGCAGGACAGACGCAACAACCTTTTCCCAAAAGACCTTTTTCCTATAATAAACCGCCAAGGAATTCTAAACATGGGAAACGGAATATAAAAAAGAGTGTAATCGAGTAGGAGGCGGTGATTAACCGCCGTCCTCTCACACCACCGTGCGTAC
>CAJTOR010000036.1 GCA_910577675.1 uncultured Lachnospiraceae bacterium
AAACATTAGTTAGGAGTGTATAAAACTATAAATAATTCTGAAAATAAAAATAAGTATGATAGATAAAAAATACGTGATTGAATTTAAAAAATCAATCACGTATTTTTTTGATTAAGAAAGTGAGATGTTGCAATGATAAAAGGATATCAACCATGCTATTGGTACTATTTTTTTGGAGATTTTCTTGGCTGTTTTATTATACATATTGTATGAGTAATTTCAAATAGGTATACGAGATTAAAGGGAGGTTTGAATGAAAGTTAAGGCAAAAATTGTTGACCGTTATGAGAACGAAGGGAAGCTGAAAGCGGTTGCCACAGTATGCCTGGATGGGGAATTCCTTGTGACCGGGGTGCGGGTGGTGGAGTGCCAGAACGGGCTGGCTGTGTTTATGCCAAGCCGGGAAGTCGCGTCCGATGAATACCGCGATATCTGCTTCCCAGTCACACCGGAATTATACAACCAGATTAAGGACTGCGTGCTTGCCGCCCATGCACAGCCGGGGGAGGGAATGCGGACAGAATAGGCAGAGGGGCAGTAAAGCTTGTACCAGAAAGAAGGTGGTTGTTTGGAGGCTATTCTTGTAACTCTGATCGTATCGGTTTTAAATGGTGCCATCGCCTACATTGACCAGATGCTCTCCGGGCTGGCATCCTTAACGCTCCATGCAGACCAGTACATGACGGTGGGTGGGGGCGGGAGCATGGTTGGAACATTGTCCGACATCCTGCTTGGTTTTGGTGTGTCGCTGGTTATCCTGAAGTTTCTGAAAAAGGGCTTTGAGTGCTATGTACTCTGGACGGACGGCGACCCGGACAACGAACCGATTGCCCTGGTGATCCGTTTTGTGCAGGCAGTTGCCATAGCACTCTGCTTCCCAACTCTTTATGGCTGGCTGGCGGACATTACTGGGAATCTGACGGACGAGCTGCTTGCCGCCATCGGCGTATCAACGAATTACAACTGGAAGGCATGGACAAAGGGGATTTCCTCCATGGGGCTTGTGACCGCCATCCTTGGGCTGGTGTTTGTTATAAGCTACTTTATGTTGTACTTCCAATTCCTGATGCGCGGTCTGGAAATCCTGATCCTGCGGGTTGGGTTGCCATTAGCCTGTGTGGGGCTGCTGGATAATGACAAGGGGGTGTTTAAAAACTATGTCATGAAATTCTTCCAGTCCATGACCTCTGTTGTGGTTCAGATTGCCCTTTGTAAGCTTGGGGTCGGTCTGATGATGAACTTAGGCGGTAACATGAACATTTTCTGGGGGACAGCCTGCATTGTGCTTGCTATTCGGACACCGAGGTT
Source organism: uncultured Lachnospiraceae bacterium (assembly GCA_910577675.1). Taxonomy (GTDB): domain Bacteria; phylum Bacillota; class Clostridia; order Lachnospirales; family Lachnospiraceae; genus RGIG4057. Next base: position 1,309 of record CAJTOR010000036.1, read on the forward strand.
CCTGGTGGAATTCATGGTTCCATCCGGCGGAGGTGGCGGGGTGGTGAACAATGTTTACCACTCGGTACGACTGGTCGGTATGGCAAAGAACCTGATGAAGTAAAGGGGGACGACCATGGTTACATTGGACGAAATTTCGGGAGCGGTGCTTACCTTAGTACGGCTGGGGGCAGCGTTCCGGCTGGTCTACTGTATGGTGCGTCTGGAAGGGGCGCAGGAGGAACAGGGGCAGTACCGGAAACGGGCAAAAAATACGGTGCTGTTCTATATCCTTGCGGAGTCCGTATGGCAGATCAAGGAACTGGTTTTCTATTATTATCGTTAGGAGGGGGAATGGAACAGGAAATAAGCCTTTATATCCCAACCGGGGTAAGGGCGGAGAAGGAATTGTTTCACGGGTTTGGGCGGCGGGAACTGACCCAGAGTGTGGCAGGCTCCCTGGCAGGGGGGATAATCGCTGCCCTTTTGTGGCTTGCCACAGAGAATGTGGCACCCACGGTTGTCACAGTGCTTTCCGGCATCTTTGGCAGTGTGATGATGTGTACCCGTGACCAGAATAACCAGAGCGTGGTAGATCAGGTGGGGAACCTCCTGCGGTTCTGCCGCAGCCAACAAATTTATCCTTATCGTATGCTGGACGAATGGGGATACAGAGAAAAGAACAGGGGGGATGGGGCTTGACATTTCTTGACCTTTTTGCCGGGATCGGGGGATTCCGGTGGGGGCTGGAACAAAGCGGACATACCTGTGTCGGTCATGTTGAAATTGATGTACACGCACACAGGAGTTATATGGCAATGTACGGGCTTTGCCCCTGCCCGGAAAAAACGGAAGGGGATGGGAATATATCATGGTTACACCATAAGGAAGGGGAAGACAATGGGGGAGAAGAAGAAAATTGCAACCGCCTGCCAGCGGAATGGTACGCAAAGGACATTAAACAGCTTACAGCAGGACAGATTCCAAGTGCTGAAATCTGGACTTTCGGCTTTCCTTGTACCGACATTAGTGTCAGCGGAAGAATGGCAGGGCTGCATGGGGCGCGAAGCGGACTCTTTTTTGAGGTTGCTCGCCTGCTCAAAGGCGCGGGTGCCGAAAATAAACCCCGATACCTACTCATTGAGAACGTTAAGCATCTTCTGTCATGCAATGGGGGAAGAGATTTTACCACCGTTCTCACTGAGTTATGGGAGGCAGGGTATGGCTGTGAATGGTGTGTTGTCAATTCCAAAGACTTTGGTGTGCCACAACACCGGGAGCGGGTCTACCTTGTTGGATATCTTGGAGGGGGAGGTGGACGAAGGCTATTTCCTGTCAGAAGGGCAGACTCTGCGCCTGTTGGAGGAAATACAGAGGGGACGTGGGAAGGACAGTCCGGCTGTACTTCTTTCGTTGACATGAGCAGAGGGGCAAGGTTTACACAGGAAGCCCGCAGTGTGATGGCAAAGCAGAATGCAGGGGTTACAAACCATAAGGGGGAAACATCCGGCGTGTTTCTCTGCAAAGGGCATCCGGACTGTGCCATGGCGGTACTTTCCCCGAACCGCATAGAAAAACGACAGAATGGGCGACGCATCAAGGGGAGCGGGGAGCCGGGTTTTACCCTGACCTGCCAGGATCGGCACGGGGTTCTGCTTGGCTGTTTTGGGGAGGGGAAGGCAGATGTACTGTCGTGCTGCCGCATCCGCAGGCTGACCCCACGGGAATGCTGGCGGCTTCAAGCGTTTGATGATTTCCTGTTTGACCGGGCAAAGGCAGCCGGAACCAACGATACCCAGTTGTACAAACAGGTAGGAAATGCTGTGACAGTCAGTATTGTATATGAGATAGGAAAACGGCTGGCAGAAATGGAGGAAGATGGGAAGCAGCCTGCCAAAAAGGAAGGAGGAACATAATGGCATGGAACGGACAGAACTGTTTGCAGGCATCCTCCTGCTTTCCTTTGCGGGTGGGCTTAGTTGTGACCTTGCCCTGCGCCATTTTTTAAAAAGCAGGAAATGGTATGGAGTTGCCCCGGTTGCGGCTGCCCTGGTTGCCATATTTCTTTCAGTCTATGGATTTTCGGTTTCTGCATTCCGCTGTATCCTGCTCTGTCAGACCCTTGTGATGGCTGGCATGGTGGATGGGGCAACCCGTGAAATCCCGGATCGGTTTCATTTGCTGGTTGCCCTTGTGGGGTTGGTTGGCTTTCAGCCGCTCCCTGCCATGTGCGGTTTCCTCCTCGTGCCGTTGCCGTTTTTGGTGGCAGCACTGAAAACGGGGAAGATTGGTGGAGGGGATGTGAAGCTGATGGCAGCAAGCGGCTTTACACTTGGGGTATGTACCGGGTTTAAAATGATGGTATACGGGCTTTTCGTGGGGCTTGTCTGGAATCTGTTATTCCACCGAAAACGGCAGAGCCTGCCATTGGCACCTTCCCTCGCAGTTGGGTGTTTTATGGCACTGCTGTTATAAAAGGCAGATGAAAAGGAAGAAAGATGCCAGAGGTAGTAAAACAGAAGTAAAAATACCAAGCCTGGGTTTGTGCCTGTGCGCTGCCAGACACAAACCTATGATTTATGAAAAGTGCAGCGCAGGAATGAGGGGGAACATGAAACATCTTTTGAAAAACCGGGTTGTCCTTGGTCTGGCGTGCATCATTGTGTCACTGGTTGTCTGCTTTGGGCTGACCCCGCTGTTTAACGATGCCGTGGCAGCAACCACAACCATTGTGCGTGTGAATACAACCATCCAACAGGGGGAGCAGATCACCGCCCGCATGGTGACAACCGTGGAGGTGGGCGGTTATAACCTGCCTGCCAATATCCTGTGCAGGATGGAGGATGTGGTCGGGAAATATGCGGCTGCGGATTTTTCCAAGGGGGATTACATCCTTGCAGACAAGCTGTCCGACACACCACCGTTAAAAAATGCTTATCTGGGCAGGTTGGATGGCACAAACCGTGCAATCTCCGTCACGATCCAATCCTTTGCCGCCGGGTTATCCGGGAAGCTTGGGCAGGGGGATATCATCTCACTGATTGCAGGAAATGTGGGGGATTTTAGGGAAACGGTAATCCCACCGGAACTCCAGTATGTGGAAGTCCTTGCCACAACGGTCAGTGACGGCACGGACAGCGGGGAACAGGAGGAGGAAAAGGAGGAACTGCCTTCCACTGTGACAGTCCTTGTTGCCCCAGAACAGGCAAGGCTTTTGGTGGAACTGGAACAGGGCGGAAACCTCCATGTCGCACTGGTCTGCCGGGGAGGGGATAAAAACGCGAAGTCCTTCCTAGAAGAACAGGCGCGGATTTTAGAGGAACTCTATCCGGAAGAACCGCCGGAGGAGGAAGGGGAAGACAAGGAACAGGAAAACAATAAGGATGGGGAAACAGGGAAAGATTTGCAGGGGGCAGGAAAGAAAAAATAGAGTGTGATATGCTCTAACCCCAATGGATTATTATGCCGCTTATGCGGCGGAATGAGAGGAAAGTATGGAATATGGAAAAATGTTAGCAATCCTTGGTAGTCCGGGCAGTGGGAAAACCACAGCCGCCGTTAAACTGGCGTGTGCGCTGGCAGCCCAGAAGAAAAATGTTATCGTGGTGCATTGCGACCCATTCACCCCAGTGATCCCAATGTTGCTCCCGGCGGGAACAGTACATGATACTTCGTTGGGGACGTTGCTGACCGCGCCGGGGGTTACGCAGGAAAGTATTTTAAAAGCCTGCATCCCGGCGGGCAAAAACGGGTACTTGGGGCTGCTTGGATACCGTGTCGGGGAAAGCCTGATGCACTACCCGAAAGTGACGCATGACAAGGCAGTGGAGCTGTTTGTATCCCTGCGCCATCTGGCGGATTATGTGCTGATTGATTGTGCGACCATCTTTGAGGCAGACCCTGCCTCTTTTGTGGCGGCAGAGGTGGCAGATGGTGTGCTGAAGATAGGGACGGCAGATTTAAAGGGAGTTTCCTATTTCCAATCCCATACCCCCATGCTTGCAGACAGCCGCTACCAGCATGGGCGGCAGCGCATGGCGGTCGGGAATCTGAAGGTTGGGCAGGATTGGGAAGCGGTTGCGGGGCAGTATGGCGGGATTGATTATTCCCTGCCCTATGCGGCAGAATTGGAAAAGCAGGGGGATGAGATGGCATTGTTTGAACCGCTCCGCTCCGCAGAAGGCATCCGCTACCAGATGGGGATTGACCGAATCCGGATGGATATGTTTGCATCCCCGGAGGAAGAACAGGCAAAAAAGAAGCAGCCAATAAAAGACAAAATTCAAAAAAGCATTTCACGGATAGGGAAAGGGAAAGTGCCGGAAATGTTGGATGGGGGAGAAAAGAAAATTCCCGCTATGGATGAGAAGGAAAGTAAAGAACGCCCTAAAATGTCAATGGGGCAGGAAGATAACATCGCGCCGGAGGGGAAAGATGCCACATCTTTGGAAAAGGGGAATCCCCCGTGGAAAGCACCAGTCCAAAAGGGGTTCCGTTTTTCTTTCTCTAAGAAGCGCGGGGAATTTTGAGTGCGGCAGAAAATATTCCGGGGGAAACGGGATAAAACGGTTTCGGGGAATGCTGGTTTCAGCAGTGTTTCCCAAACTATCCCCCGATAAGGAAAGGAGGAATTATTTTGCAGGGAATTGACATCCATAGCCAGACCGGGGTATTTGCTGGGGAAGGGAACCTGCGCCCCTTCCCGGAGGTCTTGCGGGAAGTGCAGGAACATATCACAAGGCATTATGCCGCCACATTGGAGGGCAACCCGGAAGAAAGCCGGGAACTGGTTCAGTCCTATATCCAGAAATATCTGGAAACAAACCGCCTTGGCGTGGCAGGGATGGAGCCGGGGGAACTGTGCGAACGGGTTTACGGCGAAATGACCGGGTTTTCCTTTTTAAGCAGTTACCTTTCCCGCGATGATGTGGAGGAGATCAACATCAACCAGTGGAAGGATGTAAAAATCACCTATTCCAACGGCGATATCTTGCCATGCAAGGAGCATTTTAACTCGCCGCAGCACGCCGTGGACGTGATCCGGCGGATGCTGCATAAATCCGGCATGGTCTTTGACAGCGCGCAGACCATTGTGGTCGGGCATTTGTCCAATAAGATACGGATCACGGTGATGGGGGACGGCGTGATTGACCGGGACAAGGGGCTGTCCGCCTCCATCCGGATCGTCAATCCAAAGAAGCTGACAAAACAGCAGTTTATCGATTATGGGACGGCAACCGCCGGGATGCTTGACCTGCTGGTTGCCTGTTACTGCCACGGGGTTTCCCTGTGCATCACGGGGGCGACTTCCAGCGGCAAAACCACGCTGATGAGCTGGATTCTGGGGCAGGTTCCGTATAACAAGCGCATTGTCACGTTGGAACAGGGATGCCGCGAGTTTGATCTGACCGTGGAGGATGAACGAGGGGAAGTCCTCAACAACGTGGTTCACCTGGTAACGCGCCCCTCCGATGACCCAAAACAGGATATCACTTTGGTGAAACTGCTGGAAACCACGCTGACCATCAACCCGGACTGCGTGGCGGTGGCGGAGATGAAGGGGGCGGAGAGTATGCAGGCCATCAACGCCGCCAATACCGGGCATTCCGTGATTACGACCATCCATGCGAACTCCTGCGCGGACACTTATTACCGGATGGTGACGCTGTGCAAACAGTCCTACGACATGGACGATGCCACTTTGATGGGGCTGGCAACCAAGGCGTTCCCGGTTGTGGCGTTTGCGAAAAAACTGGAGGACAACAGCCGGAGGATCATGGAGATTTCGGAGTGTGAGTATGTGGGGGATGCCGCATCTGGGGAAAGCCACAGACGGATGCGCACACTATACCGTTTCCATATCACGGACAACCAGACTGTGGACGGGAAAGCAAGGTTGATTGGGCATTATGAGAGGGTGGAGCCGCCTTCGGAGGGGTTATTGAAACGCCTGCGGGAAAACGGGATGTGCCTGCGCGCACAGCAGGAACTGTTTGGTGTGGGGAAGGAGGGATTTGGTGAGCCTTGTTGCGTGGAAAAAGCCGTACCTGTTACAGGTGATGCTGGATGAGGAACCGGAAAACCCAAGGGAGGAATGTGACCTGTTTGGGCGTATGGTATGCTGGCACAGGAAGTACCGTCTGGGGGATGAGCATTTTTTTGACAGCCCAAACGATTTTTTAAAAGACCTTGTGCTACATACAATACCAGAAAACATCATCCTTGACTATGTTGGTTCTGGAAAGTCGCATTTTGTGCGGCTGGTTTCTATCGGTTCGCACGCGCCCAAAAAAGGGCTTTACGAAACGGAAACGGTGGAAGAGGATGGGAAGCCCCTGCATTCCGGGGTGCGGGTGGAGTGTTATGACCCTTATACAAAAAAATGGTACGCAGAAGATTTTTTCCGCGAAGAAGAAAAGAAGGAATTGGTTGGGTGCCTTGTTGATGTTCTGCCAAACGGGGATCTCCTGGCACTTGCAGAAAAGGAAAATGCGGTGCTGCCGCTCCATCTGTATGACCATTGCCAGTTACACCTGTCTGCCAGCCCATTCCTCGGCCATGCCGTACACGCCGAATGGGATTCCGGGCAGGTGGGATGGATTTATGCCACGGCAGGGGAGATACAGGAAACGTATGGCAATACATCCGTAGAAAATATGGAAAAGGCGAAGAAACTCCTGTTATCGGAAGTGGAAACCTATGACTACTATCTTTCCGGGCAATGTTATGGGTTCCGGCTATATGAGGATGGCGAAGAAATCCAAACCGGGTGGGGATATTTCGGTTCTTTTTCAGAAATCGTAAAAGAGATAGCAGCAGAGTTCTTACCGGAAAGCCATCGGGATATGGTGGAAAACCTGAAAGAAATGCCGGATACAAGGACGTATACTTTGGGGTATGGAAATTTTGTGGAGGAACTTGAGGGAATGGGGCTGGCAGAAGAAATGGAGGTATAACATTGGAAATGGAAAATCTTGTTCGTGTGGTGGGGAGGGGGATACGATGGCGGTACTGGTGACAGTTGCATTTTTACTGGCGGTGGCGGGCAGCTTTTTGCTGCTTGGGCTATCGCCATTTTCTTTTCTGGAAGGGCTGGCAGGCTTTTTCAAGCGGGGAAACCCGCCGTTAAGGAAACGGATTTTGCAGGGCAGGAAAGTGCAAAAGGCCAGGGGAATCCGGCGGCTGTTCCTTGAAACAAAGGAAGTCCTGCGTGTCACAGGGAAAACAGGGGGCTTTACGATGCTCTGCATCCTGTCGCTGTTCCTGTTTGTTGTGGGGGTGTTGGTCGCGCTGACCATGAAAAATGGCTATCTGGTTCCGGTGCTGGCATCTGGCCTTGCACTGCTCCCGTTTTATTATGTGAAATTTACGGCGGGGCGTTTCCGGCGGCAGGTTAGCACAGAACTGGAAACGGCACTTTCCATGGTTACGACCAGTTACCTGCGGGGGCGGAACACGATCCTGCGCGCCATTGAGGAGAACCAGCCATATTTAAACCCGCCCGTGGCAGAGGTGTTCCGTAGTTTCCTCCTCCAGACAAAGCTAATCAACTCCAACTTAAAGGAAGCATTGGAACAGATGAAACAGGGCGTGGACAATGCCGTGTTCCATGAATGGGTGGATGCGGTCATTGCCTGCCAGGACGACCACAACCTAAAGTCCACCCTGCCGCCGATTGTGGCAAAACTGTCTGATATGAGGGTCGTGTCAGCGGAACTTGACCTACTGCTTGCCCAGCCAATACGGGAATACATCACGATGGTCGTGCTGCTGTTCGGGAGCATCCCACTTTTATATTTCCTCAATGCAGAGTGGTACAACACGTTAATGCACACGGAGTTTGGCAGGGTTCTGCTTGCCATATGCGGGACTGTGGTCTTCTTATCCGTTGCGGGCGTGGCAAAACATACGCGGCCGATCGAGTATAAAAGGTAAAGGGCTTAGCCGCGTCCAGATGCCATGTATAGAAGAACAGAGAGGAGAAAAAATGCAATTTTTTATTTTACTGTTGTTTGCCCTGCCCTTTGCCCTTGGGCTGTACCTGCTCCTTGCGGCGGCATTCCATGTGCCGACCTACCGGGCAACGAAGGTACTGCTTGGGGCAGTCCGGAAAAACCGGAAGGCGGCAAAAAATTCGGATGCCATCCTGGAGGAACTGGCGGCAAAACTGGCGGGGGTGCTGCCCATAAGCCCTTACCGACGGCGCAGGCTGGAAGCGACCCTGCGGTCGGCGGAACTTTCGGTAACTGCCGGGCAGTACCTTGCCCTTGCGGTTGTGAAAGCCGGGCTGGTGTTCCTCTGCGCCATCACCTGCCTGTTTTTTGCCCCCATCCTCTCCCCGGTATTTGCAGTGGCGGGAATTGGCATTTATTTTTCGGAAAGTGGAAAGGCAGAGAGGATGGTTGCAGGGCGGCGGGCGGAGATTGAATATGAACTGCCCCGTTTTGTGGCAACTCTGTCACAGGAACTATTGGCAAGCCGCGATGTGCTTTCCATCCTGGAAACCTACCGCGAAAACGCAGGGGCGGCATTGAAAAATGAACTTGCCATTACCGTGTCAGATATGCGGACGGGCAATTACGAGGGTGCGCTGACCAGGTTGGAGGCAAGGGTATCAAGTGCGATGCTTTCCGATGTGGTGCGGGGGCTGGTCGGTGTCCTGCGCGGCGATGACGGCGTGGCGTTCTTCCGGATGCTTGCCCATGACATGAAGCAGTTGGAATTACAGCGTCTGAAGAAACTGGCATTGGAACGTCCGCCCAAAATCCGGCGGTACTCGTTTTTGCTGCTTGGCTGTATGATTCTGGTCTATATGGGGGTGATGGGGTATCAGATTATCGGCACCATGTCGGGAATTTTTTAAGGGAGGAGGGGTTATGTTCAAAAAACTTATAAGCTCAAAACGCGGTGAGGGCTATGTGGATATCGTGGTCGGGGTATTCTGCCTGATGCTGGTGGTTGCGTTTGCCGTCAGTTTTCTGCCCGTGTTCACGGCAAAACAGCAACTTGACCTGTTTGCGGCGGAAATTGTGCGGCAGGCGGAGATCACCGGGGGAACGGAGGTGTCCGGGAGGGTTGCCACTATGCGAGAGCAGACTGGCCTTGACCCGGAGATTATATGGGAATGTAATTATTTCCGGGGCAACAAGGTGCAGTTGGACGGCGATATCTCCGTGACGCTGAAAACAACTGTGGATGTGAGTTTCTTTTTCTTTGGCCCATTCCAGGTTGGGATTACGGCAAAAGCATCCGGGAAATCGGAGGTGTATTATAAATGATGGGAGGAAGGGGCATCCACCATGTTAAAAAGGTTTTAAGGCGCAGGGATGGCAATTCCACTCCGACAACGGTTGCCCTAGTACTGGGGTTATTGCTGTGTATCTGTGCAATCGCAGAGTTTTTCCGGCTGCTGGTGATTGTACAGGGGGTGCGGGATGGGGTACAGCAGGCAGTGGTTGCTGTGATGACAACGAATTATGATGAAGCCTACAATGGCCTGCGGGAAGGGTATTCGGGGGGATACAGACGTTCCGGCAGCCAATGGGTGGAAAACCTTGACTACTCCAATGTATACCATCGACTAGACCAGTTGCTGGGAACCAGTCGGCAGGGAAGTTATCATGTCAAGGTACAGGCACAGGAGGGCGGTGGATATGAGTACCGTCTTTCGGGGCTTTCTGTGGAAATCACAAACACGCCGCTCACGCCGGGAAACGCAAGCCGGAACATGGAGGCGGATGTAAAGATTACAATTGAAGTACCATTCTCGTTTGGGTGGGGGTTCGTGCCGCCGTTGCGGATGGAAATAAGGACAAGGGCAGCCTATATGCCGAAATTCTGATGGGTTAAGAACCCCGCCATGGAGCGGAAATCTGTTGTGAACGGACAATGGATGCAAAAAGGAAAAGATAGAAAAGCGGACAGGAAAAATATTTGATAAAACTGAAAAATATGTCTGGACTTGCAGGGGATTCCCGCTTATAATGGAGATGGGTAAAAAAGAATTGGGTAAATAGGGCTGAACTGTTCATCCAATCAATGAAAGTGAGGTCCGATTATGAAAAATGACAACAAAAAGAAACAGGCTGTGGTTATTGTGTTATCCATCCTTGCTGTATGCCTTGTGGCAGGGCTGTTCCTGCGAACTGGTACGGTAAAAGGGACACAGGATATGCCCGTGCAGGGCGGGGAAGGGAATCTGGATGTTAGAAAACAGGGGGATGGGGAAAGTGAGCCATCATCCACGCTGGTGCCATCCGGGAATGATGCGGATAGGTCTAAAAATGGCGGGGAGGATGCAGAAAATCCCCATACCCCAACACCATCTGGGGGGATAAACACAAAACCGTCAGATGATAAAATGGGAAAAAACCTGCCATCCCCGACTGAGCCGGGGCAGGAGAATAGCACGACAAAGCAAGGTACTGGGAACCGTCCTGAGTCTGGGGAGGAAGCACCGGGCAATGAGGAAAAGGATGAAACGGCAAAGCTAGAGGTAAGTGCCACGCCAGAACCGGGAGAAGTGACCACTATCCTGCAGGCAACGGAGAAACCAACAGCAACCAAACCACCAGAAAAAAATGATAGCCAACCAGAAGAACAGGAAGGCACGGGGGAGGAAAAGCTGGAAACAACCCCAAAGGGGGATTCCGGAGTCAGCCAGAAATCTCCATCCGGCGCAACACCGCCGTCAAATCCACCTGCGGATGGGAAAGATATCGCACCAGTGGAGAACCCGGACAAGGACGGGAACTGCAGACCGGAATATAAGAACCCGGAAAAAGGGGAAACAAAGAAAGAAGAATCTTCCGCAGAAAGCAAACCGTCAAAAAAGGAGGAAAAACCATCCAAAGGGGAAACGTCCAAAAAAGACGACCCAAAGGGGGAACCACCTTCGGAGGGGGCAATCTATGTACCGGGTTTTGGTTGGGTGGAATATGAAGGCCCGAATTCTTATGAAATAGCACCGAATGCGGGAACAGGGGATATCATTGGGGATATGTAAATGAATAAAAGAACTTGGGCGGATATGGCGGTTGCTATATCCGCTTTCTCTATGCACAGGCTCATGCAGGGGAGTTATGTCAATTAAATGATGCGCGGGCTGCGCAGAGAGTAGGGTGAAAACCTTCCCTGTTCAATCGGGCAGGAGTTTCCGGGAAATCGATTGGATGCCCTGTGCAACAAGAAAGAGGAAAAGCAATAAGAAAAATTTCCTGTTTGGATGGAGGGATTAACATTGAAAAAAATATTTTTAGCACTGCTCTGTCTGGCAGTGCTTTTTGCATCCCCTTCCCCTGTATTGGCGGATGGCGACCCGAACATTGACGGTGGCGGCGGGCATATGGGGAGTGGGAATAGTGAGAACATATGGGATGGGCGCGATGGGGTGCGGATCACGATTGTGCGAGATGAGGATAACTTGCCAGTATCCGCGTCAGTCGATTTTTCCAACCATAGGAACACAGATATTGCAATACACTTTGGGAAAGTGAATAAAATTTCCTATTGCAATGGCAATAGTTTGACATTACATAATGGGGATTATCACTGTCATACCCCTACCCATCCCATCCCCCGCATTATCAGCGGCAGTGTTACAACTGCCAACATTGAGGAAGTCCGGGCGTATTTCTGCCGCGAGGGAACCATCCGGGATATTGCGGATGCCCTGAGGTTTGATTATGGGGAACTGGTTGGAGGGGAATACAAGATTCTTCTGGAGCCCATTGCCTATTTCAAATACGGCGGCATCCTCTATGCCATGACTGCCACGGAAGCAGCTGTTTATAATAAACAGGCAGGGAATGACCTACGCAGCAAGATGTTGTCCCTGACCCACAAAAATCTTCCGCTCTCCATGTTTTTGGAAACTGCAGACCTTGGCTTCCCGGTGTGGGGAGGCCCAACAACGGAAGTGCAGAATGATGATACCATCCTGGCAAAGCTTGGGCTTGGCGTGGTGCGTTTTTCCGAACCCGACCCTCCGGTGGAGCCGGACAGCGATGTCATATACCGCTGTGACACGGACGTGATCACGTCCGTGCTACTGACAACATGGGAGGAGAAAACCCCGGAAAGCCCTGCCTACGCAACTTTTTCCATCAACGGGCGGACATACTCCCACACTTCCATCTATATCCCGGAGGGTGGGTCGCAGCTTGCATGGGTGAAATGGCACACTCCATCCGAACCGGGCAACGTTACCATCAACATCCAGAGCAACTGTTCCCTGAATACCTACCAGATTGCCGCACAGGTGGTAGACTTAAATGAAAACCCGCCGCCAGACCCACAGGCAAACGACCGCAACGATGGTTTTTCCATCCCGCCCGCCCCCGGAACAACCGGGAGTGCCAGTCTAAGCTGGGGGGAATGGGAGTGCCATTGGCATACATCCTGGGTATGGCACAGCGATGTGGATGAGGAAGGGGTTGACCACGGTTACTGGTGTGATCATGGATGGTGGGAATACGACTGGGTTTCTTATTCTGCCAGCCTGACGGCAACATTCCAGACCACAACGGATGCAAAGAACCCAACCGCATCCGGCAGGACAATGAAAAGTGGTTATGGGATCAATGCCCATGCTTCCGCGCGTGTCACCTCCAATGCCCCAAGCAGCCAGATCACCGGGGCGCAGAATGTGGTCGCATATTTCCCGGAGTTTGGGTATGCCACCTACTGGCGGCTGTTGCGGCGGCTGAACACAGGGTATTCCAGTACCTTTGAATTCCGCACAAACCCATACAGTACCTATAACAGGCCAGTGCATTTCAGCCCGGTGTGGTATCCGGACGGGCAGTATGTGACCTATGCGGAAATCATGGATGCCTGGACCCCGGCAGGGATGTTACAGGTCAGCCGGACGGATGCACTGACGGTAGTAGGCTCACTGTTTGATGACTGGCACATCCGTCCAGTCGAGTAAGGGGAAGAAAATGGGAAACCGCGCAGTTTATTACCTGGTGAAAGATGGTCAAGAAGAAGTGGAGGAACGATGATGGGAGAGGTTATATTCCCGGTGGTTATGTTGGCTGTCACCCTTGTGGGCGGCAGTCTTTTGCTTTTTGTGCTACAGCGCAGGAAACCAGAAAGAGCGTCTGGCAGGGTAGCACCCGCCATACAGACGGCGCAGGAATTTATCAATGTGGGGGATATCCGTGGGAAATACCTTTATACCACGGATGGGATGGTGCTTGCCTTTGTGCGCATCCACCAGATCAACATTGACCTTTACAGTAAAACAGAGAAAACAAGCCTGATCCGGCAGCTTACAGCGGAACTGTCCGACATCCAGTACCCATTTAAATTCCTTGCGGTCAGTCGGCCAGTTGATATTTCCCCGATCATTGCCGAGATGCAGTCCATGCGGAAGGAGGCCGGGGACAGACGTAAGGAACTGTTGCAACAGGAGATCTTACAGATGGCAGGATATTCCCTGTCCGGGGAGATTGTGGAGCGGCAGTTTTATGTGTCGTTCTGGGATAAGGCAGGGGATGGCGGCAGGATGGAATTTGCAGAAAAGGAACTGGCAAGGCGCGCAGCCCTGTTTGCGGAGAAACTTTCTGGGTGCGGCATCTTGTGCGAAGTGCTGGGCGAGAAAGAGATTGTGCGGCTGCTGAACCTTGTGCATAACCCATCCTACACCCATCTGGAAGATACCGAGTTTTCTGCCGTAATCCCAACTTTGGAATGGGAAGGCGGGCAGATCGAGCCAGATATGACAGAGGGATAAACAGAAAGTTTGGTCTGGAATAGGACAAAGCCCTGTTCATGGACAGTTTGCGCGGAGCAGGGTGCGCAGCATATCAAAAAATTTGGAGAGAAAAATGCGAAGCAGAACAGTGTTGCCGTGAGTTTGAATGTTTTGAATATACCCGTAAATTGGGGGAGAAGGAGGAAGTTATGCATAAAAAAATGTCGGTGCCAAAACCGGACATACCAAAAAGAAACAACGCCTTGCTGAATGTGGTCACACCACTAGGGTTAGAGTTTGCCAAGAACCGCCTTTCCATCGGGGAGAATATCGGGAAAGTGTATGGAATCATCCGTTACCCGCAGAAAGTCGGGGTGGGATGGCTTGCCAAAATCACAAACCTCCCCTCGACCATCGTTTCCATCGGATGGAGGCCAATCGACAACGCAACCCTGATCCATGCGATTTCGCGCAGTGTCGTCCAACAGCGAGGGATTGCGGACGGGGCGAAAGATCCGCTGTCCCGCCAGCGGGCGGAAAAGGCGGCCGAGGATGGGGAACAGATTATTTTACAGATTGACCGGGAAGGGGAAACCGTAGGGCTGATGAGCGTGTCGGTTATGCCAGTGGCAAAGGATGAAAAAAGTTTCCAGAAAGTGTGCCGCCGTGCCGAGAGCCTGGTGAATGTGCTGAAATGTAAGATCAGGGCAATCCCCAACCTCCAGAAGGAAGCATTCCAGCATCTTTCCCCGTCCTTTGCAACCAACCCGAAGATGGAGGCAATCTTACAGAAAGTAGTGCCAATCTCCACCTTGGTTGGCGGATTCCCATTTGCAGGCAGCGGCTTCAATGACGGCGCAGGGTATTGTTTTGCACAGGATACAGGGGGCGGGCTTGTCATTGTAGACCCTTGGCAGCGGGGTGGCGACCGGACAAACAGCAACTTTGTGGTTATGGGAATTCCGGTGTGGGGAAATCCACTGCCATCAAGCACATCATCCTTTCAGAGTTTATGAAAGGGACAAAAATCTTCGTGATTGACCCGGAGTCGGAATATAAAGACCTCTGCCATAACCTTGGTGGGGACTGGGTAAATGCCGTGGGTGGTTCGGCAGGGAGGATCAACCCGTTACAGGTTCGCCCATCACCGCGCGATGATGAGGGGGAAGCGGACCGGTTATACCCGGATGCGGACAGCGGCCTTTGTGAACTTGCCATGCACCTGAAAAACCTTGAAATCTTTTTTAACCTCTATATCCCATCCATCACGGATATGCAGCGGGCAGTGCTGAAAAAATCCCTGGTGGAACTATACCAGGATTTCGGCATCACATGGGATACCGATGTTTCCGGTTGGAAACCGGGGGATTTCCCGGTATTCTCCGACCTCTATGCGCTGATCCGGAAGAAAGCAGGGAAAGGAACAGAACGGCAGGTATATGCCGACCTTGCGCTGCTCCTGTATGACCTTGCGGAAGGTGCTGACAGCTTTATCTGGAATGGCAAAAGCAGCATTGTGGACGGAGGCAGCCCGGTTACGGTGCTGGATACGAACGCCCTGCAGGAAACGAGCGACAGCATCAAGCGGACACAGTATTTTAACCTCTTAACCTGGTGCTGGGAACAGATGAGCCGGAACCGTGAGGAGCGGGTACTCCTGATCTGTGATGAGGCGTACCTGATGATTGACCAGAAAGTGCCGCAGTCACTGGTCTACCTACGCAACATGGTAAAGCGGGCGCGCAAGTATGAAGGGGCATTGGCAATCATCTCCCACAGTGTCGGGGATTTCCTGAGTGACAGCATCAAACAGTATGGGCAGGCATTGCTTGATATCCCATGCTATAAGGTGTTAATGGGAACGGACGGGCAGAATTTAAAGGAAACCGCCGCCCTGTATGACCTGACCGAGGCGGAGCAGGAACTGTTGCTGGCAAGGAAGCGCGGACACGCCCTGTTCCTTGTGGGGGCAAAACGGCTGCACATCCATTTTGAGATCCCGGATTACAAGATGGCATATATGGGGAAGGCAGGGGGAAGATAGGATGGGAAACAGGGTGCTTGCAAAGGTGTTGGCACTGCTGGCGCAACAGGAAAGGGAGAAACGGCGGGTAGGGAACGGTCTGCTCCTTTTTATCCTCTCCCCGGTCATTGCTCTGTTGCTGTTGGTCGCTTTGGTCTTGTATGTAATCACAAGCCCGATTACACTGTTTATGGACTGGGCATTTGGGAGTGATGAGGTGACAGTGATTGAATCCTTCCAGAAGGAATATGGCTATAACCAGAAGATCAGTTTCCTTTCGCAAGACTATAGGGAAGGGGCGGACAAGTCATATGAGGATACCATTTTCACGGATGGGTTTGGGGGGATGGCATATTACAGCCAGTTTGATCCCCGGTGGGCGGAGGAAGCGTATGGGGATTCAGATACCATCGGGCAGGCAGGATGCGGGGTTGTCTGTATGGCAACCGTGGTTTCCGCACTGACCGGGGAAGGTCATGACCCAGTGGAACTGGCAGAATGGTCCGTGGCGAATGGATACTATTGTGAGGGGAATGGTTCCTACCACAGTTTGGTTCCTGCCGCAGCGACCGCCTACGGGCTGATGTGGGAAGGAAACTTGGCGGTGCAGGGGATTGTGGATGCACTTGCGGAGGGGAAGCTGGTTGTGGCAGTTATGGGGGAAGGGCATTTCACAAAAGGAAGCCATTTCATTGTCCTGCGGGGGATGACGCAGGAAGGGAAAATCCTTGTGTCCGACCCGGCAAGTTATGGCAGGAGTACGCAGGAGTGGGATTTGGGGGTGATTGTGGAGGAAGCGGCAAAAGCATCTACAGCGGGTGGTCCGTTTTGGGCAGTTGGGAAACCGTAGTTTATCATTTGGAGATAAAAAAGCGAAAAAAATCTTGCAAATCATTCTATTCTATGGTATGATAAAAACAAGAAGGAAGTAATCACCCACAAAGTGGTTAGCCTCTCACTAGGTATAATAAACCTACCTGGGTTCTGAACCGCACCCCAAATGTTGGACATGTGAAAAAAATCATGTATAATATTTGGAGGTGCATATTTTATGTCAAAAATAAAATCAGGAAAACATTATCCAAAGGATTTGATTGCACTGGTAATCAATGACTATGCAGACCATGTCCGTTCTGCAAAACAATTAGCAGACGATTATGGCATACCTTATAACACGGTAAAATATTGGATAAAAAAGTATAATAAAAATGGAATGGACGCATTGCTAAAACCACGAAGCGGGGGAAAATATATTACTTACGACCCATCATTCAAACTGCGGGTGACAGAATACTGGCTGGAACACCCAGAGGTTTCCTCTAGCCAGGTTTCAGAGATGTTCCATGCCAGCCGCGGAGCTGTAAGAAACTGGCGGAAGATATATTTGGAGCAAGGGGAAGACGCCTTGAAAAAGGAGCTGTGGGGAAGGAATAAGAACATGAAAAATGGAAAAAGGAAAGCTGTGATAGAACAGACGGAAGTTTTTGCGAATCCGGAAGAACAGATAGCAGCATTGGAAAAGCAGGTGCGCTACCTGCAGATGGAGAATGACTACCTAAAAAAATTAAATGCCTTAGTTCAGGAAAAGAAGAGCCCACAAAAGCCGAAAGGGGAAAAGCGGTAATGGAACTAAGGCAGAAATATGGGCTGAAAGGACTCTTAGGGATAGCAGGGCTGTCCCGCAGCACTTATTATTATGTGCAGAAATCAATCCAGAAGGAGGATAAGCGTGCAAGGCATAAAGAAACGATAAAAGCCATTTTTGAACAGCATAAGGCAAGGTATGGTTACCGCAGGATAACGATGGAGCTACACAGCAGGGGGATCTGCCTGAACCATAAAACAGTACTGAAATGGATGAATGAAATGGGATTATACTGTAAAATAAGGCGTAAAAAATACAATTCTTTCCGTGGAGAAAGCAATAAAGCGGCGGAAAACCTCATCCAGCGGAATTTTCATGCCCGAAAGCCCAATGAAAAATGGACGACAGACGTAACAGAGTTTGCACTGCTTGGCAAGAAAGTCTATCTGTCACCAATCTTGGATATGTATAACAGCGAGATCATAGCTTACAGCATATCGTTGACCCCGAATTATAAAATGGTCACGGACATGCTGGCGAAAGCGTTCCGTAAAATACCGGATGGGACGAATTTAATATTCCATTCAGATCAAGGGTGGTGCTACCGTTTAAAAGATTACCAGGAAAAACTTAAAGAAAAGGGAATCCGGCAAAGTATGTCTAGGAAAGGGAACTGCCTAGATAACTCAATCATGTAAAACTTTTTTGGCATACTCAAATCAGAAATGTTTTATGGAGAAACGTTTGCAAGCATAGAAGAATTTATAAAGGAGCTGGAAAATTATATAGACTATTACAACCATAAGAGAATCAAGGAGAAACTAAAAGGACTGAGTCCTATTGATTATAGGAATCAATCCTTAAAAGTTACCTGCCCCTGATTATAAACTGTCCAATATTTTGGGTTCAGTTCAGTTAGGGAGGCTACCACCTTGTAACACGATTACTTCCTTGTTGCTATTATACGACATTTTTCGTGGGATGGCAAGAAAGATTTGCAGTTTTGTGGAAAATAATTGAAAAAATATTTGTCATGGGAGTTTGGAAAGATAAGAAAATAGAAATATGAGGAAAAAGGGCAGAGGAATCTGCCCTTTTTTGTTGCAAAAAAACAGGTGTTTTGATTAAGGACAGTAATCTAAAATTTGTTTTGGCGGGCAGAGAAAAAGAGAAAATGGAACAGGAGGTAAATGGAATATGGTTTTGTATTTATCATCCCCCCAACATACCAATTTATTGGACTTTATAGGGGGTTATGAACCGGAGGACGGGAAGGTAATCAAGAAACTGGTGGGGCAGTTTTCGCTAAAACAGTTCATTGTCTATGATATGCGGAATTTCTCGCAATTTGCAGATATCGTGCTTGACCGGATAGCGTTCGGGGATACGGACGGGGAGTTTGTACAGGCCATCGAAGAATTTTTGACGATGTATACCGCGCGGGTGACAGTAATTCACGAAGGGTTGATGCAGTCCAATCCGTTTTTTGGGACATTAATTGAATGTGGGGTAAGGAATCTTGTATGTGGCACAGAGATCGGGGAAATCCAGCAGGAGATTGCCGAGTGCCTGAGTGGGGAAGGAATGTTGCGGTATGTGCAAAAAGGACAGCAGGGAAACGAAAAACAGGAAGAAGCGCAGGAAGTGGAACGGTACCGTTTTGGGTGTAAGAATGTCGGGATTGTTGTGATGGGAACACAGCCAAGGATGGGAACCACCACAGTGACAGTTGGGTTATGTGTATGGCTGGCGCGTGTGGGTGCATCTGTCTGCTATGTGGAGGCAAACCGGAGTCGATGTCTGGAAAGGCTGGCAAAAAGCTATGGGATGGAGCAGGAGGCGGATGGATGGAGATTTGAAGGGGTACATTTCAGCAGTGTAGAGCCACAGGAGGAATTTCAGTTTGTTGTGTATGATTTTGGGGCTGATACCACCAAGCAATATGGGCAGAATGACCTGATAAAGAACGCAGGGCAAAGGCTGCTTGTATGCGGCACAAAGCCGTATGAGCTGGGATTTTCCGCACGCCGAAAAAAAGAGTTTGCAGGAATGGGAGCGTGGCTGCTCTGTCCGTTTGTGGCGGATGGAATCCGGGAGGAAATGGCAGGGATGTTGCAGGATGCGCAACATAAGGTGAGGTTTCTTGACTATCAGCCGGAGTTGACCGATGGCGAGGGCAATGCAGGGATATACAAAGAGATTGTAGCAGAATATATCGTGGAACCATAAAAGGAGAGCCATACAGGATAAAAAAAGATGTCCTGTATGGCTTTTTTCTGTGTGAAGTTTGGAAGTAAACTTCCAAATACTGATTGGTATGCGCGTCAGAGCGCGCAGGGGTATAAAAATGAAAAATAGGAGGGGCTGGAATGGCAACGAAACAAGGGAAATTAAAGGAGCAGGCATATGCAAGCAATTTGAAAAGCAGGGCATTATCCGTATTGATCTACCTGATTGACCGTTCCAATCAGGAACTGACCTGTTTTCCGGCAATCCCAACGATGGCGGAGCAGCTTCATATTTCTATTTCAACGGTAAAGCGCGCATTGCGGGAGTTGGTGGATGCAGGTTATATCAGTAAGGACGCAAGGTTTCGGGAGAAGAACCGGGGGCAGAGCAGCAACCTATATACGCTTATTTTACAGGAGGAGAAACAGGAAGGGAACAAGAAGGATGGTTCTGGCGATAGAGAGAAGATAGAACTGGCTTCGGATAATTCCTGTGATGTTAGAAATAAAGATAGAAAAGATAATCAAGACATGGGCAAAGTTGAAGGGGTTTTGGAAAAAGGGAAAGTAGGGCATATAGATTTTGATGGTATGGCAGGAAAAAAGGAAGATGAGAAAGTAGTGGAGAGTAAGAAAAAAGAGAGAAAAAAAGAATTGAAATCGGAAATATCAGATTTCCTTAAAAAGGAATTTGGATTTTTATCAATACGAGAAAGTTTGCTTGCTATGCGAAAAAAAATTGTAATTTGCATCTAGATCATTTTTAAAACTTATAATAGAAAGTTTGATTTTTATGTAGATAAATATAAAGCAAGTTTGAGTGGAGAGAAAAATAAATTTGCTCATTATTTACTTTTTGTATGGACGGGGGAGGGGGTCAAATTGATCCCCCCTTGAACTATTCAGATGAAGACTAAAAGCGGAAAAGGATTTATTGCAGTTTTTAAAGAGTCATTTAGCAAATTGATATAAAATTCCAAATTGAATATTTGAGTTTGAGAAAGTGAAAAGAGTTGTGAAATAACCAAATGAATCCAAAATATAACCATTTGAATCCAAAATGTTGACAATGAAAAAATGGATGATAAAATGAAAAACATAAAGAATATGAGCAAAAAGAATACTGCTTAAATTGGTATTGTACTATTTGAATTTAAGTAAATAAAAACACGTAGGATAACCAAATGAATCCAAAATATAACCGTTTGAACCCAAATGCTTGACGAAAGAAAAAACGATGTTAAAATGAATTTCAGAATTACATAGATATGAATTTTCTGTATCGTTTACAATGCCTTTTCTATTGTTTGAAGATGTTGTAAATGAGAAGAAAATTTATATAAAAAAATCCATTTCTATTCCGGAGTTTTATTGGATGGGTGGAAAATAAGTGAGGAAGGAGGAAAAATTCTATGAAAGTTGTAATGCCTCTCGGAAGGGAAAAGGTGACATCGGATGCAAACTTCGATGTAATGCCGTATGGTGGCTGCGCTTGCTCTTATGATAATGAGTCGGAAGAGTGGCTGACTGCTGTAGCAAGGTACAGAGATGATCCATCACCTTGTCAGTGCCAGTGTTCATACGGAACTACAAACAAATCAGCGAACCTCTCTCTTGGAAGCAATAGTTCCGAATGGTAATAGGATGATTAGAGATTATATTTTTGAAACAATTATCTGATTTTAAGCCTTGTAATAAGGAAGCTGGATGAGAAAATCAAAAAATAACAATCTCTACTCTCCGAAATGATGGTCTGGCTCATTAGCCAATTCTTTGGTTGATGAACCAGACCGAAATTTTAACAGTAGAAAATAGGGGGCTTGTATGAAAGTTAAAAAACATATTTTGTATTTTATGTGCGCAATTTTATTCAGTTGTATATTTTTAAGCTGCAGTGAGAATAAGCAGCAGGGAGAAGAAAATCAGGGAACAGAGATCCATGATCCTGAGCAGGCGGAAATTACACAAAAACCGGAAGTATCCCCGGTTTCTGAAGATTTTCAAGACGGGGAAAATGTTGTTGACGTAAGATTTCCGGTTTTGGAAAATTACATAGAAAAAAATATTCCTTCGGTTTATGATGGACATGAAAAAGAGCATTATTGCAATGTTGTTTTAAACGAAAAGAAAGAAATAGAATATTATACAATGGAAGAAAAAGAAGATGGATATGATATCCAAAAATATACATTAACGGGGGATGGAAGAAAAAATCCATATGTTTGGGTGCGGGAGGAAGTTTCATGGCTTAAGGGAATAAAAAATAAAGTCCATGACGATCGGATAACCGTATTTTTGGGGGAAGATTCCAAAACCTATGCATGGTATATAGACAGTGAGGAAAATGTACATATTGTCAAACAAAGCAATGATACCTTTGTGGAACTTCCGAAGATGGATCTGCACAGGACAGATTTTCAGCAGATAGCCGTATTGGAAAATGGAAATATTGTTTCGGCAGATATGGGCAAGGAGTGTTTTGTTTATCAGCAGGAGGATGGCAGCTTACTGACAAGTTTTCCATGCGGCTGGTACGAAAGCCTTAGGGTAAGCGGAAACCAGATTTACATTACCGATCGAACCAGTTCCTATGTACAAAATTATAATGCAGAACAGCAGGTATTCGAAACACCAATTGCGTTAGAGATTGATAATTCGGTAAGAATTTTTTCTGATGAGGATGATGTTTATCTTGGCTGCCCGAAAGGAATTTTTCGCACGAAAAAAGGCGGGGAAGAGTTTCAGAAAATATTGGATGCGGGAACTTATCATTTTGCAAGAGAAAATATAATTTTGTTAAAATTCTTTGTATGCGGTGATGCCTTTTATTTTGTATATGGGGAAGATGGCGGCAGCATCAAGAAATATGTTCCGGCAGAGGAAGGGGATGAACCAGATCAATCTTTGACCGTCTACTCATTACAAAATAATGATGTAATTCTTGATATGATCTCAGAATTTCAAAATAAGTATCCGGACATAGAAATTATCTATGAAACAGGGGAAGGGGCAGAGGGAAGTGTTACCATAGCAGATCGTATTCGTGCCTTAAATGCAAGAATTCTGGCAGGGGATGGTCCAGATGTTTTCGTACTGGATGGTTTGCCGACGGAGTCCTATATAAAAAAGGGAATTCTAGCAGATTTGATGCCAACACTTGCTGATAGAAAAGAAGACTTAGTGCCGGGAATTTTGTCCGCTTACACAACGGAAGAAAAAGTTTATATGCTGCCGCTGCGTTTTTCCGTACCTGTTTTTGTGACATCGGGTCAGGAGAGCAGTGTGTATTCTACTTTGGAAGCTCTGGTAGAATATTCAGAAGAAAATAATGGGATTATGCAGGGAGGATATTCCTATGCGGATCTTGTTGAAATGTTATATTATAATTATAGACCGGATATGATATCAAAGGATGGGGTGGTAAAAAAAGAAAGTCTGAAAATTTTTTTGGAGCAGACAAAGCGATTCTGTGAGTCAGAAGGAATATCCGGTACAACGGATCATTCGAGAACTTATTTGCAAGGGTATTCTGGTGCAAATGACCTTTTATATGGAAACGCCAAATTTATGTTTGTCCTTGTAAATGGTGGTTCTGAACTTGCTGAACTTCCGAGCATTGTAAAATACAAAAATGGTGAAATAGTTGGAAATAACGGAGTGTTTTTCCCAAGTGCCATGTTAGGAGTTAATTCGATGTCGAAAAAGAAAGATCTGGCGTATTTATTTTTCCAGTTTGCCATTTCAAATGAAGTACAAAAAAGACATATATTTTTTTCTGGCTATCCGATTGATGTTAAAGTATTGGATAAATTCGCGAATACGGATCTTTCCCACATTGTAGTGGCAGGAGGGAACAACGGAGAACTTGATTTTTCGTATTTTACAAAGGAAGAATCTGCGCAAATGATTGGTATTGCAAAAAATGTATCCACGCCCTTTACGGTAAATGCAAGTGTCTGGCAGATTATAGAAAATGAATCTGTGGAATATTTAAAGGGAGAAAAGGGATTAGAAGAATGCGTGGATGTGATTGCGAGCCGGGTTCAGCTATATTTATATGAAGAGTAGGAAAATAAAGACCAAATGAGATTATGGTTATATTAGTGCTTATTGTATAAGGAGAACATTTTTAATGAAGAAAGAAGAATTATTAACTTATTTTGGACAATTAGTGCCAAATGGAAACTGGAAACGCCTTGGAATTACATTTCAGACAAAAAATTCTCTCTATTTTTATGATACGGGAACCGGAAAAGTTTTGGAGTGTGAGCCAAATGAATTTCTTGTGATGGAGAACATATTAGAACACTCTGGAGTTTCTGCACTGGAGAAAACAGGATTGGCAGAGAACGAATTATTATCTGCCCTGGAAAGCATTAAGCTTTTAATTGAAACAGAAAAAATATGTCAGGCACCACTCTATAAAAAGTTTCGTTCACAAGAAATGGAAATAACGGGAACAAATGATATTCAGCAAGTGATCTTAGAACTGACAGAAGGCTGCAATTTACGTTGTAAATATTGTATTTATAATGAGGATCATGAAGATTTTAGGGGATTTTCTACTAAAAATATGACCTGGGAAGTTGCAAAAAAAGCATTAGATTTTGTTTTTGCACATAGTGGAAAAGAGCTGTATGTTACCTTTTATGGTGGAGAGCCATTATTACAATTTCCATTGATGAAGCAGTGCATAGATTATGCAATACAAAAAGTTGGAAAAGAACGTGAGTTACATTTTGGTTTTACTACAAACTTAACTTTAATTACAAAAGAAATGGCAGAATATTTTTCCTCGTTGAAATCATGCAGTATTACAGGAAGTGTGGATGGGCCGGAGGAAATACATGATGCAAATCGAATTATGGTGAATCACACAGGAAGTTTTGCAAAAGCAATGGAAGGATTAAAACTTCTTACCGATTGTATAAGCCAAAAGAAAACAGGGTTGACGGTTGGTATTAATGCGGTATTAACGCCTCCATATACTATGGAGAGAATAGAAAGAATCAATCAGTTTTTCCGCTCTATTTCATGGCTACCTTCAAATATAACCATTCACACTTCATATATGCAGGGATCTACTAAAAAGAAAGCAGTTAATCCAAAGCGGGAAGAAATCATGGAATCATTAGAAGAAAGTGATCCTTTAGAATTTTGGAAATTAGATAGAATATGTCAACAAAAGGACGAAGAAATAAGATACAATATGAACAATGTAAATCTTGCAAGGATACAGAATCGGAGCATTACAGCAGCACCGATTCCCTCTATGGAACAGAACGGATGTTGTGCGCCGGGAGAAAGAAGACTTTATGTTACCACAGCGGGAAAATTTCATGTGTGTGAACGAGTTGGTGAATCCCCAATTATTGGCGATGTAGAAAATGGAATGGATTTAGCAGCAATCAAAAAGTATTATATTGATGAGTATGCAAAAGAATCTCTGTCAGATTGTTCTAATTGTTGGGCAGTGCATTTATGCTCTTTATGTTATGCTGCTTGCTATAATAAAGAAGGAATTGATATAAATAAAAAAAGAGGGTTATGTTATGATCAGAGGGCGATGGTAAAAAATGATTTGATTTCCTATCACCAGATTATGGAACAGAACCCATCTTATTTGGAACGTTATTGCAGCAAAGAGTTAAAATAATATCAAACAGTGCAGCCCTTTCCTCCTGTTTTGGGGTGAAAGGGTTAGCCTGTTTAAAAACTTACCACTAAGATAGGAGAAGCTTATGGAAGATATCTTGCAGATGGGGCAATTGGAAAATGGGGTGCATTACTATATCCGAAAGACTGATTTACAGACGGATTTGGTTTATCTTGTGTTATCCGTTAAAGTGGGGTCTTTTCAAGATGGATTTCAGAAGGGGATTGCACATTTGTTAGAACACTGCAATATGAGCCTTGAAAAATATCAGAGGAATCCCTTCTCTTTTTGTTATCGGGGCAGGGCATATACCAATCATTATTCCACAAATTATATTTTTGCTTTTCAAAAAGAAGGAATCGGGGATGTTTTTGATCGGCTTCAACGCCTGCTTTTAGGTGAATTTTTAAATCCGGATCAATTATCGGAAATCAAACAGGATATTCGAAAAGAATGGCAGAAAAAAGAGGAAAATATGGATTATCAGGGGCTAAAACTTTTTTTTGAAGATACGGACTATCTTCTTTTTCTGCCGATCGGGAAAATGGATCTTGTTTCTGGATTGTCTTTTGAGGAGGTGGAGCAGTTTTTTTTCCATTGGTACACCCCTGAACGAATGGCAGTTTTATTGGTTGGAGATGTATCTTTTGAATGGATCGAGAAGATAAAAAAATTAAAATTTCAATGTGGAACAAAAAGAAAACTAGATTTTCTCCTTACCCCTGTTTCGTTATCCGGTAAAAAACTGCCAGAAGTAGAGAAATTTGTACCAAAAAATGGAACATTTCTCCATTACTTTTTTATTGTAGAATGGAAAGCGCAAATGGAACAGAAACAATATATCAAAGAAAATTTTCATTACGACTTCTGCCATGATGTGATCGTAAAGGCATTTGACAGCCAGAAAGTATACGGTTTGGGCAAAAAAGGATGTCAATGCAACTTTTTTGCGCCGCTGCAGGAGTTATTCTATTTTAGCGCGAAGAAAGAAACTTACGAAAAAGGGGAATCCATTGGGCAAATCCGGGCAGAAATTGCCTCGTTTGTCCTGAATTATTTTGAAGAAAATTTTGAAAAGATGAAAAAAGAATATAGGATTGCCCTGCAAAATTATAAAGACTATATTGATGTACAGGAGATGATGAATCAATGTACAGATCATTATATTTATGGAAATAAACTGATAGATTGTAATCAGGAGAAGGAAGTCCTTTCCCGGTATATCAATGAAATAGAAAAGACAAAAGTGAAAAATATTTTAGAGGAAATTTTATGGGAAGGGGCAATCCGATACGTGGAAAGAGAAGGAGGGCTGGAAATTGACCACTGGCGATAAAAAAACGATATTCCGATTTCTTGGCCTGTTAAAAAAGTACCGTGGGAAAATAGTATTTCTGATGCTCGCGCTCCTATGTTCCATTTTTCTGTCTTTATTTTCTCCAATACTAAGCAGAAAATTGATGGATGATGGGTTAATGAAAAGAGATTTTAAAGTAATCCTCAAGATGATATTGATCTTATTTGCTTTTCGGCAGATTTCAATTTTACTTTCTTTATGGATTGAGAGAAAGCGTCTGGGGATAGTATATGATTTCCGTTTCCACCTGGAAAAGCAGGCGATCGATCATATTTTGGCGATAAAAGCGGATTATTTTCATAAAGTTGGGCAATCAGAACTGTTAAGTCAGATTGATGTGGATGTGAATTATATATGCAGTATCCTCAATACGAATACGCTGTCGATTATCTCCAGTATATTTACCATTGTTGGCGGGATCGGTGCGGCGGTATATATGGATTTTCGGCTCGCGCTCCTGTTTTTTTCTATGCTGCCATTCAAATATCTGATTATCCATATCCACAGCAAGTTTCAGAAAAAGAAACTGAATCTTTTTTTGGAGAAAAATATTGCGTATGCGCGCTGGTTTAGCGAAGTGGTGACAGGAATGACCGATATCCGTATTTTCGGGCTGGAAAGGAAGAAACAGGAAGAATTTGTAAAGATGGATGGGGAGAAGATAGCGGCTCATCGGGATATGGATGCACTATCCCAGTACCGGAGTCTGGCAGATGGAACATTGGATGCCCTTTTAAACCTGCTTATTTTTTTGATTGGCGGAATTTTTATTGTGCGTGGCGAATTGACGGTGGGAAGTCTGTATGCGTTTCTTAGCTATAGTTCCTATGTTATGGCACCCCTTTCTTCCATCCTGAACCTGAAATTCATTCTTACCAATGTCCTGCCTTCTGCCACAAGGTTTTTTGAATTTCTTGATCAGACAGAGGAAGATACTATGGAAGGGGAGCAGGAGATAAAATTTCCTCTTGCAGAAGAAGTTTTGCAAAAGAAAAATTTTCCCGGAGAAAATTCGTTGGATATTGAATTTCGTCATGTTCTTTTCTGCTACAATGCAGAAGAAAAGGAAAAAAAGGTGCTGAATGGTGTTGATCTGAACATACCGGAGGGAGAAAAACTTGCCCTGATTGGAAGAAATGGTTCGGGCAAGACCACATTGATCAAACTGCTCTTGCGTTTTTATTCCTGCCAGGATGGTTCCATTCTTTTGGATGGGCATGAAATAGAAAAAATTCCATTAAAGGAGTATCGGGGATTGTTTTCCGTAGTAAGCCAGGAAATTTATCTGTTTAATGATACGATTCGAAATAATATTTGTATGTACCGTGATTTTGCGGAGGATGCGATTCGGGCAGTGCTTGATGAGGTTGGGCTGTCTGAACTAATTGCTGAGAGGGGAATGGATTTCCCGGTTGGTATTAACGGGGCGTTTCTGTCCGGTGGGCAGAAACAAAAAGTAGCACTGGCAAGGGCGTTATTATATGACCGCCCAGTGTTTCTTTTTGATGAGGCGACTTCCAACACGGATATTGATTTTGAGGCGCGTTTTCGAAAGATGCTTACCCAACGCCTGGCAAACAAAACAGTTATTATGATTACCCATAACGTGGATTTATTACAGGTGGCGGATCATATTGTTTTGATGGGGGAAGGAGAGATTTTGTGTGGGGGTTCCTACGAAGATCTGAAAGGGGGAGATGAGAGGTTTGCGAAATGGCTGGAACAAAATGAGAATGGAGAAACATAAAAGAAAAAAGAAGAAATTTCGATGGGAATTACTGTTTCTTTTTCCGAGCGTTATCGGTGTGGCAGTTTTTTATTTTATCCCGTTTTGCGATGTTCTTCTTCGTTCCTTTCAAACGGAGTTTGGCAGCGGGTTTGCAGGGTTTGAAAATTATAAGCTTGTCCTGGAAAATAAGGCATTTGGGATTGCCGTAAGGAATACGGCAAAATTTATTGCGGTTTACATTCCGGCACTCTTAATCTTTTCCTTGTTTCTTGCAGTACTGCTTGATTATTTAAAGGAACGGCAGAAGCTGTATAAAAAAATATTTCTGCTCCCGATGGCGATCCCCGTTGCCTCCCTGGTGCTGATCTGGAAAGTCTTTTTTGATAAAGCGGGGTTAATCAACGGGATTTTAAAATGTTTTGGGGTTGCAGGACCGGACTATTTTCATACTTCGTTTGCTTTTTTGGTTCTTGGGATTACTTACTTATGGAGAAATTTTGGATATGATATGCTGTTGTGGAAAACGGGAGTGGATGCAATTGAAGAAGAGATGTATGAAGCGGCGGCACTGGATGGCGCGGGGGGTGTAAGGCGTTTCTGGTATATTACGCTGCCCCAGTTAAAGGAAATGGGATTTGTTATTGTCGTGATTTCTATTATCAATTCCTTTAAAGTGTTTCGGGAAGCGTATCTGATTGGAGGGGACTATCCAAACCAAAGCATTTATATGCTCCAGCATCTGTTTAACAATTGGTTTGTCCGGCTGGAACTTGGAAAACTGACTGCCGCTGCGATTATGTTGGCGGTGGTAGTGATTCTCTTTGTCGCCGGGGTTGAGAGAATTTTGACCCCAAAAGAGAAAGTTTAGACGGGGGATATGGGAAATGAAAAAAATGGTTCATCTTGGTCTGTTGTTTTTGGTACTGGTGATTTTTGCGCCGGTCTGTATTACCGTTATTCATTCCTTTATGGGAACGGGGGAACTGGAATTGAATATTGGGGGCATTTTGACTGGGTCGGCAAAGCCAGTGGCGATCTCCTTCCTGCCTTCTTATCCAACGCTAAAAAATTATAAAGATCTGCTGCTGTATTCGGAAGCTTTTTACCGGATGTTCTGGAACTGTCTGATTCAATCCGTTCCGACAGTGATCGGGCAGATTATTGTGGCAGCACCTGCCGCTTTTGTTATGGCAAAATATTCGTTTCATGGCAAGCGTGTTTTATTCTGGATTTACCTTGTAGCAATGTTGATGCCATTTCAGGTTTTGATGGTATCTGAATACCTGGTTTTAATGAAACTGTCCATTATAAATACACATTTGGCAATTATTTTGCCGGGGATTTTCGGAACTTACCCAGTATTTATTTTGACGAAGGTATTTATGAACATTCCGGATGAAGTTATAGAGGCAGCAAGGATAGATGGGGCAGGAAGCTTTACTTTGTTGAGCAAAATTGTAGTACCCATTGGAAAAGGCGGGATTGTAGCAGTGGCTGTGCTTGATTTTCTGGAATGTATCAATAGTATCGAAGCACCGCTGGTGTTTTTAAAAGATAAGGTGTTGCATCCGCTCTCCCTGTTCTTCCCGGAGGTTTCGCTTTATAATGCAGGGGCGGTGTTCGCTGCCTCGGTGGTTATTATGATCCCAGCAGTCCTTATTTTTTTGCTTGGGGATGAATATTTGGAAACTGGATTTCAGGCGTTTCAGGTAAAAGCTTAAAAACAAAAAAGGAATGCGTTAAGAAAAGAATAGGAAAGAGGAGGTTTCGGTAAAATTGATGAAAAAGAAAACAAAAAAGCTGGTTTACACGCTTCTCGCTGTTTTTCTGCTTGCAATGATGGTAATGACGCTTGTATCCAGAATAATGAATCAGTCCCATATCCCGGAGGTGGAAACCCAGACCCCACGTTCCAGTATTTTGGTACTGGATGCCATTGGAAGGGGCGTAGTACGGTTTGGAACACCAGTGGATAGCAGAATCGAAAAGAAATTGTTTTCAGAGGATACTTATTATGTCGAAGGGTATTTTTTTGAAAAAGATTCGCTGAAAAATGTGCCGGAAGGCAGTACGATCGATTTGTCCGTGGGAGGGGAAACCTTGGAAGGTATTTTGGAAGCAAAGATGTATAATTATCGGGAAGATACGATGGATGTTGTTATTTCTTTGCCAAAAGAAATTTCTTTGCCAGAAGGAAATTCCCAGCAGGCAGGGAAAGCCTATACCGCTGGAAGCGAGGTGGAGTTTGTCTTGAAAGAGGCAAGAGTGAAGTATCCAACCTGTATTTCAAAGGATCTGGTTTATGAAGAAGATGGAGAGTTTTATATTTATACTTTAAAGGAGCAGGACAGTATCCTTGGAAATATTACCATTGCCGTGAAAATGCAGATTCATGTTGTGGCACAAAATGATCGTGCTGTTGCTGTGTCAGAAGAACTGGATTCAGATATACAGATTATTTCCAAAGGAGTGCCTTTGGAGGATGGAATGCGGGTGAGAAAACGGGAGTGGTAAGAACATTATTTTTGTGAACTATTCGACAAAAACGACAAAACAATTGCATTATATCCCAAAATATGTTATTCTATTTTTTGCAGAGTAAGTATCATGATTTCTTCTTTCATATTGTATTAGAAAAGAAAAATTTGTTTATAAAATGTTTCTGGAAAGGTTAGGTGGTTATGGGGGGATATCATGCGGATTGCAATAGTGGATGACGATAAAAACTTTGTTCTAAAATTACAAGAGGAATTGGAGAAGTTTTTTCATCAAAAAGAAGAGTCTGCCGAAATCTTTTGTTCTAGCAGTCTTGGACTTTTGGAGCATATGGAAAGACAGAATAATTACAGTCTTTATTTGCTGGATATTGAAATGCCAGAAATGGATGGTATGGAATTGGCAAAGAAAATACGTGCCTTGGATGCGGATGCAAGAATTGTGTTTTTGACTTCTTATGAAAGATATGCTGTACAGGGTTATCGGGTCAGAGCGTATGATTTTATGTTAAAGGATTCCTATAAAAAAGATCTGACTGACTTACTGGAAAGAGTATATCGGGAAGAAGAGGAAAACAATGAGGAGTATTATGCAATCCTGTCAGAAACAAAAAGCTGTAAGATTTTTATTAACGATATTTTATATCTGACAAAGGAGAAACAGTATACCCTGTTTCACTGTTTGGACGGAGCCGTATACAAGCAGAGGGAAACACTTGATGCGGTGAAAAAACAGCTTCCAGAGGAACGATTTGTTTTTATTGATAAGGGTACGCTTGTAAATATAAAGCATATTGTTAAGATTGAACATCTGGAAATTACAATGAAAAATAAGCAGGTACTTCAGGTCAGCAGACGTGCAAAGTCTTTGGTGCAGGAACGGCTGGCAAAT
Source organism: uncultured Lachnospiraceae bacterium (assembly GCA_910577675.1). Taxonomy (GTDB): domain Bacteria; phylum Bacillota; class Clostridia; order Lachnospirales; family Lachnospiraceae; genus RGIG4057. The sequence continues at coordinate 32,952 of CAJTOR010000036.1, forward strand.
GATTGGAAGAAGGAGTTATAATGATATTTTACTATCTCTGTGATGGTGTTCATATGGCAGCGCAGACATGGTTTGTTTTACAGATTATGGACGGGCTTTTTGAACCTAAGTGGGTGAAACGAAAGATGTGGGTCGGGTGGGGCATAATAATGGCATCTGCTACCCTGCTTCAAGTATCAAATAGTTATTTTTTTTTAAATGTATTTTCAAACGGTGTGTTAATTTTCTTGATTTTTAGTACGGTAATTATTGTTAAGTCGCTTTATGAATGTAGTACCCAGAATATTCTGTGGCTTGATATGTTGTCATGGATTGGGATGGCTCTGGTTGATTTTTTTATTCAGACCTGTGCCTATCTTGTTTTGGATAAATACAGCAGGCAAAAAGACGTTTTGCTATCGGTGACAAAGGAAAGGGCGGTTTACCTGGCAATCTACACGGCAGTAATTATTTTTGCAGGAATAAGATTGAGAAGATGGTTGATAAGCAAAAAACAGGAGGTTCTTAATTATCAGAAACAGGGGATGGTTTTAGGGTTTTTCCTTTTCCCAATTCTCATTTATTTTCAAAGAGTTTATGTAAAACAGGTTTCGGAACGTCTGTTAAATCAATGGTGGATTTTTTGGCTTGCGCTGACCATTGTAGTTTTGGCATTTTGGTTCAATATAGTAAGGCAAAAGGCAGAGGAAGAAAAAAGGATACAAGAATTGGAAGCTGCGTTGCTGGACGAAAGATATCAGGAATTGGTACAGGTATACAATGATAAATCAATTTTAATTCATGATATGCGAAATCATCTAAGAACAATGTTGGAAATGATAGAGGAGAAACAGATAGAGAAATGCAGGGATTATTTAGTGCAGATTACGGGGGAGATACGGAAAAAAGAAATTTTGCCTTGGACAAACCACAAAATACTGGATATGATTTTTAATATGAAATTCCGAGAGGCAGAGAGGGCAGGAATCCGGGTTAAATGTCTGTCCGATGATTTAAGTGGTTTGGAATTAACCACAGCGGAAATTTGTTCGTTTTTTACAAATTTATTGGATAATGCAATTGAAGCAAGTATCAAATCCAAGGAAAAAGAACGTCAAATTCGCATTGTGTGTCGCAGAAAAGGAAGAATGTTGGTAGTTTCCATTTCGAACCCTATAGAAAAAGGCGAAAATTATTTGAAAGGTCAAATAATTACTACAACAAAAAAAGATAAAAATATGCATGGTTTGGGGATGCTTAGCATAGAGAATGTGATTCGTGGACGTGATGGGTATATAAAAACGGATATTACAGGAAATAAATTTCAAGTAATTGCATATTTGAATGGATTTATTGATGAATAAAATACCATTTGCATCCAATATTGAACCATTTACATCCAAACTATTGCAAATTCAAAAAGAATATGATATATATATTGAAAAAGGAGATTCTTATTTTATGAGTAAAGAAGAAGCAAGAAACATGAAACGCGCAACAGGTTCCTCAGCAGGAAATGCAAAGAGAGAAATAATGGAACTGGAACGGTTACAGGAAGCAGAACAAAGGGGTGATAGCGAGATCACGACAATAACAGCAGGATGTACTACTTTTCTTAGTTTAATATGCTGCTAATTAAAATTCAAGAAAGAATCAGAATTTTGTTAGGAGGGGAATATATAACCCCTCCCTTTCTTTATAATTAAATCTAAGCGTATGATTGATGGCTATAAAAAATGGGATATGCGAAATACTTACTTATCAATATTTAATAAGGGGAATTATGGGATGGTATCGAAAATAAATATAGAAAATATTTACTGGGAATTAAAGCATACTACAGTGCAGGAGAGAGGGGATTACAGCCAGTTTTACGGGCATTTGGAACAAACTTTTTTGCAGGGAGTAAAGAGTGAGTGTAGCAGTTTTCCAATGCCAGCTTTTACACATGATTTTATTCAAGCTTTTCTTAACAATATGAAAAAAATCACTATGCGGGCATTGATTCTTGAAATGGAACTTTGTTCCGATTTTGGGGAATTACAAGGAGATACAGAGGAAGAACAGTACCATTATTTTACAGAACATTTTCTCAGTGATCCATCCTTTCAAAAAGAAATCTATAAGACATACCCTTTGATGTATCAAGATATGCTTTCTTCGTTGACTCTATCTATACAAAATATCTGCGAAGTGCTGGAACGTTTTGCAGTGGATATTGAGGAAATCAATTCCCGCTTTTTTCCAGAGAATGCTTGTCACAAAATACAAAAGATCAGTGGTGGGGATTCGGATGCACACCGGGGAAGCAGGATGGTGCTTGTTTTGGAATTGGACAATGGGGAGAAGCTTATTTATAAACCGAGAAGTCTTGCGTTAGATGAAGCTTATGTTTCATTTTTACAGTGGATCTGCCAAAATGTTGATATGGAGTATTGGTGGAACACAATATGGGATCGGGGAGAATATGGGTGGTGTGGTTGGGTATCTGCTTTGCCTTGCCAATCCAGTGCAGCGATCAAGCGGTATTATGAGAGGAACGGGCTTCTTTTATGCATCAGCTATCTGTTAGGTTCCATGGATATGCACTATGAAAACTTGATTGCCCACGGAGAGTATCCGATTTTGATTGATTTGGAACTGGCAATTGGGAATCGTGGATTGAAACAATCGGGAGAAGTTGATGAAGTAAAACGTATTTTTCAAGAATCTGTTTTACAAACGGGGTTACTCCCGATGTATGCTTGGAATGAGAACGGGGAAGGGGTTAATGTTGGGGCAATCAATGGCGGAGGGGGAGAGTTGGTGCCGCTAAACGTTCCTGTGATTGCTAATGCAGGAACTACTAGAATGCGTGTGGAATATCGACAGCCCAGATTGAAAGAGGGAAAAAATCTTGCTACTTTAAATGGAGAGTTTATTCAACCATCGGAATTTTTTAGGGAAATCATTGCTGGATTTGAGAAAGCTTATCGGTTTCTTGGAGGGGGTGGAAATTCTGAAAAGGATGTGTTTTCGCGCGCAAACAAAGAAGCTGTATTGGAAAAATTGACGCTGTTTCAAAAGGTTCAGGTACGGTATCTGGCAAGACAGACACAGGAATATTCTATGCTGTTAACTACAATGTATCATCCGAATTTTTTAGCAGAGCAAAAGGAAAGGGAAGAATTATTTCAACGGGTTGTTTTGAAACAGGGGGCAGATACAGCACCAGAAACAAAATGGCTTCATATACAGGAAGTAAAAGAACTGAACCAAGGGGATGTTCCTTATTTTTGGTATCAACCAGAGGAGAGATGTTTACATAGTGGAACAGGGGAGGTTTATGAGAAATATTTTGTTACGCCAGTGTTACAGGAAATCAAGGAACGTCTGTTTCGCATGAATGAAAAGGAACGGGAGCGACAGGAGAAACTGATTTGGACAGCACTTTTTCAGGGAACAAAAAGCAAACCAAAGAAAGAAACTGAATATTGGAAGATGAAAACAAAAGAGAAGAAAGAGTGGAATGAAAAGACAGAAAACCAGCAGATGGGAAAAGTGGGAAGGGTGATTGCAGAACAGGTCGGGAAGATTTTGCTGAATGAGGCAATATGGTCAGAGGACAGAAAAAATATAGGATGGATTAGCATTATAATGGCAGGCTACCGGGAAAGGGGTTATTTTATCCATCCAATGGGTTTATATTTATATGATGGATTAGCTGGAATTGCTGTTTTTATGCAGCGTTTAGCGGGGGAAACAGGAAAGGAATGTTATCGGGAAATAACAGATCTTTTGGTTCAGAAATTATTTGCACATACCTGTGATTATTCAAAAGATGCACTGGCAGGGGAAAAGCCGACAGGGGCATTTTCTGGGGAAGCTTCCATTGCGTTTGCTTATATGTTGCTATATTCTATGGAACAAAATCCAGAATTTTTGTATTATATAAGATTGCAGTGTGAAACCATGAGCAGGGCATTTGAAAAGGATAGACATTATGATATCATTGGTGGGAATGCAGGTGCGGTTCTTGTGTTGCTTGCTGCATATGAATTAACAGGGGAAGAACAGTATAAGGTATGGGCAGGAAAGGCAGGAGATTGTCTGAAAAGGGCGGCGACATCGTATGAATGGGGGCTTGGATGGGTTAATCCGATAACAAAAAATGCTTTGACAGGCTTTTCACATGGGGCATCGGGGGTTATGTTTGCTTTGGCAAAGCTTGGCTATATTACAGGGGAAAAGGATTATTTGGATGTTGCATATAAGGCATTCCTGTTTGAAGAACATTATTTTGACCAGAAGATACAGGATTGGGCAGATTTACGTTTTGAGGAAGAAAAAGAAGATAAATCGGTCGATAAATTCACACAATGTAATAAATTCCAGGGGATAGAACCCCATAATATGGCATGGTGTCATGGTTGGGGCGGTATTGTTATGACACGTATATTAACTAAAAAATATGTGAATGGAAAATTTCGTCAACAATTAGAGCAAACCGTGAAGGGCGTAATGAGATATCATGGAAAGGGTTTCTTGCAAGACAGTAAGAAAAATAGTTTTTGTTTATGTCATGGAAAATGTGGGAATGCGGTGATCTATGCAATGAACCAATGGGGAGATGGGATGAAGCAAAAAGAAATCCTTCAATCTGAATTTGAAAATGGTAGCGGAGAACTCAGAGATAAATTGGAAATTCAGGAATGTAGCAATTTTGGGTTGATGGGAGGGATTACAGGGATTGGATATTATTTTCTTTGCGGGGAAGATGAAGTTGCAAAACTATTGAGTGTGAGAATTTAAATAGTTGTGGAAGAATATCAGAGAGTTTTTTTACAAAAGGAACAAAATAAAGAAATCAACTTTTCTGATAATGTAAAATATGACTTTATATACATAATGAAAAATTTGGTATAAGAGATGTAAAAGCGGAAGAAAGGAACTTATTATATAAGTATCTATCTTCCGCAAATGCTTTGTTTTTACTATTTCTTTTT
>CAJTOR010000037.1 GCA_910577675.1 uncultured Lachnospiraceae bacterium
ATCCACAACTTCTTTCTCCATGGCAAGCAGAAGGTTCATCTGCCGGTAAAGTTCCTTATATGAAACTGCCCCGAACACAGCCGAAAGATAAGTATCCCCCCCATAGCTGCTAAGCGTGATAAAACAATCCCCCGCCGCCCCGGTACTCCCCGTTTTGCCGCCGAGAACCGTGACCCCCTCCGGAGGGGTATAAAGCCCGAGATAATACTGGTTTGTAGCTTCTAACAGCTTTTCTTGTGCCGTCCCGTCCGCAGCGGTGTAGGAAGCTGTATAGGAAGATTTCCCCACAATCGGGAGGAACTCTTCAAATTCCATACATGCTTCAAAAATCAGATAGAGGTCATACGGTGTGGTTTTATGTCCAAGTTCATGCAGGCCGTGCGGGTTTGTAAATTCCGTGTGAGTCGCGCCGAGCCCTGCTGCCATCCCATTCATCCGCTGCATTGTATCTTCGTAGGAAGCCCCCTCCCTCAATGCAATAAACTCGATAATCGCAACGGCGGAATCGTTTGCCGAAAAAACCAACAGCGCATTGAGCAAAAGTTCCAGCGAAACAACATCCCCTTTTTTAAATTCAAAAAGCTTTGCCCCCACCCGTGTGATACCGCAATTATCAGCCGTGATATTGTAAGTATCCGAAAGCGGTATGCCATGTTCTTTCATGTAGGATAGAAGGAAATACGCTGTAAGAAGTTTCGTTGTACTCGCCGGATATATTTTATCGTAACATCCTTTTTCATACAGGACTTTACCTTCCGTAAGGTTAAAAAGAAAGGCGGCCTTGGCGGTGATACCATCCGTATCTGTATCATCGCTACTTACTGCTTTTCCCGCCGTTTCCTTCCCGGTTGGTACGGGGCGGGTGGCAGCGGGGAAGGAAAGATTCGCTTCCTTCCCATATGCCTCACTGCGGTAAGTTTTCTGGATACTGACATACGGCTTTTCCGATGCCTTGATAAGCACCGGAACAGGCGGTATATCCCCGCTGCATCCTGTAAAAAGAACAGAAACGAGCAGGAAGGACAATGCCAGTTTCTTTTGCCCCACCCCGCCCCCGGATTTCAAAATAACACCCATATCACTTAACGGTAAGCCTCCCTCCACTCAAGATCCCCGCGGTCGAGCGCCTTAATCAAAAGCTCCGCCGTCGCGAGATTGGTTGCCAGCGGAATATTATGCGTGTCACATAAACGAACCACATTGTTGACATCCGGTTCATGGGATTTTGGGTTCAGGGGATCACGCAGAAAAATTACAAGGTCAATCTCATTATGTTCAATCTGGGCTCCCATCTGCTGTTCCCCACCCAGATGCCCTGCCAGATATTTATGAATATTTAAATTTGTTACTTCCTCAATTAAACGTCCTGTTGTCCCCGTCGCATAAACCTCATTCTTTGCGAGGATTGCCCGGTACGCAATACAAAAATTTTGCATAAGTTTCTTTTTGGCATCATGTGCAATCATTCCGATGTTCATGTAACCCCTCCCTTTCTGTCCATGCCATAACGTCAATATAAAGAATCCCTTTACGGCTACCCCCAGCCTACAAGGATACTACATTCTTATCCACCTTCTCTTTTTTCTTCGACTGTAACCCAATATTTAACAGCAACCCAACCATCAGATAGTTGCCGAGCAGCGAACTGAGCCCCGAACTTGCGTAAGGCAGCGGGATGCCGGTGTTCGGAAACAGGGATGTATTCACACAGATATGGATAAAAGTCTGGCTGCCAATCAGTGTCCCAATCCCCCCCGCAATCATCATCCCGAGAAAATCTCTTGAATGCCTTGCCGTCTGGAATGTGCGGAATATGAAATAGGACAATAGCCCGATCACCACACAGCACCCGATAAAACCATATGCTTCCGCAAAGGCGGTGTAAATAAAATCACTCTCAATTGCTGCAAGCCCCTTGCACTTCCATGTTGCGCCGGTACTGTCCGTCATCATTTTTCCCGTAAGACCGCCGGAATGGATGGCAATTGCCGCATTATTCTGCTGATACATTAAATCCGGATAAAGTTCCGGATTCTTCAATGCAAGAATTCGGTTTTGCTGGTACGGATGCAGCAAAACCTGGAAATCCTGCTGGATATACCACCAGAGTCCAAAACACGCGGGAACCGCAACGACAAGCACCGGGATAATAATCTTGTAGGTGATCCCCGACAAAAATACCATTCCCGCAAACATCACAAGCAGCGCGATTGTAGTTGAGAGATCCGGCTGTTCCAAAATAAAGTACAGCGGGACTGCCACAAGCACGCACATAATTACAAGAAAATAAAACTTGTCAATCTTCTTGTGGAAACGTGTAAACATCGCCGCGATAAAAAGAATTAACAGGACTTTTGTAAGCTCGGACGGCATCAGGGTGATCCCCCCATCTCCCCCGATTATAATCCAGCGCTGCGCCTGATGGTAACTTTTTCCAGCAAACTTAGTGTAAAGCAAAAGTCCCATATTAATAAAATAAAACAGTACATAAAACTTACAGACATAATGATAATCTGCAAGCGACACAAAAAGAGCCGCCATGGTTCCAACGACAAGCCCCAGTATCTGCTTTTCATAAAGCCTGTCAGCAGACTCTTGCACTACCTCGATCACTGTCAGGCCGATAAAGCTGAGTAAAAAAGCTGTCAGCAGGATGGACATATTATAATGTCTGAAATCATATTCCTTAAAATTAAATATCTTTTTAAACATATAGCATTTCCCTAATTGCTATGCCGCATTCCCCGGATTGGGATATTTGCAAAAAGTGAGGGACCACCGTTGCTGTTCTCATTATCGACCTGGTTGACCTTGATATCAAGCCCGTCCGTGTCAATCTCAACATATTTGCTCAGCACTTCAATTATATCATTTTTAATACATTCCATTACTTCCGGCGTACACCCTGCCCTGTCTGCGGAAAGAACAAATTGCAGTCTTTTTTTCGCCGTATCCCCGGAGGATTTCTTTTTGAAAAGCTCAAACATTGGCATTGAAATCATCTCCCCCTTCAAGTTTTGCTGAACAATTTACTGAAAATCCCTTTCTTTACATTTAAATCCAGATATGGGACATCCTCCCCGATTAACCTGTGGCAGATATTCATATAAGCTTTGCCCGCCATTGTGTCATTGCCCACAAGCGGCTCGCCCTGGTTGGTCGAAATAACAATATTCTCATCGTCCGGCACCACCCCGATCAGGTCAATCGCAAGGACTTCAACCACATCGTCGCTCGACATCATATCGCCGCGCTTTACCATATCGGTGCGCAGGCGGTTGACGAGCAGGTGTGTCTGCTTCATCTCATGTGCCTCCAAAAGCCCTATGATGCGGTCAGCATCGCGCACGGCGGAAACTTCCGGCGTTGTGACGACAATGGCGCGTTCAGCACCTGCGATCGCATTCTGGAAACCCTGCTCAATCCCTGCGGGGCAGTCCATCAGTATGTAATCGAACTCATCCCTCAGCTCATCACAAAGCTTCTTCATCTGTTCCGGCGACACGGAAGTCTTGTCCTTTGTCTGGGCTGCCGGAAGAAGGTAGAGATTCGGATAACGCTTATCTTTAATCAGGGCCTGCTTAATGCGGCAGGTACCCTCGATCACATCAACCAGGTTAAATACAATGCGGTTCTCAAGCCCCATGACAACATCCAGATTACGGAGTCCGATGTCGGTGTCAATCAGTACAACCTTCCTTTCCAGTTTTGCAAGACCTGTTCCTACATTCGCCGTTGTGGTCGTCTTGCCAACACCGCCTTTTCCTGATGTAATAACGATTACTTCGCCCATCGTTCTGATTCCTCCTTATAATCTGATATCATTCCATATCTTTTTGCTTAACGGCTCAAGACAGATACGTCCTTCCTCAAGGAAAGCCAGTTTCATGCCCTTATCCGTGTTCTTTCCCGGTTCATCCGAGCAGCGTGCCCTAACCCCTGCAATCTGTATCATAACCGGCGACATTTCGGTTGCGAAAACAAAAGCATTCTCATTTTCATAAGCTCCGGCCGCCACCTGCCCTTTCAGGGAACCAAGAATAATAACATTCCCCTTCGATATAACGGAAGCGCCGGGATGGACATCGCCGAGCACCACAACGCTGCTCTCAAAGAAAACTTCCTGCCCGGAGCGCAGATTCCCTTTGTAAAAAGCTCCCTGCGCCCGGTCAATCTCCATCAATACCTCATCAAGCTGCTTTTTGTAGCGCTCTTCCCTCTCCGTATCATGGTCATCGATCATGACCACCTTTAAATTACAGTTTGCATTGATGATGTCAAGCATCTCCACTTCCTGTTCGGGCAAAAGCGGCCGTCCCTCAAAACCGAGGATAACCGGAGCCTGTCCCAAAAATTTCGAAGAATCCCGGAATTTTTCTGCAACAAGTTCCTTCAACGTCCCAAAATCAAGTTTAGCATCGAGAAATACAGTAATTCCGTGTTTGTTCCCCTTTATGACAACAGGATTGTCCATAATGTACCTCCTCCATGATTTAATCAGAAATGTGGATCGTCGTCGCGTTACCTGCCTTTATTTCACCGGAAAGCAGGGCATCCTTATTCTCCCCGTTAAAATACAGTCCCATAACCTCGCGGCCGATATACGCCGCATTCGCGGAAGCATAGCCGTTCGGTATTACAATAATAACACTTATTTCCGGGTCATCATACGGCGCATAGGCAGCAAATAACGCATTGTGCGGGTGGGTTGTGCTCACCTGGGCAGTCCCGGTCTTTCCCGCCACTTTTACCCCCAGGTCGCCGTAAAGCCGGTTTAAGGAATTGGTGGTGGTATTTACCACATTGTACATCCCAAGCTGCACCGCCTGCCACTGAGCCGACGAAAACATTGTAATCTCGTTGTAGACGGACGGCTCGTTGCGGTAAACCAAAGTCCCGTCCTTATCCATCACGCGGTTGAGCAGCGTCAGGTCGTAGCAGATGCCGCTGTTCGCCACGGTCGTGATATATTTTGCGATCTGTACCGGCGCAAAGTTATGGTAGTAACCGATTGCCGTGCGGACAACGTCGCGGTTTGAGATTTCCGGCATATCCTCGTAGACCTCAACCCCCGAATAATCGGACAGACCAAACATCGCCGCATATTTCTGGATGGTGGCGATCCCCTTCGCGTCATTGTAAATTCCCTTGGAATCAAGCGAGAGGTCGTAACCGATCTGGTAATAAAAATAGTTGCAGGAATGCTGGATTGCGCTTGTCACATTGATAGAACCGTGGGAGCCCGGATATTTCCAGCATTTCGGCGACGGGTCAATCTCCTCGAAAACGCCGCGGTCCTGGATTTTTGTTGTAGTGTTAATCCTTCCCTCCCCAAAACCTACAAAAGACATCAGCGGTTTAAAAGTTGAGCCGGTGGTTGTCCTCTGCTGCGTTGGGCGGTTAATAAGCGGTCTGGCATTGTCCTCGAGCAATTTTGAATAATACGTGTAATCAATCTTGTTTGCCAGCATATTATTATCGTAGGATGGATAAGTTACCATCGCGAGCAGTTCCCCCGTCCGCACATCCGTGATGACGGCGGAGCCGCTGCACGGTTCTAGGGCAAGCTGTCCAGGTGTGATCTCGAGGTTGGTCAGTTTCTCGCGCATAAAATTGTAGGCGGAAACCCTTCCATTCCTCAGATTTCTTATATCGTCCTCGTTATATTCTAACACACCTTGCTCAAATAATAAAAGACAAATTTCCGTACCAGTCAATTTTTTTGTAAAAATCAAGGTGCGGTATATCTTTTTTTCGAATTCTTTGTCGTCTTTAAAGTACTCAAGTACATAATCTACAATCATGGAGTACCATTCATCATTGTCAAAGTATGCCCCGCCCTTCCCGAGTTTAGACAGATCAACCCAGTTCTTAGAAATTGCATACTGCAAAAACTGGCTCAGGCTTATTTTGTTATTTGTATAATCAAGGTAGACTTCATCCGTGCGGTCGATCGCCGTAGAAACTAAAATTCCCACATCCTTCGAGATCAGTGTCGAATAAACATAATCCAGGTACTCTTCCATCTCCTCCCCGGCATCCTGGTTTGTTACAGTATTATCAATTGCTAAAAGTTTCCTGAATTTACCAAAAATTATTTCCCTCTTCTCCTCAAAATACGAGAGAATCCGCTTTTCAAGGTCGGAGGCTTCCTCATCCTTAAACGCCTTGATATCAATGACATTATTATAAATAAGTGCATTGTAAACTTCATAGATCGGTATCTGGATTCCGGAGGCTTTCTCCCCCTTTGTCCCGTAGCTCATACCGTTGTTGATTTTTGAGATCAGGATGGCAGCGATATTGCGCTCTAAGATATGATAGAGCCCTATCTGCAAATCATGGTCAACCGAAAGATAGACATCGTTCCCGGCAACCGGCGCTTTTGTTATCTTGCTTTCAAGTATTTTGTTGGAGGAGGCAACTGTTAGCTGTTCCACACCTTTTTCACCGGAAAGATAGGATTCCATGGAGCGTTCCATCCCGGTCTTTCCGACCACATCTGTCGATTTGTAGACTTCCTCGCCAAGCTCCGCATTAAGGCTCTCAAGCTCCGAGGAATTAATCAGCCCGGTATAGCCGATGATATGTGCAAAATATTTGCTGTCATAGTAGACGCGTGAAGTGGTTTGCTTTACTTCAATCCCAGGGATATCCGCCATATTCTCCTTCACTGCTGCCGCCGTCTTATCATCGATGTTTGAGGCGAGCGTGAACTGCGACCATTGCGGGTTCAGTATCATAAGGTTGTAGCGCACCACCATGATCTTGTATGCATCTTCCATTGAGTAGTCGTCGGAGATCTTAAACATTCTCCCGTTTTCATCGTCGCCGTAGCGCAGGAAATTAAAAACATCCTCCGCCGAGGCTTCCTTCTGTTCCTCGGAAAGCTTTGCGATGGAAGGCTTGCAGTACGCATTCTTTTTAAACCGGAGCAGCGCGTTGCCCTCCACATTGAAAGCGAAGGAATACTCGCCGGATGCCCCCTCCTTTAGATCAATGCCAAAATCAAGTTCGATCGGATAGCCGTAATCTTCAAGAAGATTGATTAGCTGCAGCACCATCGCATTCATGTCCTCGTTCCTTGTCACAAGCGCGGTATTGCTCATAACCACGGAATAACTAAGCACATTTTCTGACAGTTTCACGCCGTTGCGGTCATAAAAATTCCCGCGCGTGCTGGCAATATCGCGCTCCTGCGTATTCTTTGTTTCCTCATTTTCATAGTTTTCCGCGCCCCTCGATGCAATCTGCATCTTAAAAGAACGCTGTATCAGGATAAAGAACGCCACAAGAAAAATCGCGAGAAGCGGGACTGTCCGGTTATTCAATACCTTTTTCAATTTTTCTAGGAAAATATCTAACATTTATCGTTTCCCCCTGTATTCAAAACGCAAAAGCAGCAGGTGAATGCCCTGGAAAAATTTGTAGAGCAGGACTGCGGCAAAAGTGGTGTAAATAACCCGCGGCAGGATTACCCTGCCGAAAAAATATCCGATGGTAAGCCTTCCGTTGAGCAGCGCAAAGAACACATAGTACAAAAAGCCATATACCAGTTCACTTACTGCGATCAGCCCCAGTGGAAGCAGGTAATCTTCGCGGTCAAAAATTTTTGCCGCATATCCGTTGAAATACCCGATGACCATGTACAAAATCGCGAAGATCCCAAGATAATTCCCGATACAAAAATCCATCAGAAGCCCGGCAAAAAAGCCTGTCAGTACACCCGCGTTCTGCCCCTTAAAAAAGGCTGTCGAAACAATGAGGATCAACAGAACATCCGGTACCACGTTCGCCATCTCAAAATATGGGAATACCGAGTTCTGCAAAAGATAACTGAATATGATTTCCAAAAAAACAACAATACAACGAAGCACTATGTTACCTCTATTCGGATTCACTTTCCATTCTTTCTTTTAATTGCGTGATAATCAGTACATTTTCAATATGTTCAAAATCAACAACCGGCAGCAGGTAAGCCCTCTTTGCCATATTGCTGGCATCGACCTCAATATTGTGGATGTACCCGATTAGTATCCCCGGCAGGTACTTATCGCTGATATGCGAGGTGACAACCTCGTAATTTTCCTCAACCTGGGCACTTAGACTGATTCCCTCCACCCGGATATAACCGTCGTCGAGAAGTTCTATATCACCCTTGATATCGCAGGTGTCCGTAGTCTTTAAAAACATGCCGCTGACATAGCTTGTGTCATCGATAATTGCGCGGATGCGGCAGTAATTCTTACCCACCTCGGTCACAATGCCGACAAGACCGTTCCCGGCAATTACATTCATATCTTTTTTTATCCCGTCCTCAAAACCCTTGTTGACAACAAAGGAACTGTAATAACCGTTTGTATCGCGGCTTATCACGCTCGCCGCTATCATCGGGTAATCGGAATATTTCTTCCCGACCTCATAGAGTTCACGAAGCTGGGCAAGTTCATATCCGTCCGCAATCAGGATACTGTTCTGGCTCTTCAAGTCCTCGATCTGTGCCTTTAGCTGCTGGTTCTCCTCCTGCAACGCTCTCTTGCTCTTTAATAATTCGAGCTGTTTTGTAATGTAAGTCCCGACCATATTGATGCCGTCCTGCATCGGTGTGACAAGGTTGCCGACACTCGTTTTTAACGGGGCTAACTTGTCGCTGTAACGGTAGGAAACATAGAGTAACAACAGGCACAAAAACACCAGCGAATAAAGCAGGTGCTTCGGGCGCACCGAAATCTTGACTTTATGCTTGCGCCTCATAAAATCAGCCTCCGTAATAAGTCTGTTTTAAAGTGAGCGCCAGAGAGGAAAGCTTATTGTTCTCGATAATCCGCCCAAGCCCTTTGACTACGGTGTTCGCCGGATCCTCGCATATATTGATGTCAAGTTCCGTTTCCTGTGCCATCAGCTTGTCAAGCTCAAATATATTGGCGGAGCCGCCGGTTAAGTAAACCCCGGAGTCTATGATATCGGAAGAGATTTCCGGCGGGGTTTTTTCAAGGATGATGCGCACGGCATCAATAATACTGTGCATGTATTCCGCAATCGTCTCGTAGACAAAACTTGCTGAAATCTCGCGCTCAATCGGAAGCCCCGAGAGCACGTCGCGGCCGTAAACCTTAACCGTGCGCTCCTCCTTAGGGGGCAGTGCGCAGCCAAGCTGTTTTTTGATGGTTTCCGCCGTCTTCTGGCCGATGATAAGATTGTATGTTTTCTTCACATTAAGGATGATCGCCTCGTCGAGTTTGTTGCCCCCCACCGGGATAAGCTTGCTTAGCACAATGCCGCCGAGTGAAATAATCGACACCTCGGTCGTGTCCGCCCCGATATCCACGATCATAACGCCGTGCGCGGTCATCACATCAAGTTCCGCCCCGAGTGCGTCGGCAATCGGCTTTTCCACAATGCGCACTTTTTTTGCCTTCGCATTCGAGCTTGCCACAAGGTCAAAGAACGCCCTCTTTTCGACCTCCGTAATATCGGTCGGGGCAGCGACTAAAAACTCCGCGCCCGCAAACTTGCCGTGGTCTTTCGAGAGCTTGTCAAATGCCAGGTTCAACAGGGAAAGCATATTTGCAATATCCGCAATCACGCCGCTTTTTACAGGGTAGTCCACCAGAATATTTGCCGGTGCCTTGCCGTACATTTCATAGGCCTCATCCCCTATTGCGATAACCTGGCTGCCGTTTGCAACCGCAATAATATTTTTGGCATCGAAAATAACGCCCTCATTCTTCTTGTATATTTTTATTGTACTTGTACCGAAATCAATACCAAATACTTTGCCTGCCATTTCTTCCTCCATTCCTTGGCTTCCCGCCTAAAACGGCGAGCAGCCGCTTTCTTTAAAACTGAAATACCGGTTGTCCCCGATAATAATATGGTCGAGCAGCCGGATATCAAGCATCCTTCCCGCCTGTGAAACCTGCACGGTCAGATGTATGTCCTCACGGCTCGCCGTGGGGTCACCGCTTGGATGGTTGTGCACCAGAATAACGCCAACCGCTTCCCTCAAAAGCGCCTCAATAAAAATCTCGCGCGGTGAAACCACAGAGGAATTCACCGTGCCGACAGATAGACGTTTTTCACCGAGGAAAATACACTTTGTGTTAAAAAACGCAGCGTGTACCTCCTCAACATTTAAAAAGCGCAGTCTTTGCATGTAGTATTCCGCAATCGATGCCGGGCTTTTAAGCACTGGTTTTTCACCGAATCCCTCGCGGCTTACGCGCTTCATCAGCTCAAATGCCGCAAGGAGTTTTAACGCCTTGACCCTCCCGATCCCGCTTACCGCAGTCAGCCGCCCAAAATCCATCCTGGCAAGTCCCAGAAGATTTTTCTCCGGGTTCTGCATCAGAAGTTTCCTCGCCAGATCAACTGCCGTTTCCTTCCTTGTCCCACTCTGGATCAGGATCGCAAGAAGTTCGGCATCCGACAGTGACTGCGCTCCCTCCCGCTCGCATTTCTCATACGGGCGCTCCGATATTGGAAGTTCTTTCATTGTGACTGAACTGTTAATATTTTCCATATTTTCCTTTCCTTCTCTCCAGAAGGCTCCGCCCAGATACGCGGCGGATGAAAACAGGGAATTTATGCCGGATTACAGTTTCCGGTAGATGAGAATGGAAACGATCACGCCGATAATGCTGGCAACCGTAATCTTGATGGAAAGCCCGAAATTAATGACAATCACACCGAGATTCAGCGTAAAATAGCCGTTTGCTGAGGAACCGACACTGAATTCCTGCCCGTAATTCAGCCAGGAAAGCCAGGAAACATCCCTTGCCAAGTATCCTAAAAATCCCCCGACCACGATGCCTGCAAGCATCAAAAGCAGCAGCGCCCATGAATTCTTTCCCATCTCGCGCGACATATAACACCTCATTTCCGTAATGGTCAGACCTTGTCCTTCCATCATAATCCATTCTATTTTACCACATTTTCTTTGATTTGTATACTCTCAATCGAAAATTTTAAAAAAACCCCTGCACGCATATGGCGCAGGGGCTTTCAACCTCAATATTGCCGCAGACCTTTCTTCCATGTCCCGTTTATTTTTGTTTAATCTTTAACAGTTCCTGCGCCGCCTTTAAAATTCCAAACTTTGCATGGTACCAGGTAAGCCCGCCCTGGAAATAAACCGCATAGGGTTCCTTTAACGGCCCGTCCGCAGAAAGTTCAATGGAACTTCCCTGCACAAATGCACCGGCTGCCATAATGACTTTTGAGGTATAGCCCGGCATATCCCCCGGTTCCGGATCCACGAAGGAATCGACCGGAGCCGCCGCCTGTATCCCCTTACAAAAGGCAACAAGCGCTTCGGGGCTGTTTAGCGTAACTGCCTGGATAATATCATACCGCTCTTCCTTCCCGTCAGGAATCACCGGGTATCCCATGGATTCAAATAGGGCGGCGGCAAAGATTGCCCCTTTTAGCGCCCCCGCTGTCACGGTCGGGGCAAGGAAAAAACCCTGGAAAAATTTCTGGGTAAGGCCGAGGGTCGCGCCAACCTCCATGCCAAGCCCCGGTGCGGTCAGCCGGTATGCGCACTGTGAAACCAAGTCAGCGCGCCCCGCAATATATCCGCCGATTGGTGCCAGACCGCCCCCCGGATTTTTAATCAGTGAGCCGACACACAGATCCGCCCCCACATCACCCGGCTCGATGGTTTCCACGAACTCCCCATAACAGTTGTCCACCATGCAAATTACATCCGGCTTAATCCCTTTAACAAAGCGGATTAGTTCCCCGATTCTTTCAACCGAAAGAGTGGGTCTGGTCTGGTAGCCTTTAGAGCGCTGGATGGTAACCATGCAAGTCCTCTCCCCAATGGCAGAACGAATCCCTTCAAAATCAAACTCCCCGCCATTAGTCAAATCTACCTGACGGTAGCTTACTCCGTATTCGCGAAGGCTCCCGGTGGAGTGGCCGCCCTCCCCCTCACCGATCCCGATAACTCCCTCAAGCGTGTCGTAAGGCTTTCCGACCGGCGAGAGAAGTTCATCCCCCGGGCGCAGGTTTGCCGCAAGCGCCACCGCGAGCGCATGGGTGCCGCAGGTAAGCTGCGGGCGCACCAGCGCGGCCTGTGTGTGGAACACATCCGCATAAACTGCCTCGAGCGCATCACGCCCGGCATCGTTGTAACCGTAACCTGTGGAAGCCTGGAAATGTGATTCACAGACCCTGTTTTTCTGCATCGCCCTGAGCACCTTCATCTGGTTATATTCCGCGATAAAGTCAATTTCCTCAAAGCGGGGTTTTAACCCTGCAAGGATGTTTTCTGCACAGTCATATAGTTCTTCTGATATTCCGAGTTCCAAATACATTTGTTTTGTCATATCCATCATTTAAAATCCCCTGTAGTTTTATTGATTTTGGCGTTATCTCTTCCCTTTCCCCGCACTTTTCTTTGAATGCTCGATAATGGCAAGCACTATCACCCTGCCCAGGTGGTAGAGCAAAAGTGCAACCTCCGTAAAACCGATTGCCATCGCGTAGGAAAATTCCGTTGAAACTTCATAGACGGATTCCGGCTGCCTTAAACCGACCACGATTAAAGCGATTATGGCAGCAAGCAGCAAAACATGCACCACCACATAGTACAGGGTGCGGTGTATGGATAATTTGCTGATTAAAAAGCGCTCGATAAGGACTGTTATCAAAATCAAAAGCCCGTACAGTCCCGCCATTAAAATCCAGAGGGTGGAATCATTTTCCGGCACCGCTATAAGGTCTAGTGAAAGCGTTAAAAGACCTGCCAGCGCAGCAAATAATATACCGGACACAACGGACCATTCCTTAGGTGTCAACAGGGATTTGCGCCGTGTAGCCGGTGCCTCTGCAATCTTTTTTAACTCTTCCACATTTTTTTTCATTTCATCCTGTTCTTTCATAATCCCTCACATTCCGCCGCCCTGCGGCAAAGTCCCAATCCATCTTTGATTATTCCCGACACCACATTGAGAATTTTCTCCTCGTCAAAACCATAGTCCGATTTATCCACCCAAATCACCTGCTTCTCACGTTTAAACCACGTAAGCTGCCGCTTTGCAAAATGCCTTGTATCTCGCTTTATCCGCTCTGTTGCTTCGGTGAGAGATAGTTCACCTTCAAGGTAAGCAAATAGTTCCTTGTAGCCAAGCCCCTGCATCGAAACTGCGCTGCGCGGCACACCTGCTGCCCTCAAATTTTCCACCTCCGCAAGCAGCCCATCCTCCATCATCTTATCCACCCTCCGGTCGATATTCCCATACAGGATATCACGAGGGGCGGTCAGCACAAAATAAAACAGCCTGTAAGGCGGGATATGCCCCGCCTGCTCCTCATTATGTTCCGAGATACGCCCGCCTGTCTGTGCATGGTACTCAAGTGCCCGGATCATGCGCTTAATATTATTCTCATGGATTTTAGCTGCCGCTGCCGGGTCAACTTCCAAAAGCCTTGCATGCAGTGCCGCAGCTCCGTGCTCCCTGACAAAATCATAAAGTTCCTCCCGCAGTGACATATCCGTTTCCGACTCTGTAAAATCGACAGCATTCGTCACCGCCTGGATATAAAACCCCGTTCCCCCGACAATAATCGGAAGTCTGCCCCGCGCATAAATCCCTTCCATTGCCTCCTTTGCAAGTTCCTGGAAACGCACCACGTTAAATTCGTCACCGGGCAGCAGGATATCAATCAGATGATGCGGGACTTTCCCCATCTCCCCAGGGGTAATCTTTGCTGTCCCGATATCCATGCCGCGGTAGACCTGCATGGAATCCGCCGAAATAATTTCTCCCCCAATCTTTTGTGCCAGTGAAATAGAAAGCTTTGTTTTCCCCACAGCCGTGGGTCCTGTTAGTACAATAAGCGGTTTCTTTTCCTGTTCCTGCATGAATCCCTCCTTCATTTCCCCCTCCCTCTAGAACTAATTAACAATCCTTTTAAATTTACGCTCGAGCTCACTTTTAGTCATGGACACGATAACGGGTCTTCCATGAGGGCAGTGGAAAGGATTTTCAAGCTGCAAAAGCTCATGGATCAGTGCCCTGGCTTCTGCCACAGAGAGTTTTGTATTCCCTTTGACCGCCGCCTTGCACGACAAACTAGCAATTTTTTCCAATACAATATCCGGTGTCCCGGTCGGCGGCTCCGTTACCAGATTGTCCAACATCTCAAGGAACAGCGCCTTCCCATCCACCCCGTAAAGGTCTTCCGGGATTGCACTGACCGCGTATTCCCGCCCCCCAAATGACTCAATCTCAAAACCCAGCGAAGTAAACTGCCCCATATATCGTTTCAGGGCTTCCTCCTCGCGTATCGAAAGTTCCAGGATTACGGGCGGGGTCAGCATCTGGGAAATTGCCTGTTTTCCCCCCATTCGGGTCAATGTGCGCTCATAAAGTATTTTCTCGTGGGCAGCATGCTGGTCAATAATAAAGAGCTGCTCCTTAAATTCCACCAGCCAGTAAGTCGCAAACAACTGCCCTATTATCTGGTGGTGGTCTTCCTGCTCCTGTTTAAGGAATGCCTCCTTGTTTTGCTCCGACTTATCAAAAAGGGAAATCTGCCCTGGTTTTTCGGTCGGCTGTCCCCCATACACCACCTCCTCGCGCAAAGAATTTCCAGAAACTGGCACTTCCTGCTGCGTTTCTGGCACTCCTGCTCCTGCCGTGTCCGAAAAAAGCGGTGAGGCAAGCGTTGCCTTTATTGCTTCCTCCCTCACCCGCTCCGCCTCATCCCTCACAGCCTCTTTCGAGTAGGTAATGCGGCGGTGCTCAAAACTTTCAGGTGTCGGCGCATATACAGTGCGCACCCGTTTTTCCTCCGACAATAAAATATCCGGTATCATATTTTTCTCTGAGAGTGCTTCCTGCACCGTCCTGTATACAAACTGATAGAGGGCTTCCCCGTTTGTAAAACGAACCTCCAGTTTTGTCGGGTGTACATTGACATCGATCTCCTCGGTCGGAACTGTAAAGTGGAGGGCTGTAAATGGAAATTTATGCTGCATCGAATACGGCTTATATGCTTCCTCTATTGCCTTGCTGATAATATTGCTCCGGATATAGCGCCCGTTGATAAAATAATTTTCGTAATTGCGGTTTCCGCGCGATATCACGGGCTTCCCAATAAAACCGGTAACCCGTATGCCGTCCGCCTCACTGTCCACTTCAACGGCCGCGGCGGCGGTGTCACGTCCAAAAACATGGTAGATACAATCCTTCAGGCTCCCGTTTCCCGATGTTTGCAGTTCCGTTTTCCCGTTGTTGATAAATTTAAATGCAATTTCCGGATGTGCCGTGGCAAAGCGCTGCATCAGGTCACTGATATACCCCGCCTCCGTCACGGCAGATTTTAAAAATTTCCGTCTTGCCGGGGTATTATAAAAAAGTGTCCGCACAAGGAAGGTAGTCCCTTCCGGAGCTCCGATCTCCGAATGTTCCTTTTCCCTGCCCCCCTCAATCACATAGCGGCTCCCTGTAAATTCCTGGCGGGTTTTCGTTACGAGTTCCACCATGGAAACCGCGGCGATACTAGAGAGGGCTTCCCCCCTGAATCCCAGGCTTTTCACGCTTAACAGGTCGAGCGCCGATGCGATCTTGCTTGTCGCATGTCTGGAAAATGCCGTGGGGATATCCTCTTTTGCTATTCCCTTTCCGTTGTCCGTCACGCGGATAAATCCGATCCCCCCCTCACGGATTTCTACCGTTACGGAACCCGCCCCCGCATCCACCGCGTTTTCCACAAGTTCTTTTACTACGGAAGCCGGGCGCTCCACAACTTCCCCCGCCGCGATCTGGTTGATTGTTTCAGAGTCCAGAAGATGTATAATTCCCATGGCACTGCTCCTTTGTTATTATCTTCAGCTTTTCTGGCTGTCCATCTTTTTGATCTGTGACTGTAGTTCATACAGTTTGTTCAGGGCGGCGAGCGGGGTCATGTTTGCCAGTTCAAGCGCCTGCAATTGACCGATCACCTGCCCATACCATGATGGTTCCTTAGCGGGGCTAAAAGTTTCTTCTTTGAAAAGGGAAAGCTGTTCATATGCCTCCGGTTTCTTTTCCTGACCGCGGCGGTTTCCTTTTGCCTCCCCCTTAACTTCACTCACACCTTCCGCCAACATCTTTGCGCGGTTTGCTACCTCGTGCTCATTTAGCGTCCCGGCGATCAATAGAGCGCGGTCAAGTACTTCCTTTGGCACGCCGGCAAGCCTTGCCACCTGTATCCCATAACTCTTATCCGCCCCCCCTTTTATTATCTTTCGCAAAAATACAATATCCTCGCCGGATTCTTTTACGGCAATACAGTAATTATTTACGCCGTAAAGTTTCCCCTCAAGTTCGGTCAGCTCATGGTAATGTGTGGCAAACAGTGTTTTTGCCCCGATATTATCTTTATTATTGATATGTTCCGCGACCGCCCACGCGATACTAAGACCGTCGAACGTCGATGTCCCGCGCCCGATCTCATCAAGGATCAGCAGGCTGTTCTTTGTCGCATTGCGCAGGATGTTCGCAACTTCCGTCATCTCCACCATAAAGGTACTCTGCCCGGAAGCTAAGTCATCCGAGGCACCAACGCGCGTGAAAATCCGGTCAACAATGCCGATATTTGCCGATTCAGCCGGCACAAAAGAGCCAATCTGCGCCATCAGGACAATAAGGGCTGCCTGCCGCATATAGGTCGATTTCCCCGCCATGTTCGGTCCCGTAATAATGGCAAGGCGGTGCGCATCATTATCAAGATATGTATCGTTTGCAACAAACGCATCGTTCTCAAGCATCCTCTCGACAACCGGATGCCTGCCCTCCCGTATCTCAATCACTCCTTCATTATTGATATCCGGTCTTACAAAGCGCCCGCGCTCCGCAACAAAAGCAAGCGAAGCATACACATCAAGTTTTGCCACCGCTTTTGCCGTGCGCTGGATGCGGGAAACCTCACCCGCAATTTTTTCCCTTATCTCCGCAAAAAGCTCATATTCGAGTGCCGTCAGCTTCTCCTCTGCGTTAAGTATTTTATCCTCAAGTTCCTTTAACTCCGGCGTGATATACCGCTCCGCCCCTGTGGTGGTTGCCTTTCTTGTCCAGTCCGCCGGGACAAGCTCCTTAAACGAATTCGTAACTTCAAGATAGTAGCCGAATACCTTGTTATATTTTATGCGAAGGTTCTTGATACCTGTTTTTTCCCTCTCCCGCTGCTCAACCTGTGCAAGCCAGTTCTTTCCCTCGGTCTT
This sequence comes from uncultured Lachnospiraceae bacterium, assembly GCA_910577675.1. Taxonomy (GTDB): domain Bacteria; phylum Bacillota; class Clostridia; order Lachnospirales; family Lachnospiraceae; genus RGIG4057. The sequence goes on from CAJTOR010000037.1 coordinate 17,216, forward strand.
TGCACTGCGCAGTATGTCCACTTCCCTGTGGTAGCCGGAACGGATGATCCCGCCCTCAGTTAAGGAAATCGGTGCTTCCGGGTCAACTGCGCTGCCAATCAGGTCACAGAGATCACTTAGCGGGTCAAGTTCGCTATAGATTGCACGCAGTTCCTCAGATACCGCCCCCTCCAAAAGGCAGCGGATCGGCGGGAGCATTGTTAAGGAGGAAGAAAACGCCAGCAAATCGCGCGGATTTGCACTGCGGTAACTCACCTTTCCCATCAGCCGCTCAAGGTCATAGACCGCGTCCAGATACTCGCGAAGCTCATCGCGCGTAATTGCCTCTTTGTTTAATTCTTCGAGTGCATCATAGCGCGCGCGGATTTCTTCCGTGTCAATCAGCGGCTGCTCGATAAAATTGCGCAGAAGTCTCGCCCCCATCGCCGTCTTTGTCTTATCGAGCACCCAGAGCAGCGAACCGCGCTTTGTTTTTTCCCTAAGTGTTTCCACCAATTCCAGATTCCGCCTTGTGGAAGTGTCCAGAATCATAAAGCGGTTTGTCGAATAAGGCGTGATATGGGTCAACTGTTCCAGCGAATTTTTCTGTGTTTCCAGAAGGTACTGTAATACAGCGCCCGCCGCGTCACACCCCGCAGTATAATCCGAAAGCCCTAGCCCGACAAGCGTGCCCGTATGGAAATGCGACATCAGTGCTTTTTTACACAATTCCGTATCATAGTACCAGTCCTCAAGCTTTGCCACCGCAATATGGTATCGTCCCCTCAATTCTTCCAGGTTAATTCCACAAGTCAAAAACGCCGGATTACAAATAATCTCCGACGGTGAAAATTTATATATTTCATCCAGGATGCCGCGCACCCCGGAAACCTCAGTCACATAATAGTCCCCCGTGGAAACATCCGCCGTGGAAATCCCGAATATTTTTCCATTTCCAATAATTCCCATCAAATAGTTATTCCTTGATGCATCCTGGGACTGGCTGTCGATATTGGTTCCCGGGGTCACAACCCGGATAACTTCGCGCCTCACCAGACCTTTTGACATTTTCGGGTCTTCCACCTGCTCACAGATTGCCACACGGTATCCCTTTTCCACCAGTTTTGTAAGATAGCCCTCCAATGCGTGGTGGGGCACACCGCACATCGCTGCGCGGCCGGAGATCCCGCATGCTTTCCCCGTAAGCGTCAGTTCAAGTTCCCTTGAAACGGTCACCGCATCCTCAAAAAACATTTCATAGAAATCGCCAAGACGGTAAAACAGGATGCAGTCTTTGTACTGTGCCTTTGTTTCCAGATAACTCTGCATCATCGGTGTCACACCCGAAAGCTCGTCAAGGTTCATCACCTGAACCAGCGGTTCCTGCGTCCTTGTTGACTTTACCGATGTTTCCTCTGCCATTTTCATAACCTCACTTCTCTTTATTTCTGTAACTTTTTTAATTTAACCTTTATGCAGAATCCTCAGTCTATACCGCGCCGTCCACAAGCCCGGTATCAACCATCAATTTCCCGCTGTCCGCGGCAGCAGTCGCCAGCGTGTCGCAGCGCTCGTTCTGTGGGTGCCCGGCATGTCCCTTCACCCAGTAAAATATCACATTGTGGGGAGCCTTTGCTGCAAGCAGCCGCTTCCAGAGATCCACATTCTTCACGGGCTCATTTTTTCCCCGCTTCCATCCCTTTTTCACCCACCCGTCAATCCAGTGCTCATTAAACGCCTTGACAAGATACTGGGAATCCGAATATAATTCCACCTCACAAGGTTTTGTAAGTGCCTCCAACCCGACAATTGCCGCCATCAGTTCCATCCGGTTATTTGTCGTGCGCACATAACCTCCGGAATATTCCCTAAGATGTTCTGTACCTTTTGTGTCAGTATAAGATAAAACTGTACCATACCCTCCCGGTCCGTCCGGGTTCCCGCGCGCCGCGCCATCCGTATAAATTACTACCTTCATAGAATCCCTCCGCTTTTTCTCCCACCTGCCATATTACATAACCCAGTTCCCACTCTCCTCAAAATGCTTTACGCGCGCCTCGGCATGCTCCGTCATCCCCTCGTCATATCCTAACATCCGCAACAGTTTGATCGCATTTTTTGAAACTGCCCGCCCCGGATAGAGTTTATAATCAAAAAGAACCTCGTTTTCTTTCACATATTCCTGGAAATGGTAATTGGAATAATTTTCCTCCAAGATATGTGTCAGCTCAATATCGTGCGTTGCCGCAAAACACATGGCGTTTGCCCCGGCAAGCCAGGACAAAATCTCCGCCGAGGCGGCAATGCGCTCCAGTGTATTTGTGCCGCGCAGCACCTCGTCCACAAAACAGAGTACCGGAACTTTATCGCTCACCATATCCATAATCCGCTTTAAGGATTTTATCTCAACAATATAGTAGCTTTCCTTGCTGAAAATATCGTCGCGCAGCGCCATCGAGGACGCGATCGCAAAAAAGCTTCCATGCCAGGAAGAAGCCATCACGGTATCGATGGTCTGGGCAAGGATTGCATTGATTGCAAGAGTTTTTATAAAGGTCGATTTACCGGAAGCGTTCGACCCCGTAATCAGCACACAGCGGTGTTCCGCAAGTGTGGCAGGCACCGGCTCATCAAGCATCGGATGGTAGACTTCCTGCGTTTCAAGAAACGGAGCACCATGTTCTAATACAGGGACACACCATTTGCCCATAAGCTCCCGATAGGATGCCGCTGCAATCATGGAATCAAGAAAGCCGGCAGTTTCAAAAAGGGCGGTCAGCTCCGCTTCGTTGTTGTCAAATATTTTAAGCATATTATTGAATTTAATCAGGTCGATATGGAACAGCATGCGGATATAGTCAACCATCCCCTCAAGCAAATCCCCGGTCGGTTTCTTGCCCGCCACAATGCGCGCCCCCTTGCGGAACGAAGCAAATACTTTCAGGTTTTTTCTGGTTGTTTCGATGTAACTTGCTATCGCTTCGTCGCCGATTAATGACAGGGCTTTCATGCTGTCCATCATGCGGATTAAGTGTGAAACAACACAGAAATATTTTTCGATCTCGCCCTTGCGTTTATAGTAGGAAAATGCATTGTATATCCCGATTGTGATTACCGCCATCACGCCCGCCACTGGGTTTAAAAAGATCAGGGCAAGCGCCATAAACATGGATGCAAAACAGATATAGTGCCGCGCATTGTCCTCCCTCTTTAACAGGTGGAGCAGATGGATGTATTCGTAGACAGAGATATTCCGCTCCTTCCCCATCCGCATAAACTGTTCCTGCAGCGCACATCTTGCCTTTTTGTTTTCAGAAAAATGTTCGATCAGGCGGTTCCTCTCAGAAAGTTCCTCCTGCGAAAAGCTTGGTCTGTGCAGCATCGCGAAAAGATACTCCTCCCCCGCTGCCGAACCGGTGTTATTCATTGTCATAAAAATCTGATCCATGTCAAGGTCATTCCAGGTTATGGAATCAATATCGCCGGTTCTCTTTTCAAGATGCTCATAATAATATTGCAGCGAATGATACTTGGCTTCCGAATACTCCTCCTGCGGCACCTGCCCCCACTCGCGCTCCATTTTAAGATACAGTTTCCTGGTATAGTTCTTTTCATCATAAATACTTTTGATAAATAAAGCCACCAGGACGATGGCTATGATAATCACATATGGCATGTCCGATCCCCCGCTGTCAAAATAATCCCGTGCAAACAAACTCAGTCAAAGAAAATTATATCCCTATACTGCTCCCGCTTTCGCATGACATATGGGGATAACTCCACCTGATGCAACTGATAGGTTAAAACACACGAAAAGCCGCCATAGCGCGGCGGTTTTCCGGTTCTTTATTTATAAAAAGTTTTTGTTTGAAAGCCTTCCCTGGTCGCGCAGGACATTTTTAAGACCCTCCAGAGCCGTGTCAAGCTCCAAGTTGGTATCCGAAGAAACATTATCGTTCTCCGCAGCATCCGTGGTTTCCCCCTTCTTCACCGGAACCAGTTCCACCTCACACAGATAATCCTGGGTCACAAGACGAGCTTCCAAAAGCCCCTTTAATTTATTCCACGCCTCACGCTCGTTAACCGCTGTCGTCACCACCGGAGAACCGTCCGCACGCAAAAAAGGGGTGGTTTTTGCCATATCCCTGCACAACATAAAATATTTGTATTTTCTTTCCATAAAACAAGCATCCTTTCTACCCTGCCACGGCTCCCGGCTGCCGTGCACTGTATAAAAATACTAAACTTTCTTTGCAGATAATTATAACTGATTTTTTTTCGGAAGTCAACGTTTGATTTTCTCCCAAAAAAACAGGAACAGCCATCCTGGTGGCGGGTCTTTGACAGTTTCATTTCAAATCCATTTCGCTGAACTCCAGTATGCACAGGGCTTTAAACCTTCTTTTTTTGTCAAATTTAATGCATTTTTATGTAGCGTATGTAGCGTTATTGTGCTATAATAGTTATGGAGGTGACGTTTATGCGCTTGAGAATAAAAAATGACAATGGCATTGAACGACTTTATATTGAAAAATCCATTCGGATCAGTGACAAAAAAGTTACAACTCAAAACGTTGAGAAATTGGGAAGGGTCGATGTACTTATGGCATCTATGGGGCTTTCCCGTGAGCAAGTCATTGCATGGGCAAAAAAGAAAGTTGACGACCTTAATGGATCATCCGCTCCGATCCTGCTCTCATTATCCCCTTCAAAATCAATCCCCCTCGGAGAACGCAGGTCTTTTCGTGCCGGATATCTGTTCCTTCAGGATATTTACTGCTCCATGAAGATGAAAAACATCTTCAGGAACATTGCAAAGCGTCACAGATATAAGTTTGATCTGAATGCAATCACCGCAGACCTGGTCTATGCACGTATCCTTGAACCAAACAGCAAAAGGGCCTCCTACGAAGTTGCAGGGTCTTTCCTTGAAAAGCCTTCCTACGAAGAACATGACATTTACCGTGGGTTAAGCGTCCTCGCCCAGGAAATGGATTACATACAGGCGGAAGTCTATAAAAACTCCAACTTCATATCCCCAAGGAACAACCGTGTCCTTTACTACGACTGCAGCAACTTCTACTTTGAGACCGAGCAGGCGGATGAACTTCGTAAATACGGCAAAAGCAAGGAGAACAGACCCAACCCCATTGTGCAGATGGGTCTCTTCATGGACGGGGACGGTATACCGATCTCCTTCAGCCTCTTTGATGGGGCAGCCAACGAGCAGCCTTCCCTAAAGCCGTCAGAAACAAAACTGCTCCAGGATTTCGGGTTTGAAAGATTTGTGGTCTGTACAGATGCCGGGCTTGGTTCCGAGGCGAACAGGAAGTTCAATGATGTCAGCAACAGGGGGTTCATCGTTACGCAGTCACTCAAAAAGCTGAAGGAAGAAGAACGTGTTTCGGCTATGGATGGTACAAACTGGCACCGCCTTTCCGACGGAAAAGCCGTAAAAAACATCCAGGGGATAAAACAGCATCCGGATGACCACACGGATGAAATCTATTATAAGGAGCGCATACACGATGGCAGTGCTGTCCTGGGACAGCTTATGATCATCACTTATTCGCCATCCTACGCTGTCTATCAGCGGAATGTGCGCCAGGCACAGCTGGAACGTGCTGAAAAGATGGTCCGCCTTAAGCAGGTTAAGAAACAGAGAAAAAACCCCAACGACCCGGCGCGTTTCGTAAAAGCAACTGCCATTACGCAGGATGGGGAAACCGCCCAAAAGACGCTGTATGAAATGGATGAAGAGGCTGTAAGGAAGGAAGCCGCGTATGATGGGTTCTATGCAGTATGCACAAACCTTACCAATGACAGTGTCGGGGATATCCTTTCCATAAGTGAGGGACGTTGGAAAATCGAGGAGTCCTTCCGTATAATGAAGACGGATTTTTTATCAAGACCAGTTTACGTATCACGTGGGGACAGGATCCGGGCCCATTTCCTCACATGCTATCTTGCACTGCTGGTTTACAGGCTTCTCGAAAAGAAGCTTGGAAGAGGTTTTACTGCAAACCAGATCATTCAAACGTTACGTGATTATAAGCTGTTGAAGATAACCGGGGAAGGCTATATCCCCGAGTATGCAAGGACACCATTAACAGACCACCTGCACGATGTATTTGGGTTTAGAACGGATGCCGAGATTATCCCCACACGCAAACTAAAATCAATCATAGCTTTTACAAAAAAATAATCTCGACGCTACATGGGGCACCAAGTAATAAAACTGCAGAACCCATTGAAGACTCTAGGGTTTCTGCAGTTTTATCGTTTCAAAACTGTCAAAGATGGGATTATACTACAATTTTAGAAAATTGACAAACAGATTGCAAAAAAACCAAAAAATGTGAAAATTCTGAAGAAGAAATGAAAGTAGTATTACACAAAAAGGATGGTCAATGCCAATAGGTGGGCATGATCCCCTTTATTTATAAACCTAATAATTCGTTCATTCAAATCCACGTATCGTTGACAAAAATAAAGGACGATGGTAAAATGTTTCTAATGAAGGGGAAGTAAAACTTTATGCTAAATATATTTATTGGGAAGGATAATTTACCTGTCGGAAGCACTTGTTGTAAGTGAAGCAAACCAACAGTATGTTGGGGCGGGTTATCTGATTTTGTTTGGGTATGGCTCTGAAAAGAATAATGTATAAATAACTTTAGCTTCTGCTCATTAGGCAGAGTTTTTTCTTTTATAAGTGTTCTGGCAAAGAAATGGATTATTGTCCATAGTACATTGGATGGCAGCGGTGGAAAAATAATTGATTTTTGTTGATGGAATAAAATGTGAAGGGAGGTTTATAATGAAAAAAGAAACTATGGAACAAATAGATGTCTTTAGCAGGCATATCAATGGAGGTAAAGGAGCACTTGTTGAGGCATTAGGGGGAGTGGCACGGATGCAGAAGGCTGCTCAAAAAGAGGAAAGTGCTGAAATAAAGGAATATATTCTTATGAACATGGATGTTGAGATTGCTGAATTCCGTGTAAATAAGTGGGGAATTGTTGAAAATGTCCGGGTATTAAAAGAATTGCCAAACTGGATTTCAAATTTTCGTGCATTCATAGAGGGACGACGCGCACCAAAACATAGAGAGAATATAGCACAGTTGTTGCAAGAGTCCGGTTGTGCAACCTTACAAGGATATTTAGATATTACACATGCATTGTCATTGATAGACACTTATTGGGTGAAGCCTATCGGTAGTCTGCTAAAGTGGAAAGATGTTTCTCTTTACACCCATGAATTTAATGAAGTGATTGCAAAGACAGCATTTGAGGGTGGTTTGCATGGAAGAAATTTGTCTACAACATCACCAGAATATGGGACAGATGGTTCTTTTGCGAAGTGCTGGGTCAGAGAAGATGGGCATATACGAATGTTAAAAAGAGGATCTTCTGGTGCAAGGAATGCGGGGCTAGAACCTTATTCAGAATACTATGCAGCGCAGGTCGCAGAATATTTTCATGTCCCTTATGTAAAATATGGATTGAGAAGTCGGAGCGGGCGTGTGCATTCTGTGTGTGATATTTTTACTTCTGAAAAATATGGATATTTACCGTATGCCGCTATCGGTGATATCCAATCCGATGTGTTTTCTGTTTTGGAAAAGTGCGCTGAATATGGTTTTGAAGACAGAGCCAGAACAATGTTTGTTTTCGATGCGGTAATTATGAACGAAGATCGTCATAAGGGAAATTTTGGCTTTTTGATTGAGAATGATACTCAAAAAATTGTGGACTTTGCCCCTTTGTTTGATCATAATATATCATTGCTCCCCTATGCAGAAGAAGATGATTTTTCTGGGATGGAAAAATATATGCTTAGCCGCGGGCCAAGGCTGGCGGATACATTTTTACAATCAGCAAAAATTTGCATTACTCCTGAATTGGAAAATGTGTTAATTAATTTGCGGGGTTTTGAGTTTACAAGGCATCCAAAATACAATCTTCCGGAGTGGCGACTAAAAGCATTAGAAAATCAGATGCAACAGAATATTGAAAGAATCTTGGGATAAGCGAGTCGGGTGGCATTTCATATTATTCCGGAAACAGGTACTTGGGGAGCTTCGGCTCCCTTTTTTGATATGGATGAACCCAGTGTTTTTGGTTGAATGTTTATAAAGTTGATGAAGTATGCAAAGGAGATAATTACAATGGATGTTTATGGAGATAATGATAATATATTCCCGGAAGAGATGCCAGAGTTTTTGGTTTATATGGACGAAGTTATGCCAAATAGAGCAGGTGATAGTTCAGAAAATAATGTGGAGGATGTTACGATAGAAGATGTTATTATAGAATTGGATGAATTTCTGAATTAGAACAATAGAAATGTGACGAAAGTGATTGATAATATTGTCGAACAAATGTTTGTTTTATATGGACAAATGGAAAAACGTATGTTATAATAATTCGAGTTTGCTTCTCAGCCTGTTCGGTTGTTTCGCTGCTTTCACATGGTACGGAAGATATGGCTGAGTAACCAAAATCGTCGAAGTGTGATTTTGGGGTAAAGGTGAGTACTTGCTTCGACGAATTTCTGCCTAATGGACGAACTTTTTTGCTATGAATCGTGGAGGTGATTTTTGTATTTATGATGTTTAAATTGCACAGTGAATATGCCCCAACCGGCGATCAGCCGGAAGCAATCGAAGCCCTGGTAAATGGCTTTAAGGAGGGCAACCAATTCCAGACTTTACTGGGGGTTACGGGTTCCGGGAAGACATTTACCATGGCAAATGTGATTGCACAGTTAAACAGGCCGACTTTGGTAATAGCGCACAATAAGACCCTTGCAGCGCAGCTCTACGGGGAGTTCAAGGAATTTTTCCCTGAGAATTCGGTCGAATATTTTGTCTCCTACTACGACTATTACCAACCGGAAGCATATGTGCCTTCGACGGATACCTATATTGAGAAGGATTCCGCGATCAACGAGGAGATTGATAAGCTGCGCCACTCAGCAACTGCGGCGCTTACCGAGCGCAGGGATGTGGTGATTGTGGCGAGTGTTTCCTGTATCTACGGGCTTGGCAGCCCGATCGATTATCAGAGCATGACACTCTCCTTGCGCCCCGGTATGACGAAGGAGCGCGACGATGTGTTAAGGCGGCTTATCGATATCCAGTATTCGCGCAATGATATGGATTTTAAGCGCGGCACGTTCCGGGTGCGCGGCGATGTGGTGGAGATTTTCCCGGTGGCGAACGAGGACACGGCGGTGCGGGTGGAGTTTTTTGGTGATGAGATTGACAGGCTCGCAGAATTTGATGTGCTGACCGGGGAAGTTCGCTGTACGCTTGAACATTTTGTGGTGTTCCCGGCATCCCACTATGTGGTTTCACCGGAGCATATGGAGGCGGCGATTAAAAATATTGAGATTGAACTTGCCGAGCGCGTCCGCTACTTTAAGAGTGAGGACAAGCTTTTGGAGGCGCAGCGCATTTCAGAGCGCACGCATTTTGATATCGAGATGCTCAGGGAAACCGGTTTTTGTTCGGGGATCGAGAATTATTCGATGCATCTGGCAGGAAACAGCCCGGGCTGTACACCGAATACCCTGCTCGATTATTTTCCGGAAGATTTTCTTATAATTGTGGATGAGTCGCATATCACAATCCCGCAGGTGCGCGGTATGTATGCGGGCGACCAGGCGCGCAAGACAACTCTTGTGGAATATGGTTTCCGCCTGCCGTCAGCTAAGGACAACCGTCCGTTAAATTTCGAGGAGTTTGAGAGCAAGATTAACCAGATGTTGTTTGTTTCGGCAACGCCGAACGTGTACGAGCGCGAGCATGAGCTGATGCGCACGGAGCAGATTATCCGTCCGACCGGTCTGCTTGACCCGGAGGTTTTTGTGCGCCCGGTTGAAGGGCAGATTGATGATCTGATCGGCGAGGTGAGGAAGGAAACCGCAAAGAAAAACAAGGTGCTTGTCACAACCTTAACCAAGCGAATGGCGGAGGAACTGACGGATTACATGCGCCAGGTTGGCATCCGCGTAAAATATCTGCATTCGGATATTGATACACTTGAGCGCTCCGAGATTATCCGGGATATGCGAATGGATGTGTTTGACGTTCTAGTCGGCATCAATCTTTTGCGGGAGGGGCTTGATATACCGGAGATCAGCCTGGTGGCGATTCTTGACGCGGACAAGGAAGGGTTTTTGCGCTCCGAAACCTCCCTGATACAGACAATCGGGCGCGCGGCGAGGAATTCCCAGGGGCATGTGGTTATGTACGCCGATGTGATAACGGAGTCCATGCGGCGGGCGATCGAGGAAACGGCGCGCAGGCGCAGTATCCAGGATGCATACAACAAAGAACATGGTATTACACCGCAGACAATAAAGAAGGCGGTGCGGGATTTAATCAGCATTTCGAAGAAGGTGGAGAAGGAAAGTGCGGATCTTGGGAAGGACAAGCCAATTGAATCCATGAGCGCGAAAGAGCTAGAGGGGCTGGCGAGGAAACTGACGAAGAAGATGCAGGCAGCCGCGTCCGAACTGAATTTCGAGCTTGCTGCCGGGCTGAGGGATCAGTTGATGGAAGTGAGGAAGGAACTTAGCAAAATGTAAAATAAATAATATCGCAAAGACAGCGGGGACTGCTTTGCAGAAAGAGGATTTTATATGAACGGCAGGAAAGAGTATATCAGGATACGCGGGGCGAGGGAGCACAATCTCAAAGGGATCGATGTGGATATTCCGCGCAATGAATTTGTTGTGCTGACGGGGCTTAGCGGTTCCGGCAAGTCATCGCTCGCGTTCGACACAATCTATGCGGAGGGGCAGCGCCGTTATATGGAGTCGCTCTCCTCCTACGCGCGCATGTTTTTGGGGCAGATGGAAAAACCGAATGTGGAGAGTATAGAGGGGCTCTCCCCGGCGATCTCCATCGACCAGAAATCGACGAACCGCAATCCGCGCTCTACAGTTGGCACGGTGACGGAAATCTACGATTATTTCCGGCTGCTTTACGCGCGCATTGGTATCCCACACTGCCCGAAATGCGGGCGGGAGATCCGCAGGCAGACTGTGGATGAGATGGTGGATGAGATTATGAAGCAGCCGGAGGGGACGAAGTTACAGCTTTTAGCGCCGATTGTCCGCGGGCGGAAGGGTGAGCACACAAAGATTTTTGAGCAGGCGAAGCGCAGCGGCTATGTGCGCGTGCGCGTGGACGGGAATATGTACGACCTGAGCGAGGAAATCAAGCTTGAGAAAAATATTAAGCACCATATTGATATTGTTATTGACCGTCTTGTCGTGAAGGCGGGAATTGAAAAGCGCATGGCGGATTCCATTGAGAGTGTATTAAAACTTACGGACGGGCTGCTTGTCGTGGATGTGATAGGAATGGGTGAACTGACGTTCAGCCAGAGTTTTGCCTGCCCTGACTGCGGAATCAGCATCGAGGAACTGGAGCCGCGGTACTTTTCGTTTAACAATCCGTTCGGTGCATGTCCGGAGTGCCACGGGATCGGCATCAAAATGGAATTTTCCGAGGAGCTTATGATACCGGATAAGTCGGTGAGCCTTGCGGGTGGCGCGATTGTCGTGCCGGGCTGGCAGTCGGCGGTGGACAAGTCAAGTTATACGCGCTGCATGCTCGAGGCGCTTGCGGAGGAATATCACTTTGATCTGGATACACCGTACCAGGATCAGCCGGAAGAAATCCGCGATATGTTGATCCATGGAACTGACGGGCGCAAGGTCAAAGTGCATTACCGCGGACAGCGCGGCGAGGGGACTTACGATGTGGAGTTTGAGGGGCTAATCCGCAATATCGAGCGCCGCTACAGGGAGTCAGGTTCAGAGAGCTTGAAGGCGGAATACGAAACCTTTATGACCACAACGCCCTGCAAACTCTGCAAGGGCAAGCGCTTAAAACAGGGTGCCCTTGCGGTGACAATCGGGGAGAAAAACATTGCGGAGGTCACGGATTATTCCATCCGCCGTTTAAGGGATTTTATGGAGGAACTGAAATTGTCGGCGCAGCAGGAAAAAATCGGCGAATTGATTTTAAAAGAAATCCGCTCGCGCCTAAAGTTTCTGGTGGATGTGGGGCTTGATTACCTCACTCTCTCCCGCGCTACAGGCTCACTCTCAGGCGGGGAAGCGCAGCGCATCCGCCTTGCGACGCAGATCGGTTCGGGGTTGGTCGGTGTTGCGTATATCTTAGATGAGCCGAGCATCGGTCTGCACCAGAGGGACAACGATAAACTACTAGCAACCCTAAAGCATCTGCGCGATCTCGGCAACACGCTGATAGTCGTGGAGCACGACGAGGATACAATGTTTGCAGCGGACTGTATTGTCGATATTGGCCCTGGGGCGGGCGACCATGGCGGCGAGGTGGTGGCGGTCGGCACAGCGGAGGAGATTATGGCAATACCGGAATCCGTGACCGGCGCTTACCTCAGCCACCGGGTCGAAATCCCAGTGCCTGCAAAACGCCGCATTCCAACAGGCGTATTGACTGTAAAAGGAGCAAGGGAACACAACTTAAAAAATATTGATGTGGATATCCCTCTCGGCGTGTTTACCTGTGTAACCGGAGTTTCCGGCTCGGGCAAAAGTTCGCTTGTAAATGAGATTCTTTACAAGAGCCTTGCAAAAAAATTAAACCGCGCGCGCACGATTCCGGGCAAGCATGACGAGATTGTCGGGGTCGAACAGCTTGATAAGGTGATAAGCATCGACCAGTCCCCGATCGGGCGCACGCCCCGCTCCAATCCGGCAACCTACACCGGTGTATTTGATATGATAAGGGATCTGTTCGCCTCTACGCAGGACGCAAAGATGAAGGGCTACCAGAAGGGACGCTTCAGCTTTAATGTCAAGGGCGGGCGCTGCGAGGCATGTTCCGGCGACGGGATTGTAAAGATCGAGATGAACTTCCTCCCGGATGTGTATGTTCCTTGTGAGGTCTGCGAGGGCAAGCGCTACAACCGCGAAACCCTGGATGTGAAATATAAGGGGAAATCTATTTTTGATGTGCTTGATATGACGATTGAGGAGGCGGTGCATTTCTTTGAAAATGTTCCTGGTATCAAGCGCAAAATTGAAACATTAAACGATGTCGGGCTTTCGTATTTGAAGCTGGGGCACCCGTCCACCTCTCTCTCGGGTGGCGAGGCGCAGCGCATCAAGCTTGCCACGGAGCTTAGTCGGCGCAGCACGGGCAAAACAATCTATATTTTGGATGAGCCTACAACGGGGCTGCATTTTGCGGATGTGCACAAGCTGGTTGATATATTGCAGCGCCTGACCGAGGGAGGCAATACGGTAGTGGTGATCGAGCACAACCTGGATGTGATTAAGACAGCGGATTATATTATCGATATCGGACCTGAGGGCGGCGACAAGGGCGGCACGGTGATCGCGACGGGGACACCGGAGGAGATTGCGAAAAAGAAGAAATCATATACTGGGCAGTATGTGAAGAAGTATTTGAAATGAACAGCTTGAAACAGAGGGGGTATCTATAAACCAGGGTGTACAGGGAATATTGGGTGCACTCGCATATAGAAAAAATGCAGGTGGACACCCCCACCTGATTGGCAGTTAATATAGCAGATATATGTGAGATGGACGTTTTAGAATAAGGCTTTTGTGTGGGGCGATGGAGTACGGTTATGATTTTGGGTTGATAAAAGAACTGTTCGATAAATGTGTGCGGGGATATCTTTGGTTTTAACCTGTCAAAGAAGTCCCCGCTTCTAAGCCGTAAAGACGAAAGTGGTAGGTAAGGGGGATTTTTTGGCGCTAGGTGCTGGAAGAATCCCTGTCGGACATGTAAAAGCAGGGGTATATAGTTTCCTTTGACCTTTTGAAAATTAAGGGTTTGCGCAATACTGCAACACTGCAACGCTGGGACAGGGATGGTATATTAAAAGCAAACCGCACTCCTACTGACTGAAGATATTACACTTATGACCAGTATCTGCAATTTAAAGGGATACAAACAAAAGATGATATAGGAGATGTTGTTATTTATGCAAGAGTTTCAACAAGAAACGAAAAAGATGATTTAAGGGATCAGATAGAGTTTTTAAAGCAGTCCTGTAATGAAAAGGGGATTATTGTAAACCAATGCATTGAGGATTTCGGAAGCGGATTAATTTATAATCGTAAAAAATGGAATAAGCTGCTGGAAGAAGTTATGGAAAACAAAATCAAAACAATAGTCATTTCAAGCAAAGACAGATTTGTCTGTTTTGGATAGGACTGGTTTGAAAAATTTTGTGAAAAATTCCATACAAAAATAATTATTGTAAATAATGAAACCCTTTCTCCCAATGAAGAATTGGTACAAGATATTATATCAATCTTACCTGTATTCCGTTGTGGATTATATGGACTAAGAAAGTATAAAAACCAGAGAAAGGAAGATGCGGATATTGCTCAAGAGCTTCAAGACAGAAATAAACCCAACCCTAGAACAGATACAACAGATACAATAGATACAACAGATATTTGTAAGCATGTACCGATGGCTAGTCGGGAATTAACGGCTGTGGAGTGTACAAGAACTTGTGAGTAGTTGTAATTTAACAAAAGCATACACGATGAGGCAGCAACTACAAATCGTGAGATTGTAGTGAATCATCTGGCATATACACTTTTGTATATGTTTTTAGTAGCAGAGGAAGAATGGGGAGGCTTGAAAAATGGAACAGGATTTTTATGCCATGATGTCGAGAATGAAATATATCGAGCGATGGGCGCTGATGCGCAATTCCATGAAGGAGAATATCAGTGAGCATTCCCTTGAGGTGTCGATGTTGGCACACGCGCTGGCAGTGATCGGGAACCGCCGTTTCGGGAAGGAGCTTAATGCGCAGAAGGCGGCGCTGATCGGTCTGTACCATGATGCGACCGAAATTATTACCGGGGACATGCCGACACCAATCAAATATTATAATGCAAGTATCCAGGGGGCATTTAAAGACATTGAAAACAAGGCGGCAAGACAGCTTCTCTCCATGCTTCCGGAAGAGATGCGCCCGGATTACGAGGCGATATTTTTCCCAGCAGAGGGGGAAGCATATATATGCAGGCTTGTCAAGGCAGCGGACAAACTTTCAGCGCTAATTAAATGCATAGAGGAGGAAAAAACTGGAAATACAGATTTCCGGAGTGCAAAGGAAACCATTACAGTGGCACTCCATGATATGCAACTGGTGGAGGTAGAAGACTTTATGAGGGATTTTCTGCCTGCATATGGGAAGACATTGGATGAGTTGGGAGTGGTGTAGAGGGGGGCTTGGTTAAAAAGCAATTTTATAAAGTAATTCGTTTTCTGGATCAATGCGGAATGCCTTCAGCGCTGCTAAAAGAACTGTGGTATAAATAGTTTATCGACTTTAACCTATCGAAGAAGTCCCCCTGCTTTTAAGTCACAAAGATGAAAGTGGCGGGTAGGGGGGACTTCTTTGTGTTAGGTGGGGGGATAAGGCTCATCGGACATGCGGGAGCAGCATAGGGATGCGGGGAAGTGGCGGAGCGGATTCCGAATTTCTTTTGAATGTACGGAATAATTGTACAGAATATAGAGTTTGTTAAAATGAGGAACGAAATTAGGAGGCGAAAAATAGGCGTTGGTTGTCAGGTGTTTATAGTCAGGAGATGGAATGGTGCTTTAATGGTTGAAACAATCTTCCCATATCTTACATAACGTTAAAAAACGTGAATAATAGAGAGTGAAATTAATTAACGTTTTTTAACGTATATGCTTGACACAAAGGAATGAAAGTGATATTATGTTAATGTAAAGTGCATGGTTAATGTGGGATTTGTAAATTTATGTGCATTATGTTAGGTATGGTATAAAAATAGAATATATATGTATTTAAGGTGGAATATAACAAAGTCATTGTCCTAGCGGATTGGAGGAGGCAGGCTATAATGTTTATTGAGGAACGGCATCGGGCTATTTTGAAGCTGCTGGACCAAAAGGGTCGCATTACGACGGGCGAGATGCAGGAGCTTTTTGGAATCAGTTATGATTCTGCCAAACGCGACCTGCGTATTCTGGAGGAGAAAGGACTTTTAAAGCGGACACACGGCGGTGCAATACAGATGCATAGTGTTGGCTGGAGTGGGCAGACACATGAAAAAACAGGGAGGGAACGCGCAGAAAATGTTAAGGAAAATTACTTAGACATTGCTGTGCGCGCAATCGAAGAAATCGGTTCACAGGAAGTTATTTATCTGACCGCAGCGAGCGTGGGATATCTGATGGCACAGAATATGCCGGATGACAAAATTATTACTGTTGTGACCAATTCCATCGCGATCGCCGAGGAATTGCGCAAAAAAAGGAATATTACAGTGATTTTATCCGGCGGGGAAATGAGCGCGAACGGTTCGTTCTACGATGGTTTTTCAATGGATATTTTAAAGCGTTTTCACTATGATAAATGCTTTATCACATCCGCCTGTATTTCCGTTAAAGCCGGTATTTCTGTGCAGAGATCAAACAATGTGGAATTGCTGAACAACGTTATTAAGAACTCGCGCAAGGTTTACGGGCTGTATCCGGTGGAAAAAATAGGGATGGATTCAGTAATTACGGTCTGCGGTCTGGACAGTCTGGATGTGCTGATAACGGATGGGGAAGCGGCGGAGAAGGATTTGCAGGAATTTAGGGATGCAGGGGTGGCGGTTATAGTTGCTGGGGGAGTAAGGGAGTAGGTGAGGATCATTGTACAATGACTGTCACCTGTGAGAGTGGCGGCTATGATTACCGGGGGAGTAAGGGAGTAGGTGAGGATCATTGTATAATGACTGTCACTTGTGAGAGTGGCGGCTATGATTACCGGGGGAGTAAGGGAGTAGGTGAGGATCATTTTACAATGACTGTCACCTGTGAGAGTGGCGACTATGGTTGCCGGGGGAGTAAGGGAGTAGGTGAGGATCATTGTATAATGACTGTCACCTGTGAGAGTGGCGGCTATGGTTGCCGGGGAAGTAAAAAAGTAGAGGAGAGTATAATAATATAGTGCATGTCGGGCAATCCAGCCCTTATTTTGTAAAATATTATTTTTTGGACTGGAATTAGCATCGGTTTTGTAGTAGAATGAAAAAAGTGGGAGCTTTGTCATTAACCGGGTGGTTGATTTGCAAAAATTTATATATTTATAGAATACTGCGGAGGGATAGCGAGATGGAAAAGGAAATGATTATCGTAATGGATTTTGGCGGGCAGTATAATCAGTTGATTGCGCGCAGGGTAAGGGAATGTAATGTATATTGTGAGGTATATCCCCACACATTAAGTCTTGAGAAAATCAGGGAGATGAATCCTAAGGGCATTATTTTTACCGGCGGACCAAACAGTGTTTATAAGGAGGATTCCCCGCGCTGTCCAAAAGAGATTTTTGATCTTGGCATCCCGATTCTCGGCATTTGTTATGGTTCGCAGGCGATGGCGTATGAACTTGGCGGCGTTGTGGCTACCGCGCCAGTCAGCGAATTCGGCAAAACGGAAGTTGATGTGGATACTTCGGATATCCTTTTTGAGGGCGTTGATGAGCGGACAATCTGTTGGATGAGCCATACTGATTATGTCGCAAAGGTTCCGGAGGGTTTTACTGCCACGGCGCACACACCGGTTTGCCCCGTGGCAGCGATGGCATGCCCGGAGAGGAAACTGTATGCAACACAGTTCCATCCTGAGGTTATGCACACCAAACAGGGCATGCAGATGCTTTCAAATTTTGTTTATAAGGTCTGCGGCTGTGCGGGTGACTGGAAGATGTCTTCTTTCGTGGAAACAACGGTTGCTTTGCTTCGCGAGAAGGTGGGCAGCGGCAAAGTGCTCTGCGCGCTTTCAGGTGGTGTTGATTCGTCGGTGGCAGCGGTACTGCTCTCTAAAGCGATTGGAAACCAGCTTACCTGCGTGTTTGTCGATCATGGTTTGCTGCGCAAAAACGAGGGGGACGAAGTCGAGGCGGTTTTCGGACCAAGCGGTTCATACGAGCTGAATTTCATCCGCGTCAATGCGCAGGAGCGTTTTTACAAAAAACTTGCCGGTGTGACCGAGCCGGAGCAAAAACGCAAGATTATCGGTGAGGAATTTATCCGTGTATTCGAGGAGGAAGCAAAGAAGATTGGGGCTGTGGACTATCTTGTGCAGGGCACGATCTATCCGGATGTGATCGAGAGCGGTCTTGGCAAATCCGCCGTTATCAAATCGCACCACAATGTGGGTGGATTGCCGGACTGTGTTGATTTTAAGGAAATTATTGAGCCGCTGCGGCTTTTGTTCAAGGATGAGGTGCGCAAAGCAGGGTTGGAACTGGGGATACCTGAACATCTGGTGTTCCGTCAGCCATTCCCGGGACCGGGTCTTGGCATCCGGATCATCGGGGAAGTGACAGCAGAAAAAGTCCGCATAGTACAGGATGCCGACGCGATTTACCGCGAGGAGATCGCAAAGGCAGGGGTGGATAAGGAACTCGGTCAGTATTTCGCCGCACTAACTAATATGCGCAGTGTCGGGGTAATGGGAGATGAGAGAACCTATGATTATGCGGTGGCATTAAGGGCAGTGACAACCAGTGATTTTATGACGGCGGAGAGTGCACAGATTCCGTGGGAAGTGCTTGGGAAGGTGACGAGCAGGATTGTGAATGAAGTGAAGGGGGTTAACCGGGTGATGTATGACTGCACGGGGAAGCCGCCGGCGACGATTGAGTTCGAATAGTAAACAGAAAGCCGGGAAGCCGCATAAATGGCGGACTTTCCGGCTTTTGATAGGGGGCGTGATACCTTTTTGATACCTATATTTACTTTATAATTTTTTTGAGATGTTCAACTTGTTGCATGATTTTTGCATCTTCCTTTAAACGGTATAAAGGCTGTGAAAAGTCTTTAATCATATTAATAAAGTCCAGTAGCTTTGGTGCAGTAACACTATCTTCTGCTTTGGTAAGTAAAGATTTATACTGATTTAAGCATAAGGGAAATTGCAATTTGCTTGCAATTTTGTCATGTGTAAATGAAGTTATTGCAAGCATGAACTGAACCTGTGTAAAATTGTCAATCAATTCATTGTATATATCCTCTGCTCCCCAACATCTTCCATTTCCATTAGTAAGATATGCATCGATAATAACCATAGTATAGTAAGCGTTAATTTGAGTAGGAACGCCATTTGAACCAATTAAGCGCTGGACTTGTTTAGCATAAGGCGGTTCCAAATAAAAATTATTCATAGAAGCATTATGAGCATTGTATAGATGTTCTAATTCGATTTTTAGTTCAGCACTTCGTACTGATTCGGGGAGATATGATTCAGCATCAACAATTTGAAGAAATTCTCTTGCAAGTTTTGCTTCCGCTTGATCGTTGTTAATTTGGAATTTACTAAATTTTATCCCACAATTCCATTTTATATCTTCATCTACCAAATCCCATAATTCTGGTAATAGAAGTTTTATATTTCTTTTAGTATCACTTGTTGTATCAGGTCTACAATAAATTCCAAAGAACCCATTACAAAGAGAATTAGCTTTTTCAGAAGTTAATTCACAAAAGAAGTTACTTATTGTTTGAGCTTCGGCTTCGTCCAAAATATTTGCCTTAATATTGCGCAACAGTTTTCCGATTTGAATGGTTAAATTTGATAATGGAAGTGATATAACTTCTCGAATACATGTTTCTAACCATTCAATTAGTTGTAGTCCTGTTAATTCATTTTGATTAGGATGAGCAGCACTAGCCCAATTGCGCATAAACTTTATATTGTCAAGAAGTCGATAGCCAATATCTGAAATCAAACCAATTTCTTTCGCACCTTGAATAAGTTCACTATCATCAATTTTAACTAAATCTTCTTCGGTGGAAAGTTTATTTCTTTTATCTGATGTAACAGCTAAATCATAGAAATATTGAATATCATATTGCGAAACCCGAAAACGTAATTGACTTACAGTTTCGTCCCAAAGATAATTTAATGCAGCATCAAACAAACCAGCGCTTACAGCAGATAAGAACTTAGAAATATAAATTGAATTTGCTAAAGTGTCAGAGGATAATAATTCTAAAACATCTTCTATATTTTTAAATACTTTACGACGTTCATCTACCTTTACTAAAATATTGTCGGTAGGCAAGCCTAAATATTCAAATACTCCTAACATTTTTGTGTCATAAGAAGTCAATTCTGTAGCCAACTCGCGGCTATTTGCAGTTATCAGTTCGTTTTCCATAAAAATTCCTCCTTAATGTTTTTTCCATTGATAACTATTATTTTTCTTATCATTTCCTTTTTCATCAACGCTACTACTCGTAGCAGGCCAGTTGATTTTCCACTCAAAATACTCGTCCTCGGAAATTTCTCCGCTTTTCAACTGCTCTTTCCGCAGACACCATTCCCGCATGAAATCATTGACTAACCCATATTCTAGCCACAT
>CAJTOR010000038.1 GCA_910577675.1 uncultured Lachnospiraceae bacterium
TCTCATAGTGCTATTATACATTATTTTTTCTGTTTATGGAAAATTGATTTCCGTGGGGGCGGATTAAAAAAGCTTGCAAATTCCCCCCTTTCATATTATATTATAATAAAACCGCAGGAGGAATGCAGGAAAGAGGTATAAAATGAAACTTGGTTTGGTTCAGGAACTTGAGATTGTTAAGATAACGGAAAACGGTGTATATCTCTCAGACCCACAGGACAGCGTACCGGTCAATGCGCCATCCGACTCTTCCCCGGAAGATTTAACGGTGCAGAAGGTGCTGCTGCCAAAAAACCAGTCGCCTAAAAACGCGCAGATTGGTATGCGCCTCACCGTGTTTTTATATAAGGATTCCGAGGATCGCCCGATTGCGACAACAACGATCCCGCCAATTACACTTGGTGCAACCGCCATGCTCCCGGTTAAGGAGGTCACAAAAATCGGTGCATTTCTAAGCTGGGGTCTGGCAAAAGATCTCCTTTTGCCGTTTAAAGAACAGATTGTAAAGGTCAAGGAAGGGGATGGCGTGTTAGTAGCTCTCTACATCGACAAAAGCAGCCGGCTCTGCGCCACGGCAAAGGTTTACGATTATCTGCGCACGGATTCCGAATACCATGAAAACGATACTGTGACGGGCGTTGTCTATGAGATTATCGATGCTTTCGGGGCTTATGTTGCTGTGGACAACCGTTATTCTGCCATGATCCCCAAGCAGGAACTTTTTAATCCTTTAAAATTGGGCGATATTGTGACAGCATATGTCCGCAGGGTGCTCCCGGACGGAAAACTGACCCTTTCCCTGCGCGGACCGGCTTATCTTGAACTTTCCGGCGATGCGGCAAAGATATATGATAAACTGATTGCAAGTGGGGGATTTCTGCCATACCACGACAAAACCGACCCCGAAACAATCAAGTCAGTCTTTTCCCTAAGCAAAAATGCTTTTAAGCGCGCGGTTGGGCATCTGTTAAAGGAGGGCAAGATTACCCTTTCCGGTGTCGGCATCAAGGCAGTCGGAGTGGACAGTTCAAACGCAGAGCCATCAAAATGAAAAGGGGGCTGTTGCAATGAACAGCCCCCTTTTCAAAAATTCTTATTTATCCAGGAAACGCATCTTCGCATTCGAACTCGTTTCTTTTTTTGCCAGTGTTACCTTAGGAGCCTGATACGCTCCCCCAAGGTCGTTGGCAAGCTTATCTTTGCAAGGTTTGCAGTAGCGCCCGGAGCGTATCATCCTGCCGCATTTTTCACATGCCAGGCCCACGCGGGAATTCTCCGAAAATTCAAGCCTTTCCTCGCGCACCCACTGGCGGATCTGCTGCACGGAAACATCATTATCCTCCGCCACCTGGTTGATATCGGCATCGCGGTTATCATAAATATATGCCTTTACTTGCTGGAATTTATCTTCCAGCTCCTTCTTGCATGCCTCGCACATCGGCATACCGCCGATATAGTTAAAAATTTTCCCGCATCCTTTACAATTCCTGACTTCCATATGTAACCACTCCTTCCTTTTAATTTGTGGAAGCACCGATTGCCATACAAAGAAATACTACCTTCTTCACCCCCGCCCGGCGCAACAAATCCGCACAGGCATCCACCGTGCTCCCGGTTGTATAGATATCATCCACAAGCATAACGCTGTGGTAATCCACTTCCCGCCTTTTTGCGAGCGCAAAGGCATCCACAAGCATCTTTTTCCGCTCCCTCGCATCCAGGTTTTTTAACCGCTCTGTCTTCTTTGTCCGCATAAGATATTTCCGGTCAACCAAAATCCCAAGCGCCTTTCCAATGCGCGCGGCTAAGAGTTCTGTCTGGTTAAATCCCCGCTCCTTCCGCCTTGTGCGGTGGATTGGCACGGGAATCAGCACATCTATGTTCTCACTGCGTATTCTCTCCCCCAACCTGCGCACTGCTTCCGCCGCATAAAAATCTGCAAATTCCTTGCGCGAATGGTATTTGAATGCAGCCAGCGAGCGGCGGATCAATGATTCGTACTCCCACACGGCATACCCGGCATGATAAGCATGTTCCCTGCCGCGGCAAGCGCTGCAATATTCCTCCTCCATCCTAAAAATCTGCCTGCCGCAGCATTTGCAGGATGGTTCCCTGATATAGCGAAGCTTCGCAAGGCATTCCCCGTGAACTAGCGCCCCCCGCGGTGTTGCAATTCCCATGCACACCGGGCAGCGTCTCGGGTAAAGCACCCCGGATATCCATGTGGCTGCCCTTTTTTGATATTGTAAAACTCCTCCCATCCCCATGCTCCCCCTAAAGCTTTTCCGGGTAAACCCCCGCATCCACAAGTTTGCGCAGGGCGCTTACCACCGCATCTTTGTCTTCCTTGTATGTCACGCCAAACCATTTATCCAAAGTTTCAAGAACTCTCACACTCGCGCGCTTTTCCTGAACCATCGTATCTATAACCTGGGGCAGCAGATATTCTGATTTCACATCTGAAATCCCGCCGTCTTTTAAAAATCCGGTAAACCCTTGCGAAAGCTCATCGAAAAAGTCCGGAGTCACGCCCCACATATTCATGGAAACCGGACTGTCAAGCGGCAGAACCACCGGCTCGCCAGCCGCATTTTTTCCCGCTGCAAGCCCATCCTGCTCCCCAATTCCAAAAGTTTCCTCAACTTTCTTTAGGTATCCCGCTTCGTCCACCCTGCAAACACCGCGCGTTACCACACCGTTCTCACTCAATGTATTGCCCAGGATAAAACCCGCCATGCAGTATTTTCCTTTTTCTTCCAAATCAGCTTTTGCAAGGAAGTCATGCACTTTTACAAAAGCTTCCCGTCCATAGTAATCATCCGCATTAATAATAGCACATGGTTCCTTTACCACCCCCTGGCAGGATAAAACCGCATGCCCGGTTCCCCATGGCTTCGCGCGCCCGTCCGGTACAGTAAAACCTTCCGGCAGGTTGTCAAGCTCCTGAAAAACATACTGCGTTTCTATTTTCTTTTCCACGCGGTTCCCGATTATTTCACGGAACTCCTTTTCAAGGTCACGCCTGGTAATAAAAACCACCTTATCGAATCCGGCTGCCTTCGCGTCGTATATGGAATAATCCATGATAATTTCCCCAAAAGGCCCCACCTTCTCCAATTGTTTGATCCCTCCGCCATAACGGCTGCCCATGCCGGCTGCCATAATGACAAGCGTTGTTTTGTTCATGCCCACAATACTCCTTTCTCTTCTCCGAAAATCACCACTATTTATAATAGTATACTATATATTTACCCGGATTGCACTACTTTTTTCCGGCATTTTCCCGTTTCCTGTATTTTCCGCTGCCAAAAGCCTGCTTCCCCGCACTTTTCTAATTTCCGGCTTTCTTCCAGTCCTCCTTTACAATCTCAAGGATGCAGCCGGACAGCCCCGAATAGCGTTTCTGCTCGCTCTCGTTATCGATCATTGCCTGCACGGTGTCGGGGCTTCCAACAATGGTCACGCAGCATTTTGCCCTTGTCACCGCCGTGTAGAGAAGATTGCGGTTAAAAAGCATGCGCGGTCCGCCAAGCAGGGGAAGAAGAACCGCCGGGTACTCGCTTCCCTGCGATTTGTGTATGGTAACGGCATATGCCAGCTCAAGCTCCTCAAGCTGACCAAACGGATACTCCACCATGCGCCCCTCATCAAACTCTATTGTCATTTCCTCCGAAAAACTGTTAATCCTCCGGATAATACCGGTATCCCCGTTAAATACCCCCTCCCCCGTTTCAATCACCGTCCCGAGGTTGCTTTTTATCTCCCAGGCAAGTTGGTAATTATTGCGGATCTGCATCACCTTATCCCCCTCGCGGAAGATGGTCTGGTGGAATTCTTTCTGCTGCTTTTTTGGTTCCGGCGGATTAAGATACTGCTGCAATATCTTGTTCAGACGCTCCACGCCAAGTTCCCCCTTGCGCATGGGTGTCAGCACCTGGATATCAAATGGCTGTGCCTTTACATAGCGCGGGAGTTTATCGCGGATTAAGGCGATGAGAACACCCGCAATCACATTGACATCCGAGCGCTTTAACATGAAGAAATCCTGGCTCTTATTGTCCAGGCGGATCTGCTCGCCCGCATTGATCTTGTGGGCATTTACAATAATATCGCTCTCCGAAGCCTGCCTGAAAATCCTTGTAAGCCTCACAACCGGGAAAGCTTTTGCACAGATCATATCGCGCAGCACATTGCCGGGTCCCACACTTGGGAGTTGGTTCACATCGCCCACAAAGACCAGGCGCGTCCCGACGGTCACCGCGCGCAGCAGCGCGTGCATCAGGCTGATATCCACCATCGACATCTCGTCAATAATCAGCACATCTGTTTCGAGCGGGTTGCTTTCATTGCGCTCAAAATGCGCGGCAGCCCCCTCCTCAATCCCTTTTGAAAGTTCAAGCAGACGGTGGATGGTGCTGGCTTCATGCCCCGTGGTTTCCTTCATCCGTTTTGCAGCGCGGCCCGTGGGCGCGGCAAGCAAAATTTCCATGCCCTCCGCCTCAAAAAAACTGATGATTGCGTTGATTGTGGTGGTTTTTCCCGTGCCCGGTCCTCCGGTAAGCAAAGAAAGCCCGCTTCTTGCCGCCGTGAGAACCGCCTGTGCCTGGTGTTCTTCCAGTTCGAGATTCAGCTCCTTTTGAAGCCTGTCTAATTTCGCTTTAAGCCCCGCTTCCGGCAAATCGTATGATACATTAAGGTCAACAAGCATCCGCGCGGTATTTAACTCCATATAATAGTAATTGGCAAGATAGACGCAGGTTTCCTCCCCCTCCCCGCGGTAGATGATCTTGCGCGACAAGCGCAGCCCGTCAAGCTGCCCCCGCACCCCCTCCGGGGCAATCCCCAAAAGCTGTGCTGTCTTTACCACCAGTTCCTCAAGCGGCAGGTAGACATGCCCGCTACCCGTCGCCTGCGCAAGCGCATACAGTATTCCCGCGCAGATTCGGTACTCCGAATCTGCCAGAATCCCGACCTTTCCCGCAATCTCATCCGCAATTTTAAAACCTACCCCATGTATGTCCTCCGCCAGGCGGTAAGGGTTTTCTTTCAGGACAGCATGCATCCTGTCCCCGTAAAATTTGTATATTTTCACCGCGAGGTTCGTAGAGATTCCATACTGTTGCAGGAACACCATAGCACTCCGCATCCCGCGCTTTTCTTCAAACTGGACAGCAAAATCTTTCGCCATATTCTCGCTTATGCCTTTTATTGAGGAGAGCCGCTCAGGCTCCTCATCCATTATCCGGAAAGTATCCTCCTTAAATTGCTTTACGATGCGCGCCGCAAGCGCGGGTCCGATGCCCTTGATTGCCCCCGAACCCAGATAGCGCTCCATCGCAAGCATATCTTCCGGGTCTTTGATCTCACAGTGTTTTACCTGGAACTGCTCCCCGTATACCGGGTGCGCCGTGTATCCGCCCTCAAGATGTACATACTCGCCCTCATTGATAAATGTGAAGGTTCCCACGCAGGTAACCTCCTCTTTTTCCTTGTCCGTGACAGTAAGCACTGTATAACCGTTCTCCACGTTGCGGAATATTATTTTTTCGACGTAGCCCTCCACAATTTCATCCATACTTATCTCCACTCCATCTATCAGAAAGGAATCACCAGACCTTCCAAAAATCACCTTCTATTTATTCCCGTGTAAAGAAAGCCGGGAACATACCGTCCCCGGCCAATCCATACATGGTCTAAATTTATCCTGACTGCACCTATATTCCCTGGTTGCGCTTCATTGACTCAAACAACTGCCTGGCAAGCCCAAGCTCCCCGTTCTCCACTATCGACTTGCTTACCTGTGTATAGAGGATATCCCCAAACTGTTCCATATACGCGTTTTCCTCATCGTCCTCGTCCTTTGGGATGGTCTTTTCCATGCCCTTTAACATCTGCTCCACCAGGTACGCCTCAAACTCCTTGCAGGATTCCAAAAGCTCCGCGTCGGTTGCCTTGGCGATATCCATCCCCCCAAGAGAGCTTGAAAGTTTATCCGCCTTTGTCGCTGACTGTGAAGTCATGGCATTATTAAGATAGTAATCCGCACCAATTGAAATCGCCATAGTCCGCCTCTCTCCCTTACAAACTTCCATGCATTACGCATACTGTCAACTATACTGTCCTGCTTCGATGTCTTTTAACTTCTCAGATTGTTCGCCTGCTGCAACATCTCGTCGGATGCCTGGATCACTTTTGAATTCATCTCGTATGCGCGCTGTGTGACAATCAGGTTCACAATCTCGTCCGCAGTCTGCACATTGGAAGCTTCCACATATTGCGCCACAATCCGGCTTGCTTTCAGGTTCGTATCCGTCGCCTCAAGACGCGGCTCGCCGGAGGCATCAGTCGCCTGGTAGAGGCTTCCGGAGAGTTTTAACAGACCTGCCGGGTTATTGAACTGCGTGAGTGCAAGTTTGGCGACAACCTGGCTTGTATTGCCGTCAGGGTTGTATGTAAGATTGCCAAACTGGTCAAATATTAATTTTGATGTATCGTAAGTCGCCGGGAAGGAAATCGCCTGTCCCTGCGTGTCAAGCACCGGATAACCGTCCGAATTGCACAACATCACGGATGTCCCATTCATGCCAAGTTTGAATGAGCCGTTCCTTGTGTAGCCCACTGTCCCGTCCGGCCGGCGCACCGAAAAAAAGCCCTCTCCGTCAATTGCGGCATCAAGCCAGCGCCCTGTTTCTGTCAGGGAGCCCTGCGTAAAATTGGACACAATCGACGCGACGCGCACGCCAAGACCCACCTGGCCAATCACAGGCTTTGGGTTGCCCTCGTGGTCGGTCACCTTTGTCTGGAGTTTTGAGTAGAGCAGGGACTGGAATTCTGTCTGCTCCCTCTTATAACCCGTCGTGTTGACATTTGCCAGATTGTTTGCGATATTGTCCAGGCTCGTCTGCTGTGCAATCATACCGGACGCACCCGTCCACAATGCTCTCATCATAATTTTTTCCTCATTTCTATATATCACCGTGAACTACCCATTGTCTAAAGCCAATGGGCTTCCTGCTTCATCGACCTCGTAACCTACTATCTCCACAGGCGTTAATTCGGGCAGCCCCTGCCCTATACTGTTCCCTTTACGCTGTTTGTCTTAATCCCTCTGCTAAAATATTCCTTGCAGCATTAATATCCCTGTCATGTTTTACACCACAAACCGGGCATTTCCATTCCCTTACTGACAAATCTTTTGTATCAGCATTCTGGAAAGTATAGCACAAACCACTACTTTTGGCTACCTTAACCCACCGTCTTAAGTCAGTGGGATTGCGATAGCCTTATTTCAATGCCTGCTAGGAAACACTCCCGAGCGTGTTCGCCGCCTTCTCCAAGGTGCTGTCCACGGTCTGTATCACTTTCTGGTTCGCCTCGAACGCCCTTGTAATGGCAATCATATTGACCATCTCGGAAACAACGTTCACATTCGACTGCTCGGTAAATCCCTGGCGGATAAATCCCTCCGCCTCCTTCTCCCTCGCTCCCTGAACTGGGAAACAGCGCGTTTCACCAAATTTTTTCAGGTAGTCGTAGTCCTCAAAATCTGTCAAAATGATTGTATCTACCAGCTCCCCGTCCGCGTAGACATTGCCCCCGACATCCACATATACGTCGGCGGCATCGGTCGGAATCTGAAGAGGGCCGCCCTCCGCTAAAAGATGGTTGCCGTCCACATCCACGACGTAACCTTCCTTTGTCAGCGTAAACTGGCCGGCGCGCGTGTACTGTGTTGAGGTCTGCCCGTTTGCATTCGTGTACTCAATGGCAAAAAAACCGTCCCCGTCAATCGCAAAATCAAAGGTGTTCCCGCTCTCGCGCAGGGGACCCTGCTTATAATCGGTGTACACTTCACCAATCTTAACACCGAAACTCATCCTTCCGATCTGTTCCTTGCGCCAGTCCACTGACGCATCGCGGATCTTGACCATTAGCTGTTTGTCAAAAGACTGGCTTGTCACGCCCTCCTTCTTGTAACCGACGGTCGCCGAATTTGCCAGGTTGTTGGCAATGACATCCAGGCGGTACTGCTCGTTCCTCATGCCCGTCCACGCGGTGTATAACTGTCTGACCATTTTCCTTCCTTGCCTTTCCTTATGCTAGTTCCTGCTGCCTAAATCCATCTATTTTATCGGCTTGCTGCTGCCCAAAAACTCTACAAATTTACCCGTACCGATCGCCACGGCCGTCATCGGGTCTTCCGCCGTCATCGTCGTGATACCGGTCTTTTCCTCGATCAGTTCCTCAAGCCCGTAAAGCAGGCAGCCGCCTCCCGTCAGCACAATGCCCCGGTCAGCGATATCTGCCGCAAGTTCCGGCGGTGTCTTCTCAAGCACACTGTGCACCGCCTCGACAATCTGTGAGGTCGTCTCTCGCAGCGCTTCTTCCGTTTCTTCGGAGGTTACGGAAATCGTCTTTGGAAGCCCGGTTACAAGGTTGCGCCCGCGCACATCCATCGCGACCGTTTCCGGTCTGCGGTACGCGGAACCAATCTTGATCTTGATATCTTCCGCAGTCCGCTCGCCGATCAGAAGATTATGCTTCTTACGCATATAGCGGACAATCGCTTCATCAAAATCATCCCCCGCTATCTTGATTGACGTGCTGACCACCGTGCCGCCAAGCGAGATCACGGCGATATCCGTCGTGCCTCCACCGATATCGACGATCATATTGCCGCACGGTCTTGCGATATCGATGCCCGCCCCGATTGCCGCAGCAATCGGCTCCTCAATAATCGCGACCTCCCTGGCTCCCGCCGTATAGGTCGCATCCTCGACCGCTTTCTTCTCCACCTCTGTCACACCGCTCGGCACACAGACGCTGATAATCGGTTTGCGGAAGCGCTGTTTTCCTACCGCCTTCTGGATAAAATATTTTAACATTTTCTCCGTCACGGTATAGTCGGAGATAACACCCTGGCGCAGCGGGCGCACCGCCACGATATTACCGGGCGTGCGCCCGAGCATCAGGCGGGCCTCCTCGCCGATTGCCTTGATTCGGTTGGTATCACGGTCAAATGCCACCACCGATGGCTCCTTTAAGACAACGCCCTTCCCTCTGATATATACCAGCACACTTGCCGTGCCAAGATCAATCCCGATATCACTTCCACTCATAACCTTCTCCTTTCAAAAATCACATTCGTCTCTATCGTCCAATGCCCTGTTATTAGCATTTTATCCAAATCGAAACATATTCAGTTCTATTATAAACGCTACACATGATTTTTTCAAAGGAATTTTTCAAAAGTTATAAAATATTTATCAATTTCCGCGTCCGTTTTCTCTTTTTTCCAATTTTCTCCCAAAAAAAGCACTTATCCGACTGCCAGATCGACCTGCTGAATCACACCCGCCTGCCCATCCTCATGTAAAAAAACTCCGCTCTCCCTCACAACGGCATTCGTCTTATTATCCTTTTCGGAGTTCAGTGAAAATTTTGATGTGACATGCCCCAGATAGATGGCTCCCACACCCGCAACTCCGAGCGCAACAAGCTTATCGCTGCCCGACTCATCCTTTGTCCAGATACGCAGGTGGTTAAAAATCTCGTCCTTCTCATCAATCCAGCCGTTGCCGTCCATATCAAAAACTGCAAGGTCGGCAAAACCGTCCCCGCTTTTTGCCCCGAAAAGCTCGCTCCCGTCGTTGATTTTTCCGTCCCCGTTGCGGTCGAGCGCCAAAAAGCCGCATCCTCTCTTTAGCAATGAAATATTGTCTTCCTTCCCGTCACAGTCGATATCAAAATAAAATTTCTGGTCGGAAACTTCCGCCGTCCCACCATCCAGATTAATGACCAGCGGGTCCATAAGCTGCACAGCACCGTAATCAATCTGTACGGTGGTATGTTCTGAAAACCGGCGCGACATTTCCGCCTCAATATCAAATTCGATTGTCCTGCCGTCCTCCGTCTTTACCGTGCCGGAAGTATAAAAAGATGTGGTTTCCTTCTCCTCGTAATAATGGTGGGTGGTCAGTATCATCCGCCCTCCCTGCACCTGCATCCCCTGCCCGGTTTCAGGGAAATCCCCGAGATCAAGCCCCAGTTCCTTTAAGAGCCTGCGCGTTTCCTCCTGCGCTTTCTCAATCACATCCTGGTAAGACATTCGGTGCGCCTTCACCGTCTGCTGCCCGGAAAAAATCATAAGAAGCTGATGGAGTCCGTCATACTCCGTCCCGCCCGCCCGAAAATAAGCCTCATCCTGCACTGTGGAAGAAACCCTTCCCGCGCCACCCTGCATCCCCATATCCCAGGGCATGTTTCCATTTTTTTCCAATTCCTTCTCCTTTGTATCCGCCTGCTGTCCGCCATCCGTTGCTGTGGGCGTTGTAGCCGCCGTACTACCTACCGAATTTACAGTTTTGCCCCAGCTTCCATAGCCAACAGCCTGCAAGTTTTTGCGGGAGAGATAATGGCTGCTCCCCATCGCAACGCTGCCCGTCTGTATCACCATATGCTACACACCTCCATGTAATAAATATCCCGCGGGCGCAGGCAGCCCGCACATGCCATATATATCGGCAGGATTGTGACATGACATTAGGGTATCCCCCCAAAAACACTTCCCTACCCGTTGCAGTGCTGAAGGGGATATGGTATAATGTTCGCGAAGGCAAAGCAAGGAATCAGGAAAGGGGAAGTTCGGAAATATGTATCTCATTTCCAGCACTTCCCCTTTCCTGATTCTGCAGCGAGCAACGCGAGCTGCTTTGCCGTAACTTACGCGGAGCCCGCAAGAAACCTGTGGAACGACATGGTATAATGTCAGCAGACATTATACATCTCACCAACACAGTTTTTCCAAAACTTGTTCATCCATTAAAAACATATTTCAAAAGAAAGCGAGAACAACATATGACTCTATCCACCACCGCCGCGGCAATGGACGCAGAAATCCGCCTTGTCGCACGATTTCACACCCTGATTATCTGGCGCGCCGCAGTGAGCATTTCCCTGCTTGTATTCCAGGTTATCTATACCATCTCAGGGCTGTACACCGCATCTCCCGCCTATATACTGCTTACTGCAAACCTGCTGCCAACATTGCTTGAGCCGCTCTGCTCCCCCCGCGTCCACAAGTCCTCCCCGGTACTTCCCTACCTGAGAAAACGCTACCACTACTCCTCCCTACGCTTTATGACGTTAGAAATCACCTTCCTCGCGGCAAACCTGCTTCTTTTAATCTGGCAGCTCTTTGGCAATTATACGGACACATGGCTTAGCAAACTGCCCGCCATGCTTCTTTTATCCAGCCTTCTATGGCATTTTATTGCCCCTTCCATTTTATTCAGGCATATACAGAAAAAAATGGGATGTTGAACAACAACATCCCATAAAACTGTTTCATTATACACATAAACCGCGGGGACTCCTTAGAGATTCCCGCAAAATACCGCCTACATCCCCTCCGCTTCCCTCACTCCCTTTTCACACTGGATTCTGTCGAGGTATTCTTTTTTATACATATCAATATACTTCCTGTATCTCGGGTCAACTCCCTTGTGAAGCTCATCCTGGTATTTTTTGCGGTCGAACGATTTATTCACGGTCAGTTTCTGCATCAGATAAATCGCAATATTGCTGCAATGGTCTGAAATACGCTCCGTGTTAGTCAGGATTTCGGTGAATGTAATGCCGTTATCCGCCGTGCAGATCCCATTGCGCAGCCGCATAATATGGTTGCTCTTCATGCGGTCCACAATATCATCAATAACCTCCTCCATCGGCTCGACATATGCAATATAATCCGGGTCATTTGACTTATACGCCTCCACCATCAAATCAATAACATTTTTCACCGCATCAAAAAGTACCTTGATCTCCTCTTTCGCCTCGGGCGTGAAACTGCTCTTATTCTCAAACATATACTCGGCGGTTTCCGAGAGATTCACGCAGTAATCACCGATACGCTCCAAATCACTGACCGACTGTAAAATCTCCGTTGCAAGGTGGGAATCCTCCTCCGTCATGGTATGGTATGTAACATTTACCATATAGGCATTGATACCTGCCTCGCTCTTATCAAGGAACTCCTCGCCCACCTTCATATCCATCAGTGTCTTTTCATTATATCCGTTCAAAACCATGTCCGAAACAATGGCCACATTCTCCTTCACAACAGTGCACATATCAAACAGCACCTTGCGGCACTGCTCCATCGCAACCTGCGGATTTTTAAGGAATGCATCATCCAGACAGTCCAGCGTGAGCTTTTCCTTCACATCGCCGCTGTCCTTAATCAACTTATGTAACAGCCTGTCATACTGCTTTACAAACGGCATCAAAATAAGCGCTGCAATGAGATTGATACCGGTATGCATCGTCGCAATATTACCGCGGTTGACCACATTGTCCATCGCCGCAAAATCAAGAATCGCATCAAGCCCATATACACCTATCCCAAACAGAAAAAGACTGAACACATTAAACAGGAAATAACACATGGAAGCGCGCTTTGCGTCCCTGTTGTTGCCGATACTCGCAAGCACAACCGGGACACATTTTCCGATATTCTGCCCGAGCAAAATCGGCAGCGCAGTCGCCACGGTAATCGTACCGCTCGCGGAAAGTGCCTGCAAAATACCTACGGTCGCCGAGGAACTCTGGATAACCGCTGTCAGCAAAAACCCCACCAGAATACCAATAAGCGGATTGCTAAACGAAATAAACATTTCCTTAAACTGCGCGGAATCTTTAAGTGGGGCAAATGTTCCCTCCATTGTGGTCATCCCCCAGAAAAGAATACCAAAACCTATCAGAAGGTTTGCAATATTTTTGGGCTTGCGCTTCTTTGACAAAAGCATGATAAATGCACCCACCACAATAATTACCGGTGCAAAGGAAGAAGGTTTTAACATGGAAAGAAAAACTCCCCCGCCGCTCAGATCCCCAAGACGCAGCAACTGAGCCGTTGCCGTGGAACCGATATTGGCCCCCCAGATTACGGGGATGGTCTGCGCCAGCGTCATAATGCCCGCATTGACAAACCCAATCATCGTGATAGAAGTTGCCGCGGAGGACTGGATAATAGCAGTAACGCCGGTACCGAGCAGCAGCCCCTTCCACCGGTTATCCGTAAAGCGCTCCATCGTCCGCTCAAGCTTTGCCCCAGCCAATTTCTCGATTGATGAGGCCATCAGGTTCATACCATACAAAAACATTCCGATACCGGCTAACAGGGGAAGTACCTTTGAAATCGTTTCCATTTTCCACCTCTCATTCTCTATCACATATTCATAAATTAACCTATCCTGTCATATTTTATCATGGATGGGCGAATGATGGAAGTAGTAATTTCCACAAAATTTACAGATGGTTTTCGTGGATTTCTATGGTTTCTGATATTTGTCCAACTAAATTTAAAATTTTTTCAAAAAAATGCTTGACATTCCCGCTGGAATGTGTATAATATAACTCGTGTCCAGGAGATAAACGGACAGTTTGCGGAAATGCTGGAATTGGCAGACAGGCATGACTAAGGATCATGTGGTGTTACACCGTGAGGGTTCAAGTCCCTTTTTCCGCAGTGGATGGCGCGAAAACGAATTAGAAAAATTCGGGTTTCGCGCTTTTTTTGTCTGTATCGGAAAATACAAAGAAGTCCCCCCGCTTCTAAGTCATAAAGACGAAAGCGGGGGGACTTCTTTGATAGGCTAAATCAGGATACTATTGCCCATCCATCCCTGAAACATCCCTAAAGCCGGATACAGAACGCGGCATGCCCATAGCCCCCCATATCAATAAGCAGCCTGTAGGTGGGATATTCCATGTTAAATGTCCTCATCAACTGTTCAAAGGACAGTATCTCACTTTTATGCAACTGGTAACCGTCAATCAGCGGAAAATGCTTGTTCACATACTCCACCAGCCGCTCGGATAACAGCCGCATCGCATAAACCGCAGTCTGGTCAAGCCGCTCCACCTGCCGCCCCAATATATCGCTGAGCAGATGGAGGATCTGACGATCCTCATAGATAAAATAAATTTTGAGGAACATCTTATCTTTTGAATGGTAGGTCAGACGATAACAAATCTTGTTGCCAAGATAAAAGTTCTGCCCGCTGTAATTTTCGCTCACCACAGTCCCATCGATCCGTAACAGGCGGTGCATCCCCTGGAGAATGGCTCTTTTTAAAGAAGAGAGCTCCTCCCCGGGCGTGTCATGCACCCACTTGCTTGACCCCTTTACAATCGCCCGATCCTCCACCATAATATGCGCGTTCAGCCAGCCGATGCAGATGCCCATAAAATGATGGACGGACTCCTCCGAATAGTTTTCCTCCTTCATCTCCTGCTCAAGTTCCGGAAGGATTTTATCCCTCATCTCATCATGCAGCCTCTTGTGGCTGTCATATCTTTTATATGCAATGCTGCGCATATATTCTTCTTCCTGTGCAAAATGTTTCAATGCATAACTCTTGAAAAACTTGATGCCCTCCTTGCAGGCATGCTGCTGTTTTACGGCATCCTCATTAAGCAGAACCAGCTTGTTCACAATCGTAAATAACTGCTGGTGCGCCCTGTCAATGATTCCCACCCCCAGATTGAACCGGTCATTCCATTTAATCTCTGCCAATGTCCCGCCTCCTCAAACCATCGTGTTTTTCTGCTATTATTTTATGTATTTCTTCAAAATCTGTGTGAGTCTGCCCACATCAATTGGTTTGGCAATATGTTCATTCATCCCGCATGCAAGGCAGCGCTGGATATCATCGGAAAATGCATCCGCCGTCATCGCCAGAATCGGGAGATCCTTATCCTCGCGTGAAAGCGCACGGATCGCCTTAGCCGCCTCGTAACCGTTCATAACAGGCATGCGGATATCCATCAGGATAAGATCGTAAGCCCCCGGTTTAGATGCTGCAAATTTATCCACGCATATTTGACCATTTTCTGCCCTCTCAAGTGTAAATCCCGCCTCGGAAAGAATTTCCTGCGCGATCTCCCAATTCAGGTCATTGTCCTCCGCAAGCAATATATGCTTGCCCTCAAAGTCCCTGCCCTCCACAAGTTTCTCCGCCTCTACCTTCGACGTGTTTAACAGATACTTGCTAAGACCAAGGAAAAGGTTCGACTTAAACAGGGGCTTTGAGATAAACCCATGGATACCGACTTCCCTTGCTTCCTCCTCAATATCGCTCCAGTCGTATGCGGAGATAATCAGGATCGGGACATTATCTCCCAAGTGCTTGCGGATCTCACGCGCGGTATGCAACCCATCCATATCCGGCATTTTCCAATCAAGCAGCACCACCTCATAATCATCCTGCTCACCATGCCTTTTTTTCACCATCTCAACCGCGGTCTTTCCGTCCGTAGCCCACTCTGCGGTAATACCGATTTCTTTCAGTGAAGATACGGCACTTAAACAGAGGTCTTCATTATTATCCACAACAAGCGTTTTCCAAGGGGGCAATACCATATCCTCCTCCTTGATTTCCGCCTTCTCAAAATCAAGTGTAACGAAAAACTCCGTCCCCTTACCAGGCTCACTGTTAAGCTCTATTGTGCCGTTCATAACGTCCACAATCGCTTTTGTAATTGCCATTCCAAGACCTGTTCCCTCCGTCTTGTCAACCTGTGCTTTCTCCTCCCTCGTAAAGGTTTCAAAGATTTTTTCCTGGAATTCTTTTGTCATGCCGATGCCATTGTCCTTTACCCGAAAATGGCAGCGGACATAATTATCCCCGAGAGGTGAAGCTTCCTGTTCAAGATAGATATTGACCCGCCCTCCCTCCGGCGTAAATTTAATTGCATTGGACAGAAGGTTAATCAACACCTGGTTTAAACGGATACTGTCACAGTGTACCTCCTCCGCACAGATATTCTGGATAAAAATGTCGAAATGCTGCTTTCTTGCCTTGACTTGTGGCTGCACAATATTTACAATATTTTCCATAGCCTCACGAAGCGAAACCTGGTTCATATTCAGCGACAATTTCCCGCTCTCAATCTTTGACATATCAAGCACGTCGTTAATCAGCCCAAGCAGATGTTTACTTGAGAGTGTTATCTTGCCCAGGCAGTCTTTAACGCGCGCCATATCATTAATATTTGCCATCGCAATTGCAGTCATCCCCACAATGCCGTTCATCGGAGTGCGGATATCATGGCTCATGCTGGAGAGGAACTCACTTTTAGCCTTGTTCGCCTTGGTCGCCTCCCTGCGCGCCTGGTCAAGTTCCTTCATTTGCTGCTGTGAAATTCTGTAATACAGGATAAAAATTAAGAGGAGCCCTGCCAGGACAATAACCCCTGCAATCATAATAGTATTCTGCCTGCTGTTGTCCATATTCTGGAGAATATTGTCAAGCACCCCGAACGGCATCACGGAAATCAAATACCATTCCGAATCCGGCAGGTGGGTACATAAAAGCGACTGGTACTCCCCGTTAGCCACGCGCAGCACGGTCGAATAATCCTCATTCGCATTGATTGCGCGCTGCAATTCAAGCGCATATTCCTGCGCTGTCTTGTCCTCCTCATCGGCAAACATCTCCGAGATATGTTCAAAATAATTATCTTCCCTTGTTCTAACTACATATGTACCATCCTTGCGTATAATAAAGGAATACATCAGGCTGTCTTCCTCGTCAAGGGCAAGAATGCGCTCAAGATAATCCATCGGCAGCGCCGCCACCATGGCAGTGCTTTTCTTTCCCCCCTGCATCGGGTACTCCACTTCTGTAAGCATGCACAACTGGCGTTCCCCTTTTGTGTTGATTCCTGAAAATACACGAAGACTGCTATCGTTTAAGACTGCCAAAAAGGTTTTCTCATCCTGATATTCAACCGCATCGCCATAAATTACCTGACATTCACCATCTTCCGTATAAAGCCCGAGATAGGAGAAACTTCGCACCTGGGCGCTCAATGCAAGCTGCTCTAGCATCTCCTCGCCGTACACTTCACTTTCCGGTGGATGACGCTCCAAAATACCCTTCATTTCCATTATCTGCAAGTCAATCACCGCATCAAACTTCTGCAATGTCTGCTTAGCCATCGCCGTCATGTAGATTTCGCCCACCTCACTGATGGCTGACTTACTATCCTCCTCTATGCTTGAGGAAGCCAATTCAAACATTATTACACAGACCACCGCCAACGCGGAAAAACTGATTAACAAAAATCTTCTCGCATTTTTTATCATACCCGTTCTCCTTTTACAATATCCTGGAAGTGTCCCTGACAGTCACCCAGTGTATCCCACCCCAGCGCCATAACTCAATTATACATAGAAGTGTCAAAAAGTCAACCCTCCGGTTAGCTGGCAGAAAATAAAATAGGCGCGGCTGCCCGCTTTCTTATACAGGATAATACATCGGCAGGCTGTTTTCCTCCCTTTTTTCCTATACTAATCCATGGTACAATGCACAAAAACAGGAGGTGACTGCCATGATTCATTTAAATCAGACCGGCTATTTGCCGGATGCTGCAAAAATTGCCATAATCACTTACTCTTGCGATACCTTCTTGCTTAAAGACAGCAAAACCGGGCAGATTGTTTATGAGGGAGCCACAAAGCCATACAATGACGAAAAGCCGGATGAAGCCTCCGGCGATATCGTATATCATGCGGATTTCTCTTCTTTTGGAAAAGAAGGGACATACATTCTTCAAGCCGGGCAATCAGTTTCAAGCCCCTTTTCCATCAGCAGAAATGTATATTCCAAGCTGAAAACCGACCTGATCCGCAGTTATTATTTCCAGCGCTGCGGCTGTGCGCTTGATGCGGCATATGCGGGCAGGTTTGTACACGGCTGCTGCCACACTGCACCTGCGGCTCTTTTTGATGACCCATCCACAAAACTTGACCTTTCCGGCGGCTGGCATGATGCGGGGGATTACGGGCGCTATGTAACAGCGGCAGCCACGGCACTTGCACACCTGCTCTATGCGTTCATCCTGTTCCCGGATCGTTTCCTTGAACCATTGAACATTCCGGAAAGCGGCAGCACCACCCCCGATCTGTTAAACGAATGCCGCTATGAACTGGAATGGCTTTTAAAAATGCAGCGCTCAGACGGCGGGGTCTTCCACAAGGTAAGCACCTGGCACCATGCGCCTTTCGTTATGCCAGAATTTGATACCGCACCGCTTTACGCCTACGCCGTCGCAACGCCCGCCACAGCGGATTTCGCAGCGGTGACCGCACTCGCTGCACGTATTTTTGCCCCATACGACAATGATTTTTCAGAAAAACTTAAAGCGGCTTCCCTTCTTTCCTGGGAGTTTTTACAGACTCATCCCGAATTTATCGCTTTTTCCAATCCTCCCGGCAGCGGCACAGGGGAATACGGCGATTCATCCGACCGCGACGAGCGTTTTTGGGCGGCGGCAGAACTTTTCTTTCTGACCGGGGAGGCGCGCTTCCTCGATTCCTTCCTTGTCCTGTATATGGAAGATTTTTCCAAAACCGCACTGGGATATGCGGCTGTTGGTGGATTTGGTTGCCTTTCCTTCTATATAAATCCGGTGTTTGCAAAAGTTCCCACCGCCGAGGATACCACTGCAATACCTGTCGCACTGCACATACCTGGCTGGACGGATGACTATATTGCCCGGATGCCGGAATTGCTCAATATAAGG
The DNA here is from genome assembly GCA_910577675.1 of uncultured Lachnospiraceae bacterium. Lineage (GTDB taxonomy): Bacteria > Bacillota > Clostridia > Lachnospirales > Lachnospiraceae > RGIG4057. Next base: position 18,592 of record CAJTOR010000038.1, read on the forward strand.
GAAAACATCCGAGGCGACTTTCTTGCTGCCGCTGCCCACCGCGCTGCCCTTATTCCCCAAAACGCATATTTGGTCGCAATGCAAAAAAGTGACTATTGCTGGGGAAGCAATATGACCCTGCTAAACAACGGAATCCTGTTGATCCTCGGTTTCCTTCTTACCGGAAACAATGAATACCGGGAAGCCGCACTCTCCTCACTCCACTACCTGCTCGGCCGAAACGCCACAGGTTACAGCTATGTGACCGGATACGGCACCCGCTCCTGCCGCCATCCCCATATGCGCACCGTCTTTGCCGACGGCATCGACGAACCGATCCCGGGATTTGTTTCCGGCGGTCCAAACGCATATCTCTCAGATGAATTCGGCAAGCGCCATATCGCAGAAGGCACGCCGCCCATGAAATGCTATCTCGACGAATACGCCTGCTATTCCCTGAACGAAGTCACCATCTACTGGAATTCACCAGCCGTCTTCGTCACAGCATTTTTTGACGCAAAATCATAACCCCTCAAGCATCACAAAAACCAAAATCAAAAAAAAAACAAATTCCCTGTTCCAAGCCAGCACATTTTATGGTATAATGTGCGCGAAGGCAAAGCAAGCAATACAAAAAAGGAAAGTGCGGAAACGCGCTCTTCGTTTCCAGCACTTTCCTTTTTTGTATTGCGCCGCGAGCAACGCGAGCTAAGAAAATCTTTGATTTTCTTAGCTTTGCCGTACCCCCGCGCGGAGCCCCCACCTCACAAGTTAAGAACCCTAAACCTTTCTTAACTCACCGTATCCCCGCGCGGAGCCCCTCCTCACAAGTTAAGAACCCTAAACCTTTCTTAACTCACCACACCCAACACTAACAAGAACAGGAGGCTATACCCAATGGATTCCACCGGACTCATCATATTGGCACTGATCATTCTCCTTTGTATCATCGTAGCCGTGATTTCCGTTGCCATAACCGTTACAACGGCATCCGCAGCGGTCGCAGTAGAAGAAGACGAAGAGGAAGACTGACACAGACCATAAAAGACTAACACAAAACCAGAACCCTGTACCACACGGTCACAGGGTTCTACTTTTTCTAACATAATTTATTACAGATAATCATCATCCGGGTCGGGTGCATCATCCACCACGATCTCCTTCTCCTTAACCAAAATATAGGTTCCCGCCCTGAAAAGCGCCACATCGATCACCCCGTCCGCGCCAGGTTCCAAATTCACCCGCGCAAGCACAGTTTTGCGGTTCGGTGTATAATACAGGTAGGTGCCAATCCCCTTTTCCTTATCGGATTCCTTGACCTTGTAATTGGACGGCAGTTCAATCCTCATGGTCAGCGGGAAAATATCGTCCTGCGTTTCGTCCGCTAACAGTATATCAAAAGCCATATACTCAAGAACTTCCGCCTCAACGCGGTTTAACAGACTCTCCACCCGGTCGGGTTTTAACGATTTCCCGACGATGGCATCCTTATCCACGCGCTTTGGCAGGGCTACCTGCACCTTTGCACTGTCCTTTGTATTCTTTACCACAAAGGAAGCGGCATTGCTGTAGCTTGCGCCCGACCTTGCGATACCATTTACATTGATGGTGGTACTCTGCCCGCCGTAATGTATAATAATAGTATTTTCACCCGTCATCATAATGCGGTCAGAAGAAAACTCAAAATCCTTTACAACCGACTTGGTGCCATCGCTGAAAGTCGCAGTCACCGTAACATCCTCCGCCGCGACATAATCGCCGACCTCAACGCTGCCTCCCCGGTAAACCGCCTCGATGCTCTCCGCCGTCAACTCCACACCCTTTACGGTAAATTCCGCTGTCTTTCCGCCAAAACTTACCATCATCTTATTTTCCCCAAGTTCCTGCACCACCGGCGGAATCAGCCGGTAATTGTAGATGCGCTCCGAAGTGCCGTCCGTATAAAGCGCCGTAACATACAAATTCTTCTCAGGGATCGCATAGCCCTGCGGTGCCCCCTCACCCTCGTAAACCGCCGTCAGCATGGAAACGGTCTTTGCAGGCTGCGTGTAGACATAAACCTCGGTCTGTAAATTATTGTAAGTTATCTGAACCTTCTGGCTGTTCGATGATGTAATCACCGGGTTTACAATCCGGTAATCATAAATCTCCTCCATACTCCCGTCCGTATAATACAGATTGACAGTAAGGCTGGCAGCACCCACCTTATTTCCGACACTGAGCATCTCGCCGTTGTACACCGCATAGAGTGAGCTTGGTTTCTTGCCAAGCACATAAACTTCCGTCACCTTCCCGCGGTAGATAATCATAACCTTGTTCATCCCGTCCGTAAGCACGCGCTCGGTTGACATTGCAAAATCCGTTACCTCGGCGGTTGTGTTGTCGCTGAAAGATGCCGTTACCGATATCTTATCCCTAGGGATCGCCCCGCCAATCTCAATCGCCTCGCCGGTGTACACCGCGCTGATATAAGTTACAGTCGGGTCGGCTGCATCCGCGCGCACCGGCAGGATCATAACACATAAGAGCATGCTGAAAATCAGTATGCCAAGCCCCCATCTCCTTTTCATGCCGCACCTCCTCTACTTCTTTGCATCCGCTGCTTTCTGGATATAATATTCTTCCATCTCCGCTATCGTGATGGACGCGCCCGCCGTAATGCGCTTTTGGATTGCCTCAAGGCGCTCCACCTTAGCCTTCTCTTCCTCCGTCAGGTTCTTTGTGCTCTTAGGGGCGGTGTAGACATACTTTTTATCCATCTTCTCCGTTGTCACATAGACATCCTTCTCATTCTTCTCCGTGTTCTCAAGCACAGTCACATCGAACGACACGGATTTTCCGCTCGTCTTATCCTTCATCGTGATCTTTGCCTTCCCCGCCGCCCTCGCATGCAGGAGCCCTGTTTCCTCATCCACCTTGGCAATCAGCACATCCGAGGTCGAGAACGTAAACTTCGCCCCGTCAAAACCATATGCTTTCCCGATTAGCTGGTAATCGCTGTTTGCAACAAGTTTCGTCTTTTTATTTGATATGGATATGTACGGTTCCTTCACTGTCACGGCAATTTTGCCCGTATAGGTTTTTCCGTCCTGCTTCATGGTTGCCGTCACCGTGGCAGTTCCCTTTGCCACCGGCTTGATTACGCCCTTAGTATCCACCGTGGCAACCTTCTTATCACTTGATTTGTAAGTGACCTTCGCCGATTTCGCCAGATTCTTAAATTTGATCTGATAACTTTCATAGCCCACATAAAGTGTTTTTTTCGTGACTGTTACTTTCGGTGTCGCCGCCTGCAATGTAAGGCTTTTTACCATTGTGGCAAACATCACTGCCAACACCAAAAAAACTGCAATCCGGCGCATGCGCAGGTAATTTTCCTGCACACCCTGCCCATGTCCCCTAAAGAAACCCATATGCATTCTCCTCTCCTGACAATTAAACCTTCCGCAAACAGAGATGTAAATTTCTTCCAGTTTCATTCTGCGGAAGCTTCCTGTCAAACCTGCACTACATTTTACCCGGACAGCCGGACTATGTTACAGAAACAAAAAGTCCCACCACCCTTTTTTCTCCTAAAGCTTACCACAGTTTTTTGTCAAAATTGTTACAACCCGGATATTTTTTCTTGTTCCGCAATTCTTTTACGTCGAAGGAAATTTGGAATCCGCTTTGCTGCTTTCTCATATCCTCGTACTTCCACAAAGAAATCCCCCTTACCCACCTATTCATCTTTGTGACTAAAAGGAAAGGAAACTTCTTTGGTAGGTTAAATATTCTAAACCCCTTTCACGAAACGGTAAGTATCCTGTTCTTCAGGCAAAATTCGAGGTCAAACGCCCGCATGCCTCCTCTTTCAAACTGAACAAAAATCTTTCCGTCCGAAAGTTTTTTTATCACGCCGCCCCCATAGTTTTTATGCGCAACCGCCACTCCTTCCTTAAAAGCTGTACGGTCGGTAAGAAGCTCCGTCACAAACCGGGAAATTTCCTGCTTTTTGTTGAAGCGCTCCTTCGTGTACATTACGGTAAGCGCTTTTTTCGCCCGCGTTACCGCAACATAGAACATCCGGCGCTCCTCCTCCATATCCTCATTCACAACCGCCTTATGGTGCGGTGTGATCCCCTCGTTGGCATCCACCACATAGACATGGGAGAATTCAAGCCCCTTAGAGCCATGGAAGGTCATAAACACCACTGCATCCCTGTCACTGTCATTCTTCCCCGCACTCTGCTGTTCAAGTTCCTTTCGGTATTCTTCCATATGTGCGAACCACTCCGCAAATGTCCCATACTCCCTCGCCGCCTCCTGCAGCTGGGAGAGCAGGTCAAACAGCTCCTCCTCATGGATGCGCCTCAATTTTGCATACTCCCGCAGATAATCGTCGTACCCCATCGCGCGCCGGATATAATTTACTGCCGCGTAGGGGTTTGTCCTTGCTAAAAGCCGCAGATCCTGCTCAAGCTTATCAATGCGCTCCACCACATAACCCTTGCCCGCCTGGCTGTAGTAATATTGTTTCACTTTCCTTAAATCAACCTTGGCATCCTTAAATGCCTCGCGGGAAAGATAGCGCTTTGGCCGATTCATAATCTGGAAATAGAGCGCGCGGTCATTCTCCCCGAGCGCCAACCGGATATAAGCTAGGATGTTTTTCGCCAGCCAGTGTTCATATATATTTGGCAGGGAATCCTTCATTGAAAACGGGATATTATATTCCATAAGTTTTTCTGCTAACGCCCCCGGCTGCGTGTTTGTCCGGTATAAAACTGCCACATCGCGGTATTGCCCGCCGTTTTCATGGTATGAGAGCAGTTCCCTGACTATCGCCTCATTCTGCGCCTTCACATCGGCAAACTCTATTACCCTCACCGCATTTTCCCGCGCGTGCACCGACAGGATCTTTTTGGGGAAGCGCTTGGTATTTGCCGAGATCAGCCTTCCTGCGGCTTCCACAATATCCGCTGCCGAACGGTAATTAATATCGAGAAGCACCCTCTCACATTCCGGATAATCATTTGGAAAATTTAACATAATCTCAGGCTTTGCCCCGCGGAAGCGGTAAATACTCTGGTCATCATCGCCCACAATAAAAAGATTATTCTGCGGGAGTGCGAGCAGTCTTATAATATCGTACTGCACACGGTTGATATCCTGAAACTCATCAATCAGTATGTACTCGTAAAATCTCTGCCACATCGCCAAAATATCCGGTCTTTGCGTCAAAAGTTCATAACACAAAAGCAGCATATCATCAAAATCAATCTTGTTCGCTGCCCGCAGCATTTCCTCGTATGCGCGGTAAATTTTCTTAAAATTCTCCTCCGAACAGTTCATGGAATAATAATGTTCAATATCAACGCGCTCCCCTTTTACCAGGCTGATCTCACTGCCGATCCCCTCAATAAATTCTTTCTCATCATCAATCTCAATATTCAGTTTTGCGATATAGTCGCGGAAAAACTGGTAGCGTTCTTCCTCCTTAATAATGCATGACGCATCATAGTGATAGGCATATTTCAGTATTTTAAAATATACGGCGTGGAATGTGCCGAAATTAACCCCGCAGGGTGCCCCCATCAATCTCTCAAACCGCAGCTTCATCTGTGTTGCCGCCGCTTTTGTAAAGGTGATAACCAAAATGCGCTCCGGCTTCACCCCGCATTCTTCAACCAGCGCCTTCGCCCGGTTCGTGATAACTGTCGTCTTTCCTGAACCCGGACCTGCAAGTACCATCATCGGACCCTTGCGGTGCGCGATTGCTATTTTTTGTGCCTCGTTCTGTTGCATAATTTCCTCCCCACTCCATAAAATGGAGGTTTCCTATCCCCTGGTAATACAAAAACTTATATTCAATCCGTTCCATACTGGAATTAAGCCGCCCAATCTGCACAGGGATATCGCCATCCTCTATGTTTGCAGGCGGAAAATTAACCCAAGCTTTCTTTAACACTTACAATCCTGCAGATGCATAAAAGAATGCGGAATTATCCGTAACCATCAAGACAGCCCAAAAGCGATAATAAGATATTTATGACCACTCCTGATATTGCATCCAAAGTGCAGGAATATAACAAGAGTGTAGCACAGACTATTTTGCGCTCCGATGTCCAAAACAGGATTATCAGCCTAAACTCCATCCATAAGAAGCGCATTTTACAGAATTCACAGATTTTTGGTTTCGTGTTTAGCGCCAAGAGCACAAACGATGGAGCGCTTAAACCGCAGCCAGTTTCACGAAGATATAGAATTTTTACATTTATCCAAAAATTAACAAATAAGAAATACTAAAGGATATTCTCCGCAAGTGCCGGGCAGGGTAAGTTCCCCGCCCGGCGCACCACTTACTGGCACGATGCTTCAAGCTTTTCCACCGCGAAATGTATGCGGCGGAGGCTCTCCTCTTTCCCGAGGATATGCATGATTTCGTATGCCCCTCCCGGTGTTGACTGCTTGCCGGAAACCGCCGTCCGCACCGGCCAGAGTCCCTGACCGTTCTTGATCCCTTTCTCTGCGATGTACTCGGCAAGAATCCCTTCGATTCCCCCGACCGAATAATCGGAAAGTTCCTCAAAGCGCGGCAGCAGCTCCTTTAATACCACAAGCGAATTTTCTGAATTGGTCTTCATCTTTTTGTGCGTAAACATTTCCACATCGTACTCCGGCAGTTCCTCAAAGAAATCCACCAGACCCGCGATATCGCAGAATGTTTCAATGCGCGTTTTCACAAGGTCGGCAATCAGCTTTTTGTCGCAGTCGCGGCTTACAGCCCTGTCAATATACGGCATTGCCATCGCATAGTAGACCTCATTGTCCATGCGCTTAATATACTCCGAATTCATCCAGCGGAGTTTCTGCATGTCAAAAACAGCCGGTGACTTGCTGATATTGTGGTAATCGAATTCCCTAACCAGCTCCTCAAGCGAAAAAATTTCCTCGTTGCCCGCCGGGCTCCAGCCAAGCAGCGCAATAAAATTAACAATGGCCTCGGTCACAAAACCCTGCTCAAGCAAGTCCTCAAATGAGGAATGCCCACTGCGCTTTGCCAGCTTCTTGTGCTCCTCGTTCGTAATCAGCGGGCAGTGGATATACACCGGCTCCTCCCAGCCGAAGGCATGATAGAGCCTCGTGTATTTAGGTGTCGAGGACAGGTACTCATTGCCCCGCACCACATGGGTGATTCCCATCAGATGGTCGTCCACTACATTCGCAAAATTGTACGTCGGGAAACCGTCCGACTTAATTAAAATCATATCGTCAAGTTCCTCGTTCTCGACCGTGATTGTCCCGTAAATCGCGTCCGTAAAGGAGGTTGTGCCAGTAAGCGGCATATTCTGCCGGATAACATATGGCATTCCCGCCAAAAGGTTCGCCTCTATCTCCTCCCTGCTTAATTGCAGGCAGTGTTTGTCATATTTTGTAATCTCCTTTGCCTCGCCTTCCTCATCCTCGGAAACAACACTTTTTAAACCTGCAAGGCGCTCCTTATCACAGAAACAATAATATGCCTCACCCTTCTCGATCAGTTCCTTCGCATATTTCAAATAAATACCTGTCGCCTGCCGCTCACTCTGAATATATGGTCCAAAGCCCCGGTCTTTATCCGGTCCTTCGTCATGAACCAGCCCAGTCTTTTGCATAGTGTGGTAGATAATATCAACCGCACCCTCCACATAGCGTTCCTGATCTGTATCCTCTATCCTCAGAATAAAATCCCCGCCCTCATGCTTCGCAATCAAAAACTCGTAGAGTGCAGTGCGCAGATTTCCCACATGCATCCTTCCAGTCGGACTCGGCGCATATCTTGTCCTAATCTTTGTCATAACGGTTCCTCCTAGTAATATTCCCCAACTCCCATACTCCGGCGCACTGGTATTTACGGCAGCTTTTTAAGCGCTTCCACCACTTTCTCATATTCTTTGCGGATTTCCTCCATCACATTGAGGACATCTTCCCAGTTATCCCCACGGATATATTCAATCTGCTCTGAAAACAGGCGATGCATCACGTTCATCGAAAGATTTCCGGACACACCTTTTAAAACATGGGAAGCTGAAAGCGCCTGCTTTTCATCCTTATTTTCCAGCGCCTTTTCAAGCAGCTCATAATTTGGGTCCGCCGGGAATTTCTTCAGGAATTTGATAACCATATCCTGCTTTCCCATAAAGCGCTCCAATACCTCTTCCATATTAATACCGGCACTACCCAGTTCCCTCATCATTTTTTCATCGATCTGCATATCCCGCTCCTTTCACACCCACGGTCATGCCGCAGCTATCTCTCATCCAAATTCCGTCCGTTACTCCTGCAATGCCCTGCGGCACCCTCTGGTGACAGCTCCTTATAAACCCGGTTCCATTATAAAATGTCCTTCGTCCACATTCCCTCCGAAAGGATTCGCACAATCATATCCTTCGGGGGATGCCAGCGCTGATATAATATCTACCGATATTATACCATGTCCTCCGGACATGTTTCCCTGCGGGGCGTGCACATGATTTGCCATGGAAATTGTCCTCCCTCTGGTCGGACGGCGAATCAGCGATGGTATAATATCTGACGATATTATACCATGTCCTTCCGACATGTTCCCTCCGGGGGATGCACATGATTTGCCAGAGAAATTGTCCTCCCTCTGGTCGGACACAAATCAGCGCTGGTATAATATCTGACGATATTATACCATATTTTTCTCAATTCTTCAATCACCTTTTTTATCCCCCACCAAAATAAAAAGAAGCCCTGCCGTTATCCGCCATCCACAGGGCTGTGCCTCCTACAATTTTTTAACCGAGCGGCCGGCAAGAACCTTTCCCTCCACAACCACGCGCTCCACAAGCGCTGTCTTTGGTTTTTCAATCATCTGGATCAGGTGCTTTGCCGCAGAACGCCCAAGCACCTCCGAATCCTGCGCCAGCGTGGTTAATGCCGGCTCCATCGCCCGCGCATAGCTGTTGCCGTCATAACCGATAACCGAGATATCCTCCGGGATATGTAAACCTTCCTGCTCGATCACACTGATCCCGCTGACCGCAGTAAAATCATCCGGATAAAGGATGCAGGACGGCATATCCTTCTGTGCAAGCAACTGCTTTGTCCTCTGCGCCGCCGTCTTTGCATCGCGGTAAGGACAGACTAACACATAACTCTCCGGCACCTTTAAGCCAAGCTCGTCAAGCGTGCGGTAAAAACTTGCCAGCCGATCCCTCGAAACGGACGAATCGTCCCCGTGGATAAACGCGATCTTTCGGTGCCCCATACTGTGAGCGTACAGCACCAGGTCGCGCACCCCCTTGACATTGTCCGAGATCACGGAAGTGATATTGTGGAACACATGGTCGATGGTCACAACCGGTATTTTGCTGTTGACAAGCTCAATAATCTCCGGCTCATCAAAATCAATGCATGCGATCACCACTCCGTCCACACCGCGGTAATAACAGTGTTCCGTATAAGTCATTGTCCTCGCACCGATATGGTGGTTGATAAATGTGATATCGTACCCCCTCGACTCCGCTTCCTCCTTCACCCCCTGCAATACCCTGGCAAAATGTTCGTTCGTCAGCCCGTTATTCGCCGCATCTAAGAACAGGATGCCGATATTGTACGTGCGGTTTGTTTTCAGTGCAATCGCCGCGGCATTCGGGAAATATCCCATTTCTTTTGCCACAGCATTGATGTAGTCCCTCTTCTCCTTGCTGATATCGCTGTACCCGTTTAGCGCCTTGCTGACTGTCGCAACGGAAACATTACATCGCGCCGCAATATCCTTTACAGATACCATAATCATCCCCCAAATGCTAAATCGTTTTAACATCTTATATTTATTATAATCAACCAAAAGGCAAAAAGCAACCTTTTTTTACATGAAAACACCCCGGCTCCCGGTTTGTGGGACTTTCGGGGTGTTTTTTATACTAGCTGACAATCATCGAATCCACAATCATATCATATGCCTTGTCCCGCAAAAACTGCTCCACAAGGTCTTCCTTGTAATAAGTTTCTTCCACTTCCTCCGGGGTTGAAAAATCATTTTCCGCCGCATATTCCGCCAGAGCCTTTGTGTATTCCTCATCCGTCAGTTTAATATCCGCATCCTTGATTACCGCATCGAGGATCAGGTACTGCTTAACCGCATACTCCCCGTCCTCCTTCGCAAGCACAAGGAACTCATCGTAGGATGTTCCGTAAAACAGGGAAACGATGGACTCCACATCCATCCCCCACATCGAGGCATACTGCTCATAGAATTGAATGGTCTCATCAACATAGGACTGGATATCCGCATCGCTGATCCCGGAAAAAGTCGAATTTTCCATGATCTTCTCAAACGCGGAAACCCTCTCCTTGCTTTTTGCATCCTCTGTTGCCTCAGCCATCAAAGTATCATAAATATCCTGGCGGTACGCCTCCACCGTATCAAAATCCGTTTTCTCGGCAATAAACGCATCCGTCAGCTCCGGAACTATCAATTCGTTAATCGATTTGATATTCACAATATAAGTCCCGGTCTGCCCCACATACTCGCTGTGCGCGTAATCCTGGACTTCACATTCGGTTGTCTTTGACTCACCGATAAATGCACCGACTAAACTCTCCTCAAAATCATAGTAACCGTTTCCGACCGTCAGATATTCGTCGGTAATCTCATCCACCTGCTCGCCGCCCACCCAGAGTGTGTAGTCCACGCAGACATAGTCCCCGCTCTCCACAACATTGCGATCCTCAATCACTTTTGGCTCGCTGCTCTGGTCAAGCAGATAATCAATCTCACTCTGGACATCCTCGTCCTTTACCTCAGGTACAACTTTGTCCACCGAAATCCCAACATACTGCCCAAGTACAACACTGCCCTGCGGGTGCCAGTATGCGCCCGTCTGCGCGTCTTCCCCATCCTTATCGGTTTCTGAGGAATCCGGTGCCTTAGTCGCGCTGCCAGGGTCTTCCTGCCCGTTTGTGGAATTATTCTTATTCCCGGAAATCAGCGAACCGCTCTCGCCTTTGTTCCCGTCGCCCCCCGAAGTTTCTTCCCCGTCATCACTCGAGCCGCACCCGGTAAATATAAGACATCCACAGAGTAACACTGCAAGCCATTTTTTCTTCATATCATCCCTCTTTCTGTGCTGTTTTCACGCTGTTAAAACCTGTAACTTCTTGCGGCAGACAGCACACCGCCAAAAAAACCTGCCCTGACACTTTTATGCCCTACTCTTTTTCCACCGCCACGGCACTGTCATAGATTAGCTGTTCCGCCTTCTCCTGCTGTGCCAGCATGCGGATCTTAGGTTCCTCCACCTGCTCTTTTAGTTCCTCCACCGTCACATTGTACTGCGTCGCGTAGCGCTCCATTGCCTCCGCATACTCTTCATCGGACAATGTGAGGTTCTCCTTGTCAATCACATAATAGAGAATCAGTGTCCTCTTAACCTCAAATTCAGCCTGCTCGCGGAGAAGTTCCTCGTATTCTTCCTCGCTCGAACAGCCGAAGAAATAAAGGATAAACATGGCGAACGAGTACCCGTAAGTACTCTCATAAACCTGGGCTAAGTTGCTGTAGTAGCTGCGCGAACTCTCATAGTAGCTGTCGATATCTTCCTGCTCAATCCCGGTAAATTCAGTCTGCTCAATCAGGTTTTTCATCACAAGGGTTTCCTTGCTGCTCTTGGCGTAGGTCTCCTTCTGCGTGCGCAGGCTCTCCTCAATGTAATCCCTGTAGTCCGCCACGGTCGCATAGTCCGTATTTGCGGCAACCAGCTCGTCAGTCAGCTCCACCTCCTGCTTTTGCTTGATGGAATTTACCTTCACGGTAAAAACTGCCTTCTTTCCGGAAAAATCCGGATTTTTCTTGTACGGGTCGGGGAATGTGGCTTCCACATCCACTGTTTCGCCCACTTTTGCACCGATTAAGCCGCTCTCAAAACCGCTTATAAACTGACCGGAACCGATGGTCAGGTCATAACCTTTATCGCTTCCATTCTCAAATGCCTCGCCATCCATATAACCGGTATAGTCGATATTGGCGATATCACCGTCGCGGACATCGTTGCGGTCTGTAATCTCCACATAGAGCGCGTGCGAATCCACAAAGCTGTCAATCCTCGCCTGAATCTCCTCCTGTGACACCGACGTGTCGTAAGGTTCATATTCCACACCTTTATAGTGGGCTTCAACCGCGCTTCCCGAAAGCCTTTCCAGTTCATTATCCTCCTTCTTCCCCCCACATGAGGCAAGGAGCGCCCCCGTAAGCAGCAATGCCAAAGTTCTCTGTAATCCTCTGCCCATATTTTCATTCCCTCTCTGTTCCGGTTTCCGTTTCCATAAATATGCCACCGCCCGCCTGCAATTTATTTTTCCTGTTGCACGGCGGGTTGCGTAGACAGTTATAACACAGTTCACCCAAAAATAAAAGCTTTTCTTCCTAAATTCATATTTTATTCATAATTTCTTCATATTTTTATAAACGGATGCCCTCAAAATCGCATTGCTCAAGCCTTGCCAATGTATCATAATCCGCCTTTTTGCTCTCGATCACGCGCGCCGCCTGGTTTGTGATCGCCCGCTCTAAAAGATTGCGCACATCGCGGGCATTGGCAAAATTATCCGGCTTGTTATCGCAGCGCTCCTTTAAAAGTCCCTTTACAAACTCCCCCGCCCCCTCGGAAAGCACGTACTCCTGCTTTTTGCACATGGCAAGCAGGATATCAAAAAGCTCACCCGGGGTATAATCCTCAAATGTAATAAAGCGGGAAAAACGCGAGCGCAAGCCGGGGTTCGAACTTAAAAACTCTTCCATCAGGTCGGGGTAGCCCGCCACAATCACAATCAGCGAATCCCTGTTATCCTCCATCGCTTTAAGCAGCGTATCGACAGCCTCCTGCCCGAAGTCCCCCTCACCCTTGCCCACTGTAAGGGCATAAGCCTCGTCAATAAACAAAATCCCGCCGATTGCCTCGTCCACCACATCCGCTGTCTTTGCCGCCGTCTGCCCGATATATCCGCCTACAAGCCCCCCGCGGTCCACCTCCACAAGCTGTCCTCCGGACAGGATACCGAGGGATTTGTAAATTTTTGCCAAAAGCCTTGCCACAGTGGTTTTTCCGGTTCCGGGATTGCCTGAAAATACAAGATGTTTGGAAACAGAAGGCTCCTTCATCCCCTGCTCGCGGCGCAGCTTTGCCACCTGCATCAGGTTGACCAGATGGTTCACTTCATGTTTTACCGAGGAAAGCCCCGTCAGGGCGTTCAGTTCCGCCAGCATGTCCTCCACGCCCTCCTCCTTTGCTTCCTCCTCTTCCCTCTCCTTCTTTTTCTCCCCCTTCCCTTCTCCCACAGGGGATGAATACTCCCTTTTTTCTGACCTGCGGTCAATCACCGGCAAAATCGGCTCGATATGTGCGTTCCTGCGAAACAGACCATATTCCTTTAAAAAATCCTCCAGCATTTTCATATAGGCGGACAAAAGCTTTATCTCTTTTTCCGTGCATTTTTCATCCTGCGCAATATAGGTCTGCCCGAGGAGGCGGTAAGTTTCAACTAACGTAATTGCCTTCTTTTTGCGGTATACCTCATCCTTCATTTTGTTCCCGGCATCCGCTAACACAAAGAATTTCAGTGCGCGCGGTACCGTCCTTGCAAATTCCGGCATGGCGGTGCGCTCGCTGAAACGAAGCTGCACAAGGTCTTCCTTTTTTAAATGGTAGCCGAGCGTCCTGTTGATAAAATCAAGCTCCCCCTTCGTGATATCCCCCTCCGTGTAGGCCAGGTAGGTAAGGAATTTTAAAAAATCCAGTCGCGCCGTCGCCTGCAATTTCATGCGCTCATCCACGCCGATCCCCGCCGCATTGATTGCGGCAGCCATCCCGTAACATGTTTCGATTAGCCCCGATAACTTATCTGCCATAAAATATACTGCCCCCATTCCAAAAATCAAAGGAAATTATATCCCAATGCTGCCCTCGCATATCAGATGGGACTTATTCCCCACCTTATACAATTGACAGGTTAAATAATTTAAGACCCCTTCTTAATTCTTTTCCCAAAAATCTTTCCTTACTATAACACAATCTGTCAGGCTTCGCAATTCTTATCAGGAAATTTTCATAAATAACGGGTAAAATTATAAATTGATTATAATAATTGAATTCTGATTGCAAACCATTTTCTTTTGCGCTATAATCCTTACAGAAACGCGGATATGGCAGCACGTTCCGCACTACCACAAAACATACCATAAACGAGGGGTTTGCCATGTACAATTCTGATCTTGCATCTGATATTGAAAAAGCCGTGCAGGACGCACTGGCCACGTCAGATTTTTCAAAATTGAATAAAAATATTACCACCGCCGTCAACACTTCGATCGCCCAGATCGGCACAAGCCAAAACCGTTTCTATCAGCAGTATGACAATCAGGAAACAACAGCGGAAGATCTCGAGCGTATCGACGGCGAAATTGTAAACGGCGATATGCGCGCGGATTACAAAGCGAGAAGACAGGCCGCACAGGCTGAGGCGGAGCGCGCCCGCTACAACAGCAGGCAGGCGATTGAGGCGAGGCGCAAAGCCGCGGAGGAGCGCAGAAGGCAGGCGGCAGAAGAAGCGAGGAAACACGGAGGCGGGCACGGGGCAGCCCACGGCTCATCAAACGGGCATGGACATCACAGTTACCAGGGCTATTCCAGCAAACTGCGCGAGGCTGCGGAGGCATTCGGCTTTTTTGGCGGTTCTGCCGCGAAGAAGACAAACCAAAACGGCGGAAACTTTTCGGAAAACACTTTCAGGATGCCAGGGCAGAACCCCGGTTATACCAATAGGGCAGCTACCGCCCACAGCGCCCATTCCCCCGCTGAGCTGGTACCGATCAGCCGCAATCCGAAAGGGCGTGTTTCCGGCATCCTCCTGTCAGTATTTGGATGGCTTGGCCTTGCAACCTGCATGATGTTATTCATGATGTTCAACCTTTTTTCCGGGTCGGGTGATCTCTCCTACCACACATATGATACCTTGATGTCTTCCCTCGTCGTGCCCGGCTTTTTGGTTTCCGGGAGTATGACAATCATCGGCACTAAACGCAGGCACCGCATCCACCGTTTTTACCAGTATGTCCGCCAGCTTCGCGGGAGAGCATACTGCCCGATCAAGGAGCTCTCCTCCCATATCGGGCGCTCGCAGCGCTTTGTGCTTAAAGACCTGCGCAAGATGATCGCGCTCGGCATGTTCCCGGAAGGGCATATCGACGACCAGCAGACCTGTGTTATGTTAAACGGTGCTACCTACGACCAGTACTTAAAAGTCCAGAACGCCTATCTGGCGAGCCAGTTGGAAAAAAAGCGCGCGGGCAACCGCATCGACATACAGGCAGCCAACTATGGAACGGACAGCACACCCCCGCAGAATATTTCCGGAAACGATGCGGGAAGCCAAAACCGTGCTAAACAAAAATCCAGCCAGGATACTCCTTTAAATTCCGGCGCGGAAAACAAAGCCGCCGGGAATGCCGGGAGAGCCTCTCTTCCGCCAAAGGTTATCAAAGTGCTCTCCGCGGGCGATTCGTACCTGACGAAAATCCGCGAGGCAAACGCCGCCATCCCCGGCGAGGTTATCTCCGCAAAACTTGACCATCTCGAGGAGATTATCAGAAAGATTTACGCCCGCATTGAGCTTCACCCGGAACAGGTGGATGATCTTGATAAATTTATTAATTACTATCTGCCAACCACCTTAAAACTTGTAGATGCCTACAAGGACTTCGAAGCGCAGAGTGTAAAGGGCGACAATATCCAATCTGCCAAGAAGGAGATTGAATCCACACTGGAAACCATTATCTACGCATTTGAAACACTGCTTGACAGCCTTTATGAGGATGACGCTCTTGATATCTCAACTGATATTTCTGTATTACAGACTATGTTTGCACAGGAGGGTCTGACCAAGGGCGCATTTGATAAAATGTAAAAACAGTTTCTGCTTTGTATAAAATCACGAAAACACTTATATCAAAAAATCTTTATTTATGGAGGCAAAACAATGACAGAAGATTTATTAAAAGATCTCGAAGCAACCCCGACTCTCACATTTGAGCCGTTCGCCGATGAACCGCAGCCCCCTGCAAAAGCCGAGGCTGATGTTCCGGAGGAATTACAAAAACCTGTTTTTGACGAGAGTTCCCTGACACCGCAGGAGAGACAGATGGTGGATGATTTCGCCGAGAAAATCGACCTTAATAACTCCCAGATGATCTTGCAGTTCGGCGCGGGCGCACAGAAAAAAATGGCGGATTTCTCCGAGAATGCACTGGAGAATGTGCGCACTAAAGACCTGGGCGAGATTGGTTCCATGCTATCAAGCCTTGTCACCGAATTAAAAAGTTTTGATGAGGAGGAAGAAAAGGGTTTTTTTGGAAAATTCCGCAAAGCCTCCGACCGCTTAACCGGCATGAAGGCAAAATACGCGAAGGCGGAAACCAATGTCAACAAGATTACACAGGTGCTCGAATCCCACCAGATACAGCTTTTAAAGGATGTCGCGCTTCTTGACAAAATGTATGAGCTCAACAAGAATTATTTCAAGGAGCTGTCCATGTACATCTTAGCAGGCAAGAAAAAACTGGCGAAAATCCAGTCCGAGGAACTTCCTGCACTGATGCAGAAAGCGGCGGCTTCCGGGCTTCCGGAGGACGCGCAGGCTGCAAACGACCTGTCAGCAATGTGCAACCGGTTCGAGAAAAAACTGCACGACCTGGAATTGACGCGCATGATCTCAATCCAGACCGCACCGCAGATCCGCCTTGTACAAAGCAGCGACACCTTAATGTCCGAAAAAATCCAATCCACAATAGTGAATACCATCCCGCTCTGGAAAAGCCAGATGGTGCTTGCCCTCGGAGTGACGCATTCCGAACAGGCAGCAAAGGCACAGCGCGAAGTTACAAACATGACGAACGAACTGCTCCGCAAAAATGCTGCCACACTGAAAATGGCAACTGTCGAGGCGGCAAAGGAATCCGAGCGCGGTATTGTGGATATCGAAACATTAAAGACCACCAACGAATCCCTGATTAGCACTCTCGACGAAGTGATGCGCATCCAGACCGAGGGGCACGCCAAACGCAAGGCGGCGGAACTTGAACTGAACCGAATTGAAAATGAGCTGAAAGCAAAGCTTCTTGAAATCAGGAAGTAATCGAGTAGGAGGCGGTGATTAACCGCCGTCCTCTCACACCACCGTGCGTACC
>CAJTOR010000039.1:0-35163 GCA_910577675.1 uncultured Lachnospiraceae bacterium
TACCGGGCGGATTCCGGACTTGCACCGGTTAGAAACGTGCGCCGCCGGGCGCACACGAAAAGGAAAGAAGCTGCCTTTCGGCAGCTTCTTTCCTTAGAAGGGTTGTAGTGGGAAAAAGTATCTATCAAAAATAGGATAATTGTTAGGCGGAGCGAGCGGTCAATGCGCGCTTTGAATATTTTGCTCACTCCTATCGTTTACAATTATTATTATAAAAGGAATTTGTGTGCAAGCTGTGACGAACTAATTAAGAGTTTCTAAAATAAAAAAATTCCCCGTAAACTTTTCGGCAGAAAATGCTTTTTTTCTGCTTTTCTCCCATAAAACAGCATTTTTTCTTACCCGCAGCCCTTGTTTAACTTTCTTAAAAAGAAAATTAAAATCCCCTGAGTTTATCCGTCCCGTCATCCTTCGTTTTCTCAATCTTTTTTATAACCACATAATACCCTGCATTTTCATTGATGGCCACATAAACCCGATCCCCGACTTTTTTCCCGAAGATAGCTTTTCCGATCGGAGAATCGATACTGACGGAACCATTTAATGTATTTCCCCGCACCGTGGTGACAAGGCGGTAGGTTTCAACTTCGTCATCATCTTCAAAATAAAGATCAACCGTATTATAAAGACCGACCTCATCCTCCTTTGAATTATCCTCGATCACCTGCGCTGTCTTAATCATGCGCTCCAGATAACGGATGCGGCTCTCATTTTTATTTTTGTCGCGCTTTGCGGCGTAGTATTCAAAATTTTCGCTTAAATCGCCTTGGGCGCGGGCTTCTTTTACCGCTTCAATCGCCTCTTTGCGAACCACAAGCTTTCTGTATTCAATCTCTTCCTCCATCTTTTTAATATCGCCCTTTGTTAAACGATCATGCATAATACTCCTCATTTCTGCTGCGGGAAAAATATTCCCGTTATTACTATCTGATATCCTACCCTGCCAGGGAAAAGCCTTTCCTTCACATAACAGCGAAGGTTCAACTATTTATTATCTATAATTTCTTCTCATATAAAAACCATTCCTTTTCATATAAAAAAGCCCTGCCCCGATATTCAAAATCAAGTTTTGCATAGGAGGAAAGCGCCTTTTTATTCCCCGGACTTACCAGAAAACGCACCGTATCATATCCCTGTTTTTTTAAAACATCCATCGCGGATAAAATCAGCCGACGCGCAAGCCCCCGATTCTGGTATTCCTTTATCACGGCAAGGCGCGCAAGTTCCGCCGGTTTCTCTGCCTTCTGGTTCCAAAGGGGCAGGGCGGCAACTGCCTCATCCTCATCCACAGAGATCAGACCCAGGATTTTTTCATCCTGCCCGCGCATACAATAGAGCGCTTCCCTCGAAAGGTCGGACATTATCTCCCTTTCATCCGGATACCCCAGATCCCATGTACACCCCGGTGTCCCCACCATGGAACGATATATTGCAAGAACCATTTCTTGCTCTGATTCCCGCACCCTGTCAAAAATTTCATTCCGATATTGTTCCATTTAAAATCCTTTCTTTTTATATCTTTGTTTCCTGCCACTGCATCCACCGCTCCCCCTTACAGTAAAACAAACAGACGCACAGCACCATAAGCACCCAGGTGTTTTCCACCTTACAATACATCCCTCTCACATCTGCTTTCTCACAACCGCATACTCGTCATCCTTCCGGTAATACGGGCAATTCTCCACTGTTCCCCGCAGGAAAGCCCCCATCTCGTCCTCGTCAAGGTTCACTTCGCAGACATAGTATTCATATTCCTCATCATATACATAATTTGTGCAGGAATCGCAGCTTGTACGCAGTTTTTGTTTTCTATTTTCCATAAAACCCCCGCTTTACCCCGTTCTCCTTGCTAAAATATTGTGATTTGCACACTGTCAAATAACCTGCTTCTTTCCATTTTTATACTTGTGCCATTCAATCATACCATTTCCTGTTTAAACAGGGATAATGTCACTCCCACCCTCACACCATCTTTTAGATAAATCACCAATGACTTCTCCTGCAGTCAAGGGAATTTCAGAATCCGTTCCGTACTTCCTCATATCCCTAAATTTCCGATGCTGCTACCGTAGCTTGTCCGATAAGGCTTATCCCCCACCTGGTATAATTGACAGGTCAAAAACTCCCAAGCAGCCCCTTGATACCTTCCCGCTCATAAATATCCCTATAATATTCCACCTCTTCGCGGATAATCTCATCAATTACCTTAATACCAAGCAGTTCTACCGGTGCTTTATCATCCGTCATAATATAATTTCCTGCCTTGTAAGGCACGAGTTTTTCCGATACCCGCCCAAACAACTGGGTGAGCGCGTTATCATCCAGTTCCTTTCGGCTGCTATCAAATTTTTCCAAAATATCAGGACAGTTGGAAGCAAATAGTTCCCTGTTGGTGGTTCCTGGAACATCTGCCGTATATACGCAGGAAAAAACCTGTGCAATGGTATCCGCCAGATACTGGTTGATATTGCCCTCCCCGCCGCCGCGCATATTCATATTGACTACCATAACCCCATCCTCTTTCAGATGCATGCGCACCAGCGTAAAAAACTCAAATGAGGACATCTGGAACGGGATGGTGATATCCTGATAGGCATCCACCATGATTACATTATATTTCTCATCCACCGCATTCAGGTACGCCCTGCCATCGTAGGTAGTTACCGGCACATCTTCGGGAAGTTCGAAATACCTTCTTGCAAGCTTCGTGATTGCCCCGTCAATCTCCACACCTTCGATCCTGATATCGCCGAAATATTTCCGGCACTGGGTTGCATAGGTACCCGTTCCCATGCCAAGAACCAGGATATTAAACTCTTCCCCTTCTTTCCGTCCTGCCATAAGCGGGGCTGCCATCGCGTAATCATAGTACATCCCTGTTAATCCGTCCCCCTTTACAAGAACGGACTGCACGCCAAAAAGAACATTGGTTGAGAGAACCACCTTGCGGTCATCTTCCTTTACCTGGAGATAATTGTAAATGGATTCCCCCTCATAGACCAAACCTTTTTCCCAGAACGCAAAACTGTCCGATGACCCTAGGATAGAGGCAGCCACAAACAACAAAACTGCCACAATACAGCGCACGCGCCCCGCCCTGCAGCTAATAAAATAAACGAGGGCAAGGAAAATCAGAATTCCCGCAAAGATTAAAAAAGTTACGGATGTCCCAACGGTCGGGATGGTCACAAAAGTTGGCATAAAAGTACCGATAATGCTTCCGATGGTATTTGCCGCCCCCAGTGTGCCAACCACTCTTCCGGAGTCTTCCAGTTTATCCACCGTATATTTTGCAAGCGAAGGGGTGACGGTTCCAAGAAGAAACAGCGGAAATACAAATATAATCATACATGCTGCAAACGCCGCCCATATAAGGAAATTGCTGTTTACGGTAAATATCATCACGGCGGATACGCCCAGGATAATATATTTTCCAAGTACTGGGATCAGCGCAATCCAGGCTGCCGCGATCAAAACCCTTGCATAAAGTTTGTCGGGGTTAGGATCTTTGTCGGCACTTTTACCACCGTAGAGATTGCCGAGCGCCATCGCAATCATTATCGTGCCAATCACAATTGTCCAGACTATCTGTGAGGAGGAAAAATAGGGAGCCAGCAGCCTGCTCGCCCCCAGCTCCACCGCCATCACGCTCATACCGGCAAAAAATTCCGTAAAGTATAAAAAGAGTTTGTTTCTTAAAATCGGCCGTTCCTTCATTATTCCTCCACATTCTTTTCCTGATATGGGTTTTATCTTGCAATCCTTTATCCTCTTATATCCTTTGCAAGTTCCTTTAGTTTTTCTTTGTCACTTTCCTGTACCGCACCTTTTATCGTAACGGTCTGCCCGACAAATTCCATACCGGAAAGCTTCTCAAGTTCCGCCTTCATTTTTCCCGCTGCCATCGGTCCCCAGGAACCATTTTCCACCAAAGCGATCTTCTTATTTTGGAAATTTTTGGAAGATAATCGGTACAGAAGGTTTTCCATACATGGGAACAGCCCGCCGTCGTAGGTCGCGCAGGCAAAGACCACGGTTTCATAGCGGAATGCCTCCGCTACCGCATAGGATAAATCTGCACCCGCAAGTGTAAGATGCTTTGCCGCCACGCCCTCATCTTCGATACATTTTGCAAGATACGCAGCGGCAGCGTCGGTATTGCCGTAAATGGATGCAGAAAGTACCAGCACACCTTTTTTATCTGCGCGGTAACTGCTCCACGCATCATATTTTTCAAGAAAATACCCCAGATTTTCTTTTAAGAGTGGTCCGTGCAGCGGGCAGATCATACGGATGTCAAGCCCCTTTGCCTTCTTTAAAAGCTGTTGCACCGGTTTGCCATATTTCCCGACAATGTTTAGGAAGTAGCGCCCTGCATCCTCCTGCCATTCCTCCTCTTTTCCGGAAGTAAGGAAAATATCATCGATTTTTCCGAAATTTCCGAACGCGTCCGCCGAAAACAGGATTTTTTCCTTCTGCTCATAGCTGACCATAACCTCCGGCCAATGTACCATCGGTGCCATAAAGAACTGCAATGTGTGGGCACCAAGTGAAAGTGTATCTCCCTCTTTCACAATATGGCTGCGCTCAGATAAGTCAATGTCAAAATAGCAGCCAAGAATATCAAAAGTCTTCTGGTTTGCAACAATTGTGGTATTGGGATATTCTTTTAAGAATATTCCGATATTCGCTGCATGATCCGGCTCCATATGGGATACTACCAGGTAATCCGGGATCTTTCCGGAAAGAAGCCCTTTTATGTTTGAAAGCCACTGCTCCGCAACTCTTTGATCCGCCGTGTCAAGCACCACGGTTTTCTCATCAAGGATAACATAAGAGTTATATGTAACGCCATTTGGTATCTCGTACTGGTTCTCGAACAAAAATCCTCCGTCCACCTGCGCCCCAGCGTAAAAAATATTTTCTGCAACTTTTTTCATTTTTCACCTCTTATTTTAAGTTCCGCAAAACCCCTTCTCTGCGCCTTTACCCTGGGAAGAGATTTCTTTTCGCTTCACTTCAAGAATTCTCTTCCCGGCTCTGTTCCGGGCTTTTGCTGTTTTTTAAGTTCCGCAAAACCCTGCCTGTTTTCTATTCTTTTATTTTGGCGACAAAGGAAACCCAATCTTTCATTCGCGCTTCTTCCACAATTTCAAACCCATTTGCATTCAGCGCTTCCTTCACTTCGTCCGCTTTCATATCGATTATACCGGAGCTGATAAAATATGCACCTTCCGCCATATGCTTTTTCACTGTGGCGGACAATGGTATAATCACATCTGCAAGGATGTTGGCTACAACCACCTGGTAACAGTTTTCACCCACCTGTTTTGCAAATGTATTATCGCCAATTACATTGCCCGTTAAAAACTCCACTGTACCGGAAGGACATTCTGTTTCCATTTTCGAAGTATGAAGGTGCAAATGGTTTATCTGGGCATTTTCTTTTGCTGTTTCAACCGCATTTGCATCAATATCGGTACCGACGGCGCAGCCCGCACCAAGTTTCATTCCAATTATCGACAATATCCCGCTGCCGCAACCCACATCAAGGAGCGCATCCCCTTCTTTCAGGTACTTTTTCAAGTTGCCAATGCATAGTTTCGTTGTTTCATGCGCTCCGGTGCCGAAAGCTGTTCCCGGGTCAATCTCTACAATAAGATCATCCGGGCATGAATTTTCCAGTTTTTCCCAGGTCGGCTTTATAACTATGGAATCATCCACCCGAAACGGCTTGAAAAATTCCTTCCAGTTATTCATCCAGTCCTTATCCTCTGTTTCACCAAAGGAAATATGACCTGTGCCCACATCCACAAAAGTACGAAACTCCTCAAGTCCTGCCTGGATGCGCGCCGCGGTATCCTCCAAATCCTGGTCAAGTTCCAGGTAGCAGTTAACCCGCGCCGTCCCGTCGTCTTCCGGCAGTTCCGGCAGGATATCGATAAACATTTTTTCTTTATCCTCCTCGGAAAGAGGAACATTATCCTCCACCTCGATGCCCTCAATTCCAAGTTCTGCGAGCAGACCGCTGATAAAATCCACTGCCTGCGTGGTTGTTTCAATTGTAAGTTTTTTCCATTTCATCCAATTATCCCCCTCTATTTTTTAAAGAAGGATTTTTTCTTTTCCTTCGGTGCATCCTCTTCTGTTTTGCCCTTAAACAAATCATCCAACTTCTTAATCAATTCTTTCTGCTCACTTGTAAGTTTCTGCGGCACCTGGACAATCAGGTTGACATAGTGGTCGCCGCGCACCTGTTTGTTGCGCAGACTTGGCACACCCTTACCGCGAAGACGCACTTTCGTGTCCGTCTGTGTCCCCGGTTTTACTTCATAGAGCACATCGCCGTCCACCGTCGAAATCCGCACGTCACCGCCAAGCGCTGCTGTTGTAAACGGAAGCGGCGCGGAGGAATAAATATCAAAGCCCTCGCGCTGGAAAATCGGATGCTGGCTCACGGTTACTTCCACCAAAAGATCGCCTCTGTCACCGCCGTTAATACCTGGCTCACCCTTATCGCGGATACGGATACTTTGCCCGTCGTCAATGCCTGCCGGGATGGAAACCTGTATCTTTTTCTTTTTCGTGATATACCCGCTGCCATAACAGTCCGGACATTTATCACGGATTATCTTCCCGGAACCATTACAATCCGGACAAGGGCGCACCTGGCGCACCATACCGAACAGCGATTGCTGGGTTACGGTTACCTGCCCGGCACCATTACATTTCTTACAGGTTTCCGGTGATGTACCCGGTTTTGCCCCTGTAGCGTGGCATTTTTCGCAGGGGTCTTTCAGATTGAGCTCAAGTTCTTTTTCCGTGCCGAATACTGCCTCCTCAAAGGTGATCCGGATTCCGGTGCGCAGATTTGCGCCCTTCATCGGTCCGTTGCCCGAGCGCTGACGGCTTCTTCCACCGCCAAACAGGTCACCGAAAATATCCCCGAAGATATCCCCCATGCTGCCCATATCAAACTCAAAACCACCGCCTCCGCCGCCCTGCTCGAATGCAGCATGACCGAACTGGTCGTACTGGCGCTTTTTGTCCGGGTCGCTTAATATTGCATACGCCTCCGATGCCTCCTTAAATTTTGCTTCCGCTTCCTTATTTCCCGGGTTCATATCCGGATGATATTTTTTTGCCAATTGACGGTATGCTTTTTTAATTTCATCATCCGAGGCACCCTTGTTTACGCCGAGCACCTCGTAATAATCCCTCTTACTTTCTGCCATTTTGTCCTCTCCCTTCTATATTTAAGTTCCGCATATTTCCTCCTAGTACCCTTACCTGGCAGAGGAATTTCTGTCCGCTCTGCTCCCAGAACTTCCTCTGGGGTACTCTCCGGAAATATGCTGTTTTAAGTTCCGCATATTTCCTCCTAGTACCCTTATCTGGGCAGAGGATCTTCTGTCCGCTCTGCTTTCAGAATCCTTCTTAATACGATTCGGGAATATGCTGATATCACGAAAACCCGGATGCGAAATTTCTCCCACACCCGGGTGATAAGTCCGAAAGAAATACACTTCCAAACCTTTTATCAAAAACGTTAAACCTCGCGGTAATCCCCGTCCACTACATCGTCAGCCGGTCCTGCACCCTGCGCGCCATTAAATCCTGCTCCGCCCATATCAGGTCCCGCACCCTGTGCACCCGCTGCGCCCTGGGTCTGCTCATACATCTTCTGGAACAGCGCCTGTGCGGAGGTCATCAGCTTCTCTTTCGCTGCCCTGATATCCTCGACTTCACCCTCGGACATAACCTCTGGATTTGTCTTTTCAATCAGTTCCTTCAGATGTGTCAGGTTTGCCTGAACTTCCGACTTATCAGAATCGGAAAGTTTGTCGCCAACCTCAGAGAGTGCTTTTTCTGTCTGGAATACCATGGAATCAGCATCATTGCGCACTTCAACAGCTTCCTTGCGCTTCTTATCCTGCGCCTCATACTCTGCCGCTTCCTTCACTGCCTTATCAATATCCGCATCCGAGAGATTCGAGCCTGCCGTAATCGTGATATGCTGCTCCCTGCCGGTGCCAAGATCCTTAGCGGATACATTGACAATACCGTTCGCATCAATATCAAATGTAACCTCAATCTGCGGAACACCTCTTCTTGCCGGCGGAATCCCATCCAGACGGAATTGTCCAAGGCTCTTATTATCCTTTGCAAACTGG
This sequence comes from uncultured Lachnospiraceae bacterium, assembly GCA_910577675.1. Taxonomy (GTDB): domain Bacteria; phylum Bacillota; class Clostridia; order Lachnospirales; family Lachnospiraceae; genus RGIG4057. The sequence goes on from CAJTOR010000039.1 coordinate 8,175, forward strand.
CGCTCACCCTGCACGACATTGATATCCACCGCTTCCTGATTATCCGTAGCGGTCGAAAATACCTGGCTCTTCCTAGTCGGTATTGTGGTATTGCGCTCAATTAAGCGGGTCGCAACACCTCCCATCGTTTCGATGGAGAGGGAAAGAGGAGTAACGTCAAGCAACAGGATATCGCCCGCACCCGCATCACCTGCAAGCTTACCACCCTGGATGGAGGCACCGATCGCCACACACTCATCCGGATTTAAGGTCTTTGACGGCTCATGCCCGGTAAGCTGTTTTACCTTATCCTGTACTGCCGGGATTCTGGTAGAACCACCGACCAAAAGTACTTTGCCAAGCTCCGAAGCGGAAAGTCCCGCATCACGCAGCGCGTTCTGTACCGGACCCGCCGTGCGTTCAACAAGCTCATGGGTAAGTTCGTCAAATTTTGCCCTGGTTAAATTCATATCAAAATGCTTCGGTCCCTCGGATGTAGCTGTGATAAACGGAAGATTTATATTTGTGGTGGTTGCGGAGGAAAGCTCTTTCTTTGCCTTCTCTGCTGCCTCCTTCAATCTCTGGAGCGCCATCTTGTCAGTCGAGAGATCAACACCCTCCGCCTTCCTGAACTCCTCGATAAAGTATCTGGTAAGCTTATCGTCAAAGTCATCACCGCCAAGCCTGTTATCACCCGCGGTTGCCAGAACCTCGATCACACCGTCACCAATCTCGATAATGGATACATCAAACGTGCCGCCGCCAAGGTCATATACCATGATTTTCTGCTCGCGCTCATTGTCAAGCCCATATGCAAGCGCTGCCGCCGTAGGCTCATTGATAATACGCTTCACATCAAGCCCTGCAATCTTGCCCGCGTCCTTGGTCGCCTGCCTCTGCGCGTCATTAAAATATGCCGGTACTGTGATAACCGCTTCCGTTACCTTCTCGCCGAGATAGCCTTCCGCATCCGCTTTTAACTTCTGTAAAATCATCGCGGATATCTCCTGAGGGGAGAATTTCTTCTCATCAATCGCAACGCGGAAATCCGTACCCATATGCCTTTTAATAGAAGAAATTGTCTTATCAGAGTTTGTTACAGCCTGACGCTTTGCAGAATCGCCGACAATCCTCTCGCCCGTCTTTGTAAAAGCCACAACGGACGGCGTTGTCCTAGAACCTTCCGTGTTCGCAATTACAACCGGCTTGCCACCTTCCATAACTGCCACACAGGAATTCGTAGTACCTAAGTCAATACCAATAATCTTACCCATAATTCATTCCTCCTGATATATAATGTTTGCGCTGTTAATGCTTCTTTAACGCAGTGTTTGCTTTTTCCGGATATCACATATCTTAATATCCCACAAAAATCAATATCATATTTATATAACCAATATACAATTTTTTAATTTGCAACTTTTACCATGCTGTGCCTTACCACAGAATCCCGGTACATATAACCTTTCTGGAATTCTTCCGCTACAATGTTCTCGCCGAAATTCTCGTCCTCCGCATGCATTACCGCATTGTGGAAATTTGGGTCAAATTCCTTTCCGACCGCCTCAATCGGTTTTACTCCCGCATCTTCGAGTGCTTTCATTAGCTGCTTGTAAACTAATTCAATTCCCTGTACAAATGCACTTTCTTTTTCCGCCTCCGGCACGGTGGCAAGCCCGCGCTCAAAATTGTCAACGACCGGAAGGATTTTCTCGACAATATCTTTCGCGCCGATCTCAAACATCTGGGCTTTCTCCTTCTCGGTGCGCTTGCGGAAGTTGTCGAATTCTGCCATCTGACGGATTAAACGATCGTTTAATTCCTCTATTTTCTCATCCTTCTTATCTTTCTTTTCTTTTTTCTTGAAGAAGGATTTCCGCTCTTTTGGCACGTTGCCATCCTCCCCCGTGTCTTCCCCGACCGTATCTTCCTCAGAAAGTACCTGCTCATCGCTTTCCTTTACATCCTGTTCCGCCGCACTTTCCTGCGCAGTTTTTCCCTCAACTTCTTCCTGCGTTTTCGCGCTTTCCCCTTCCATGTCACCATCCGTTGGTGCACCCTTTAAAGGCTCCTTTTCCTCTATATTATCCGCCACGTCATCATCACCTTTCTATTATAAGTTCCGCATCCACCCTTCCAGTACCCTTTCCCCCGAAGGAATTTCTCTCCGCTTCGCTCCTATAAATTCCTTCTGGCACTGTCCGGGTGGATGCTGTTCTTTGTCTTTCTAAGTTCCGCATCCACCCTTCCAGTACTCCTCTCTGCACTGTCTGGGCAGTTACTGTCCTGTTTCTGCTCTAAGTCCTAATCCACCCTCCTACTTCTTAAATATCCCGTCAAGCTGGTTCATAAGGCTCTGTAGGGAAGCCACCACTTTTTCGTAGTCCATGCGCTTAGGACCGATAATACCGACTTTTCCGTAAACTCCCTCCTCAATGCGGTATGTTGCTGTTACCACGGCACAGTCCTTCATGGATTCCAGCGATGTTTCCTCTCCGATATAAACCTGTATTCCGTGCTGTTCTCCCGTTTCTGCCGGAAGCCCTGCAATCAGTTCACCAAGCTGCTGCTTCTCTTCGAGCGCGGACAAAAGGTTGGTTGCCTTCTGCGTATCGTTAAGCTCCGGATATTTCAAAATATTCGTCGCACCGCTCGTGAAAATCTCAACATCGTCCTCCTCGCCGACCGCCTGTGAAATCGCATCCAGGATATCGCTGACAACCATACTGTACTCCTCAGCCTGCTCCTTCATCTTTATAATCAGCGGCAGGTTGATTTCCATAAGGTTTAGCCCTTGCAGGCAGGTATTAAGCAGGATATTCAGCTTTAGCACTACCTCCTTGCCCAAAGGCTCCCGCAGGGGGATAATCCTGTTCTTGATAATATTGCCCTCAAGGACAATCACGGCGAGAAGCTGTGCTTCATCCACCTCGGAAAGCTGTATAAGTTTCACTTTCTTGCTGCGGTACTGCGGTCCGGTAATCATCGTCGTATAATTTGTATTTGCCGCCAGGACTTTAGCCGCCTGCTTTAACAGCGTTTCCAGCTTATCCGCCTTCTCAAGCAGCATCTCCTTCATACTCTCGACTTCCTTCTCCTTCTCGCACAGCATCGCGTCCACATAGAGTCTGTAACCCTTATCCGACGGAATCCGCCCCGCCGAGGTATGCGGCTGTACAATGTAGCCCATCTCCTCCAAATCCGCCATCTCGTTGCGGATGGTAGCGGAGCTTAAATTCAAGTCCGTGTACCTGGAAATGGTTCTTGAACCAACCGGCTCGCCGGTTTCAAGATAATTAGAGATAATTGCTTTTAGTATTTTCAATTTTCTTTCATCTAATTCCATCCAAACACCAGCCTTTTTGGTCATCTGCTCTTTCTGGATTGTTAGCACTCGTTTCGTTGGAGTGCTAACATCTATACATAAAATATCACTTACTCCCGCGTTTGTCAACACTTATTTCTAAATTTTTCATAAAATCTGGCGGCTGCCCACTGAATGGACAGCCGCCAGATTTTTACAAAAGTTCAACTTGCAACATAAACTGCATATACTCCCCAACCGGAGCCATACTGTAGGAGATGGTGGTTTTTTTACCTGGGTTGGCCTTTGCCAGCGCATTTACAATGCGCTGAAGCATGGAATTAAAATCGGCAGTATCCCCAGTATAAAGGACTGTGAGTTCCGACCTTCCGGGCTCTGCCCTCTCAACAACAAGATCAATCAGTTCTTCCTCCGTCCGCGCAAAAAGCCCCTCCTTTTTAGCGTCCTCCTCAAGCTTATCCTTTATAAAATCCCCATATTTGCCACCGAGAGCCGCAGGATAATCTGACCGCTTCCAGGTATGTTCTTTTGCCATCACATCATCCGTCACCATAAAATATTCATAGTGCACCTTCCCCGGCATATCCTTCCCGTCCAAAAGCGGGTCGTCCCAGGTCACATCCATATGGTACCAGTCCCCGTCAAGACAAAGCAAATTCCAAACATGGGAAATTCCACCGCCCGTCCCGTAAACAAGCTTGTTTTCTATACCCAGCGCATCGAGGAAAAGGTTCATGGTTTCCGCATAGCCCTGGCAGACCGCCATGCCGTCAAACAGGGTATCCTCGATGGAATACCTGGTATAAGTCGTATCGTAGGCAGTGTTTAACACAATATAATCATGCAGTGCCGCAATCATTTCCATATCCGTCATCCCGTCTGATGTAACTGTGGCAAATATCGAATGTGCTTTTCTTGCGAGCTTTTCCTCCTGCTTGTCAAGCCCTTCATAAGTGCCATACCTGACCGCAGCCGGGAGCGAATTGACCACTTTTACTTTCTGCTCCCATATATAATCTGCAATCTTTACAGTAATCTGTGCCGTTCCCGGCTTCCTCGCAGTAAGCTTTCCCTTACCATCCACAGAAAGCACCTCGGGCGCACTGCTTTTGAAGGAAATATTTTTATAAGTCTTCCCATTTAAGTCAACAGCACCCTCCTGGCCGGGCACAAGGTCGGGAATTGAAATAGACGGGCGGGACACCGTAACCTTGCAGGAAAGACGCATCCCGCCGACCGTTGCCGTAACGGTTGCATTCCCCGGTTTTAAAAACATCATTTTCCCCTTAGAAGAAACCTTTACGGTACCCGCATCCGAACTGCGGTAGGAAACTTTCCGCCCGGTTCCCGAAACCGAAAGCTGGTATGTATTCCCAACTCTTGCCGTCAGCTTTGTTTTATTTAGTTCTGGTGCCTCCACGGTCACCGCACACTGAAATTTCGTCCCGTCAACCGTGGCATAAACCATGGTTTCCCCCGCCGAAACCCCTGTGACCATGCCATCATCCGATACTGTCGCAATTTTTTTATTCTCCGCTTCCCATACCACGGACTTATATTCCCCGCGCACCTGCAAGGAAAAAGTTTCCCCTTTGCTGATCGTAATTTTCGTTTTATTCAACGAATTCGAAGCCGCACATACCGATACTGCATCCTGCGGGACAAACAAAAATCCGGACACCGTCCCAAGCGAAAGCAATCCCGCAAGCGCAACCACCATAATCCCTTTTATCCTTATCATCCCATGCCTCACTCATCCAGCAAAAAATCGCAAAAAACAGAGTTGCTCACATCAATCCCCCGGTCGGTCAAAGATACCCTGCCCCCCTCCACTTTAAGCAGCCCCAGGGAAACATGCTTTTTTATCACTTCCCCGTACACATCAAAAAGTCCCACACCGAACTGGCGCAAAAACTCATCCTCCGACACGCCGCACGTCATGCGCAGACCAAGAAACATAAACTCTTCCATTCCATCCTTTATGGAAAGGCGGGTACATTCCCCAAAGACCTGCTCCCCCCGCTCTGTCAGGTGCAGATAACGCGAAAGGTTCCTCTCGTTGCAATAGCGGCAGCCATCAAAAAAAGATGCCGCGCCAAGCCCGAATCCAAGATAACTTGTCCTGTCCCAGTAGCAGATATTATGCCTGCATTCCATACCTTCCTTTGCATAGTTTGAAATCTCATAGCGGTGATAACCCGCTGCCAAAAGAATTTCCTTTGTGCACGCGTACATCTCCCGCTCATCTTCCTCATCCGGAAGGCATTTTTCGCACTCTCCCTTATGTTTTTCCCCCGCCTTTCTGCCATAGCACTCATAAAACGGGGTTCCCTCCTCAAGAATCAGGCTGTATGCCGAGATATGCTCCGGCTTAACCCCCACCACCGCCTTCAATGTCTTCTTATAAGTAGACACTGTCTGCCCCGGAAGCGCCGCCATAATATCGACATTAATATTGGAAAAACCCTCTTCCCTTGCCATCCTGTAACTAAGCAGGAAATCCTCAAAAGTATGAATCCTGCCCAAAGTAGCAAGCTCAAGATTATCCGCCGATTGCAAACCGATGCTAAGGCGGTTGATTAGGGCTTTCCGGTATCCGGAAAGCTTTTCCCTGGTTAAAGTTCCCGGATTGCATTCCACTGTAATCTCCGCATCCGCAGAAAAAACCAGCTTTTCGCGCAGTACTTTGAGAATCCCCGAAAGTTCCCCCGCCGAAAGAAGCGACGGTGTACCGCCCCCAAAAAAGACCGAGCAGACATTATATCCGGACAATACCTCTTCATTTCTTTTTACAAACCCGGAAATCTCCTGTTTCAATGCCCCGACATATGCCTGCCTCACCTGCTCTGATGCGGGCGCTGACAAAAAATCACAATACCCGCATTTCTTAATACAGAAAGGAATATGCACATAGACAGCAAGCTTCTTTTGCTCTTTTTCCATCCCCCCGCCCCTGCTTACAGGCTGTACAAAGCCCATATCATCAATCCTCATCCAGCTTTAAAACGCTCATAAATGCCTTCTGCGGAATCTCCACATTCCCGACCTGGCGCATACGCTTCTTTCCTTCCTTCTGTTTCTCAAGAAGCTTTTTCTTGCGGGTGATATCGCCGCCGTAACATTTTGCAAGCACATCCTTTCGCATGGCTTTTACCGTTTCCCTGGCAATTACCTTGCTTCCGATCGCCGCCTGGATCGGAATCTCAAAGAGCTGGCGCGGGATCTCCGCCTTTAATTTCTCACACATCCTGCGCCCGCGCTCATATGCGGTTGCCTCCGGCACAATAAAGGAGAGCGCATCGACCTCTTCCTTATTAATCAGGATATCAAGCTTTACAAGTTCCGCCCGCTCGTACCCCTTTAGCTCATAATCAAAGGAAGCATATCCTTTTGAGCGCGATTTGAGCGCGTCAAAAAAATCGTAGATAATCTCATTTAACGGAAGCTCGTACTTTAACAGCGCGCGCGTCGTTTCCATATATTCCATCCCGAGATAATTTCCGCGCCGCTCCTGGCATAGTTTCATAATCGCCCCGACAAACTCCGTTGTCACCATAATCTCCGCACTGACAATCGGCTCCTCCATATAATCCACTTCCGACGGATCCGGCAGGTTTGACGGGTTTGTAATATCCACGACCTCCCCGTCCGTCTTATAAACCTTGTAGATTACGCTTGGTGCCGTTGTAACAAGATCAAGATTATATTCCCTCTCGAGGCGCTCCTGTATTATTTCAAGATGCAAAAGCCCCAAAAAACCACAGCGGAACCCAAAACCTAACGCCACGGAATTCTCCGGCTCAAACCCTAGCGCCGCGTCATTTAGCTGGAGTTTTTCCAGGGCATCCCGCAGATCCGGATATTTCGCGCCATCTGCGGGGTACATGCCGCAGTAAACCATGGAATTGACCTTCTTGTATCCCGGAAGCGGCTCGCTGCAAGGCCTCTGTGCATTTGTGACCGTATCCCCGACACGGGTATCCTTTACATTTTTTAAGCTTGCCGTCAGATAGCCGACCATCCCCGCCGACAATTTTTCACACGGCAGAAACTGCCCCGGAGAGAAAGTCCCAAGTTCCACAACTTCCGCCGTCGCCCCGGTGGCCATCATCTTGATCGGGGTTCCCTTTTCCACACTTCCCTCCATAATACGGCAGAATATAATCACACCCTTGTACGGGTCATACACCGAATCAAAGATCAGCGCCTGAAGCGGATTGTCCGGATTTCCGCCGGGTGATGGGATTTTCTGTACCACGGCTTCGAGCACATCCTCAATATTGAGTCCGGTCTTTGCGGAAATCAGCGGGGCATCCTGCGCCGGAAGCCCGATCACATCCTCAATTTCAGCTTTCACACGCTCCGGGTCGGCGCTTGGCAGGTCAATCTTATTAATGACCGGGACAATATCAAGATTGTGGTCAAGTGCCAGGTAGACATTTGCAAGCGTCTGTGCCTCAATGCCCTGCGCCGCATCCACGACAAGCAGCGCACCCTCGCAGGCCGCAAGGGAGCGTGATACCTCATAATTAAAATCCACATGCCCCGGCGTATCAATCAGGTTGAAAATATACTCTTCCCCATCCTTCGCCTTATATACCGTGCGCACGGTCTGCGCCTTGATTGTGATGCCGCGCTCCCTCTCAAGTTCCATATTGTCAAGCACCTGCGCCTGCATCTCCCTGCTGGTCAAAAGCCCCGTCTTTTCAATAATGCGGTCTGCCAGCGTTGACTTGCCGTGGTCTATATGTGCGATAATACAAAAATTTCTTATCTTATTCTGATCCATCTCGTACTTCCCCATTTCTGCGGATTTATCCCAACCAAAACCCGCCTCTTTATTCCCGGAATAAGAAAACATCCACTAATTTCCGGTCACGGTAATTGTAACATAAAATAAGCACTTTGTAAATTTTTTTCTTCGCGCCTTTTCTACTGCCCGCGAAGCACTGTATCAAGAATCTGCGCGAGCGGCTCCATTGCATTGTAAGCCTCCTCCACCGTATTCTGGTCGGTTCCCAGCTCAATCAACATACATCTCTCCCTGAAATGCTGGTTATAGCGATAATTTTTCAGATAAATCCGAAACATTAAGTCAGGGTAGAGCACCCTCCCCACCAGGTTGGTCTGAAGGCTGAACGCAAGGTTTCCGGAAAGGTTTTTATTTTCCAGATAGTCAATGGGTCCCGATGCATTGCGGCAAAGCCCGTTAAACAGCATTACCTGCGCTGTTTTTTTCCCGTTCACCGTCGCCACACGCTTCGCTCCCCCATCCCGGTGCAAATCAATCACAACCTGCACTTCCGGATGCTCCTCCAAAAACGCCTCAATCTGCGGTCTTGCCGTGCTGTACGCCTGGTTGCGGTTGTCCTTGCCATCCTTCCTGTCATAGGCTGTCATATCATGGTAGACCGTATAGCCATAGCCGCGCAGGTATTCCGCCAGTGCCTCCCCAGGACCCCTGACCGTATCCATCACCTCCCCGCTTTTACTGTCCGCATAACCTTCCGAGGCATGTGTATGGTAGATCAGAATCTGGTATCCCCCTTCCGATACCGGGTCAATGGTGAGATCTTTTGAAAGCAGTGACTCCCCGTCAAAAAGCTCCGGCAGCGTACTTGTAACGGAATCCACTATGTAATAAGTAGAGATTAAATAATTGGGATCTATAAGTTTTGACATACTGAAATTATTTTCAATTAACATTCTTGCAGCAAGTGCCCCCTTAGCGGGTATATCCTCCTCAATCAACGGCGGTACCGTGGCGGGAACCACCTCTCCCTTTGCGTAGGATATAGGAAGATAGTCCCCATATGCGGCATTCTCCATCATAACGCTCTCAAGCAGACCTTCCGCCACAGATATGGAAAATTCCTCATCCGTATTTTTATCCCCTTTCTCCTGCCAGTCCATGCCCCCCGCTACATTCTCTTTGAGAAAATCTCCTGCCTCCTCTTTCCCATCCCCCTCCTCTTTTATCGTATCGCCCTTTTCCATTTCCCCGCCAATATTTTCTGTCCCGTCACAGGAATTATCCTCCCATTCCTCCCCCGATATTATGTTTCCTTTATCCCCATCCTCCTGTGCAATCACATAGCGGCTGTGACACAGGATATGTTCTGAAATAAACCGGAAAGGTCCCCTGTTTTCCTCGTGGAATTTAAGATAGGAGAACACTGTCCTGTCATTTAACAAAAGCCTTTCCCCGATCTGCCTTGCAAGCGGGGCATCCTGCGGTATGAGGCGCTGCCACAGGGAGCGCGCCAGCCCGCCAAGAGCGCGCAGCCCAAAAATAAGAACTACTGTGCCACAGACAAGGACAAATATTTTTTTCCATTTTTCCTTCTGCCTCCGCCTCATATCCTTCCCCCATTTCAAATATCAAAAAAACAGTAATTGATTGCCTCAGAGATTGTCCGGCTTATCTGATGGATTTCCTCATCAATCGATTTCGGCGTAACAAACATGGTATTTACCTTGCGCATCCCCTCAACACCTTTCAAAAAAAGACCGATCTCCTTCCGGTTATAACCCTGTTCCTTTAAAAGCCCTTCCATCGAATCGCGCACAATGGTAACCGCATCCACCACGGTTGGCACACCGATGGCAACAACCGGACAGCCAATACTTTCTTCATTTAACGACTGCCTGTTGTTTCCAATCCCCGCTCCCGGGCAGATACCCGTATCCGTCAATTGCACCGTTGTGTTCAGGCGCTCCACACTCCTTGCCGCAAGCGCGTCAACCACCAGCACCAAATCCGGCTTTATGCGCTTTACAATTCCCTGTATAATCTCCGCCGCCTCCATCCCGGTCTGTCCCATCACCCCCGGCGCTACGGCGCTCAAAGCGACTTCCTCCCCGTCTTTGCTCTTTTCCAGGTGCTTGTTCAAAAAGCCCTCCCCGTATTCCATTAAAAGATGGCGGGTTACGAAAAGCTGGTCGGTCACAAGGGGTCCTAACGAGTCCGGTGTCACCTCCCGGTTGCCAAGCCCGGTTACAAGAACCTGACACTGCCCTTTATCTCCCCGCTTAATCCTGTCCCCGCACAAGAGCCCAAGCTGCCTGCCCACCTCCTCGCTCACCTTCCTGCGCCCGTCCTCCCCGCCGGAAAATAATTCCGCCGCCTCCACTGTAATATATGTTCCAACCGGTTTTTTCATCACCTCTGCCCCGTGCTCATTAAGTATCTCCACCCTGGTCACGCGCATCCTGCCGTCCTCACAGAAATCTTCTTTCAGTACCACTCCCTTGACTTCAACATCGTCCTCCGTAAACCTCTCCTGCACCTCAAGTGCGAGATCCGTCCGAATTTCCCCTTCCATAAGTATGCCCTTCCTCTCTTTTTTATTCCTTTCTTATTTTTTGTTATTTTCCATAAATTTATGCAATTTTTCTCTTGACATCCGACAGGAAATGATTTATGATTCAATCGTATGTTTTCCGGGAAACGTCCGTGTCCGGATTCCCCGAAAACTTTCATGCGAAAAAACAATATCGTTTGGAGGTGTACAAATTGGCAAATATTAAATCCGCTAAGAAAAGAATCTTAGTTATCGAAACCAAGACCTTGAGAAATAAGATGGTAAAATCCAAAGTAAAAACCCTGACAAAGAAGGTTGAGGCTGCTGTTGCCGCTGCGGACAAGAACGCTGCTGCCACCGCGTTAAAGAACGCTGTCGTAGCGATCGACAAGGCTGCTGCAAAGGGTATCTTCCACAAGAATACCGCAGCAAGGAAAGTTTCCAGATTATCGAAAGCCGTAAACAAAATGGCGTAGTGATACGCACAAAAAATCCCGCAGGACTAACCCACCCGCGGGACTTTTTATATTTGTCAAAGGAATTTCAATTGACGGGTTAAAGCTATTCAGTTAAAGGAGAGCAGCCTTCCCACCTCTCGCAGTTTTTTCATATCGCCCTGGTCGCTTCTTTAAGCCATGCCGCCTCATCATCACTAAGATGAGGCGCGATATTTTCATAGACTTTGCTGTGGTATGTGTTTAACAACTCTCTTTCCCTCTCGGACATTTTTTCCGGCAGCACCGCTTCAAGGTCAATCGGAACAATGGTCAGCGTTTCAAATTCCATAAACTGCCCGTACTCCGTCTTTTCCGCTTTCTTGCAGACAATCAGGTTCTCCGTGCGTATCCCGAATTTCCCCTCAAAATACAGCCCCGGCTCATCCGAAACCACCATGCCTTCGACAAGTTCTGTGTATGTTGTCCGCTCCTGTTCCCTCACCCTCCAGTGGAAACTGACCGGTCCTTCATGCACATTTAAGAAGCATCCGACCCCATGCCCTGTGCCGTGGTTGTAGTCAAGCCCCCGCTCCCACATTGGGAAACGTGCCAGATAGTCCAGGTTCGCGCCGCATATGCCGGACTTGAATTTTGCCCCGGCAAGATTTAAATTCCCGCGAAGCACCAGCGTGAATGCCTCCTTCTCCTCCTGCGTAAGCTCCCCCAAAGCGACTGTCCTTGTGATATCAGTCGTTCCTTCAAGGTACTGCCCACCGGTATCCATCAGCACAAGCCCGCTCGGTTTCAATTCCACATTGCTCTCCTCCGTCGCAGAATAGTGGATGATTGCTCCATGCTCCGCATATCCCACAATCGGCTCGAAACTCGGTCCCATATAATGTTCCTGCTGCCTGCGGAGCTCCTCAAATTTGTCCGCCACCGAAAGCTCCGTCATCTGAGTTTTCCCAATATTTTTCTTCAGCCAGTAAATCAGCTTTGTGACCGCCACACCGTCCCGTATATGAACCATGCGCTCATTATCAACTTCGGTTTTGTTCTTGATGCATTTTGGCAGCAGGGTAAAATTATCCCCGGTCAGAAGTTTAACACCCTCACCCCGGTTCATCATCACTGCATAATTCGTCTTTTTCTCATCAACATAGAGCGACTTCCCGTCCGGTATCTGCTTTACAAAATCATATACCGCATTGTACGGCGCAAATGCCACACCGTCCGCCGCAAGCGCCTGGCGCACCTGGTCTTTAAGTGTCTGCTCATTGATAAAGAGTATGGCGGAGTCCATGGTCATAACCAGGTACGAAAGCACCACCGGGTTGCACGCCACATCCCCCCCGCGGATATTTAAGAGCCAGGCAATATCATCGAGCGAAGATAATACAAAATAATCTGCCTTCTTCCCCTCCATTGCCGCGCGGACATCGGAGAGCTTGTCGGCGCGGGATTTGCCCGTGCAGGAAAGATCAAGCAGCATAACCGGTTCCGCCGCAAGTGCCGGGCGGTTCTCCCAGATTTCCCCCACCAAATCCATATCGTAAACCAGGGTAATTTTCTTTTGCTTCTTCTCAAAAACCCTGTTCAGATTCTGCGCCGTCTTAAAATTAACTGCCCTGCCGTCAAAACCGAGTTTTGCCCCATCTGCCAGTTTATCTGCCAAAAATTCCGAAAGCTTAGGGACACCCTCCTCCTGCATCTTAAATAACGTGACACCCGTATTTTTAAGTTCCTGCTCCGCCTGCAAGAAATACCGCCCATCCGTCCAGAGTCCCGCCATGTCCTTCATAACCACAAGGCTCCCCGCAGAGCCGGTAAACCCGGACATATATTTCCGGCACTTAAAAAAATCGCCGACGTACTCAGAACCATGGAAGTCCTGTGTCAGTATCAAATAGGCATCAATCCCCTCGCGCTCCATAACGGCACGCAATTTTTCAAGCCGCTCCTTAATCATCTTTTTTCCCCTTCCTTATTTCATTCGATATTCCAGACATTCATAAACCACGACGCAGCCTTCCACAATCTCCTCCGGAAGCAGTGCCCTCGCCACCAGTTTCAACTCGCTATCGGGCTTATCCACGCGCCTCAGATTCGCATAATCTCCGTCGATTGTTACAACAACATATTCATAACTTTCCATATTCCTGCCCCTTTTTAATCCGCCATACACAAACGCCACACACAAACCATTCCAAACGGCAAAAGCCGGCACCCACAAAATATGCAGGATACCGGCACGATCTGCCGTTATTACTCTAATGGTTTCCCGGTCAGGAGTTCATAGCCCTGTAAATATTTTCCAATTGTTTTTTCCAGTACATCCTGCGGCAATGTCCAGTTATTGTCCGGATTTGCCTTGAGCCAGTCGCGCGCGAACTGTTTGTCAAAAGACGGCTGACCATGTCCCGGCTCATACCCTTCTACCGGCCAGAAACGCGAACTGTCAGGGGTCAGCATCTCATCGGCAAGTACAATGTTCCCCTCCTCATCAAGCCCGAATTCAAATTTCGTATCCGCAATGATTATACCGCGGGCAAGAGCGTACTCTGCACATTTTTTATAGAGCATAAGTGTATAATCACGCAGTTTTTCCGCATACTCCCTTCCCTTGCCTGGAAAGCGCGCTTCTAAATATTCGACACTCTGTTCAAATGAAATATTTTCGTCATGTTCACCGATTTCTGCTTTTGTGGACGGCGTATAAATCGGTTGCGGGAGTTTGTCGGATTCTTTTAACCCCTCCGGCAGACGGATGCCGCAAACGGTTCCATTTTCCTTGTAACTCGCCCAACCACTTCCCGTTATATAGCCGCGCACAATGCACTCCACCGGAAATATTTTTAATTTCCTGCAAAGCATGCTGTTCCCGTCAAACTCCTCCTTGCGGAAAAATTCCGGCATATCATTTACATCAACTGAAATCATATGGTTTGGCAGGATATCCTTCGTCATCTCAAACCAGAACTTAGACAACTGTGTCAGCACGGTTCCCTTCTTTTCTATCTTGTTGTTTAAGATTACATCAAAACAACTGATGCGGTCGGTTGCCACAATCACCAAGTTCTCCCCGATATCATAAATCTCCCGCACTTTTCCCTCTTTAACCGGTTTAAATTCCTGCATATCGCTCCTCTTTTCTGCGCTGTATTATATTTTCGTTCCGGTATCTCCCCCACAGGGCAGCGCGCCCTCTGCGGACTTTCCGTGCAAAACTGCGCCATCCATCCGGCAAAGACATTATTTTTGCAATCTGCCACGCCTTTTTTGATTTCCGGCCACTTTTTGTCCGTTTCTTACAGTTTATTACATATTTTCTAAAAAATCAAGGGGTGGGATAGATTTTCTCCTGGGGCAAAAGCCCGCTTATATCAATCCCCTTCTTCCTCTTCCCATCCAATTCCTTTACATAACCCGTTATATCGGAAATCCCCCGAATCCATCCGTCCACATATTTTCTTACAGCGTCCCCGCGAAGACCAAGCTGGATCGAACGGTAATTTAAAGGATTGCCAAAGATATCCCGCTCCGGATCCCACTGGCATCGGAGAGCGGAGTTTTTAACCCGTTCTTCCCACTGGCTGCGGCTTATACCAAGCATTTCACTGTACGATGACGGGACGGCATTTTCAACGATATAATCAAACGCTTCCCGTTCAAGCTCAATTGCAAGGACATATTCCTGACTTTCCTTTGTCGCCCAGCCACAACGGTACATCATCCACAAAAATGACGGCTTAATCCATGTCATCCGACCCATCTTAAAATTTTCCCCGAAGGCGCCTTTCTTAACTGCTTCCTCCGCAATATTTCTGCCATATGCCTGATAGACCCTGACAGTATCTTTTGTATACACTGCCCTGATTTGTCTTTCTCCCGCTTCCATCCTATTGCTCTTCCTCTGCAATCACCGGCTCAAGGATTTTTATCATCTCGTCCACATGTTCTTTTCCTATTACAAGCGGCGGCACAAACCGGATAATCCGCTCTCCTGCCGAGAAGGTTATAAGACCGGCATCCATCGCCTTTTTAATAATTTCTTTTACCGGGCGGTCAAATTCAAGCCCCTGCATCATCCCTCTTCCCCTGCGCTCCTTGATGCAGGCGTATTTTTCTTCCAGTACATCGAGCTGTTTTTCCAGATAAACCGATACTTCACGCACATTTTCAAGTACCTGCTGCTTTTCAAAGAGTTCAAAAACCTTTAAGATGGCTGCCGCCGCAAACGGGTTGCCGCCGTAGGTGCTCCCGTGATCTCCTGGCACCAGCGCAGCCGCATATTCTTCTTTTGCCACAAATGCGCCGACCGGAACACCGCATCCAAGTGCTTTGGCAAGTGTTACCACATCCGGCTTTATTTTGTACTGCTCATACGCCATCATTGTCCCGGTACGTCCCATGCCACACTGGATTTCATCGAGGATTAACAAAATCCCCTCCCTGTCACACAGGGCGCGCACTTTCTGCAAAAATTCATATTCTGCCGGGTAAAGCCCTCCTTCTCCCTGCACGGTTTCCATTATAATAGCGCAGGTTTTCTTTGTGACTTTCGCCGCGACATCTTCATAGTTGTTATAGTCCGCAAATACAATGCCCCCAAGTGTCCCGAATGGTTCACGGTATTTCGGTGTCCCGGTAACGGACAGTGCACCCATGCTCCTCCCGTGAAATGAATGGTTCATTGCGATTATCTCGCCGTCCGCCTTCCCGTATTTATTATAATATACTTTCCTTGCCAGCTTGATTGCCCCCTCAACCGCCTCCGTTCCGCTATTTGTCAGGAACACGCGGTCAAGTCCCGTCATCTTTGTGATTTTTTCACAAGCTTCTGCCGCCGGGATATTATAAAAGTAATTGGATGTATGGAGGAGTTTGTCCACCTGCGCTTTGAGCGCATTATTATATTCCTGGTTGTTATAGCCGAGGGCAAAAACTGCAATGCCAGCTCCAAAGTCCAGGTATTTTTTTTGATCCCGGTCATAAAGATATACACCATCCCCGCGTTCCAACACGATCGGATAACGCCCATAGGTGTGCATCAGCACCCGATCCGCTGACTCTATCCACTGTTTTGAATCCATTCTGCCTCCTGATTTATTAGTCCTTAAAAATCCCCGATGGAGCCTGGGATTTTGCTGTTTTTAGTTGCGCAGATTACCTTAAACCGGGTTTAGTTTACACTCGTTCCCGCTTCGTTATCGTAAAGGATTGATTCGTCATTGATAATTGCCGTCCCGATTCCCTTGTTGGTAAAGAATTCGAGAAGCAGACAATGCTCCAGCCTGCCGTCTAAAATATGCACGCGGGAAACTCCGTTCCTGACTGCATCAATACAGTTTTTAAGTTTTGGCAGCATTCCCCCGCCAATAAATCCTTCCCCGATCAGCTTATCTGCTGCCGGAAGTGTCAACACCGAAATTAATGAAGATTTGTCTGCCGGATCGCGGTACACTCCTTCTATATCCGTGAGGAATGCCAGTTTTTCCGCACCGACCGCGCACGCAATTGCACAGGCAGCATCATCCGCATTGATATTGTAAGCATGGGAGTCTTCCCCTCCAAGCCCGATCGGTGCAATTACTGGGATATAATCATTTTTAATCAGTGTGTCAATTAAATCGGTGTTTACTTTTGTTACATTGCCAACATAGCCGATATCTTGCCCACCCGCCATCTTTCTTTCCACTACCAGGGTTTTTCCGTCCTTGCCACATATCCCGGCGGCTTTTACACCGAGTTTTTCCAACATCTGCACCAGATTTTTATTTACTTTGCCAAGCACCATTTCTGCGACTTCCATTGTCACTTCATCCGTTACACGCAACCCTTCGATAAACCTGGCTTCATGCCCCAAAAGCCCGACCCATTTTGTGATTTCCTTGCCTCCGCCGTGCACGATGATCGGCTGCATTCCCACGAGCTTTAACAGCGCCACGTCCTTGATTACACTCATCTGAAGTTCAGGGTCAAGCATTGCGCTCCCGCCATATTTTACGATAACTTTCTTATTGTTAAATTTCTGAATATACGGAAGTGCCTCAATAAGGGTTTCCGCCTTGGCTATTGTCCGCTCCATATCTTTTTCCATGTTTTTTTCTCCTATTTTAAGTTCCGCAGCATCCCTTCCAGCACCCATTATCCACGAATCAATATTCCCTCCGCTCTGCTCCTTGAATATTGATTCTGGTGCTGTCAGGGATTCTGCTGTTTTTTAAGTTCCGCAGCACCCCTTCCAGCACTCCTCTTTAGGAGCGGTAGTCTGCATTTATTTTTACATAGTCATATGTTAAATCGCAGCCCCAAGCGGTTGCTGATGCTTCACCCTGCTTTATGTCCGCGATTGCTGTGACTTCTTTTGCGGAAAAAATCTTTGCTGCAAGTTCCTCGGAATAATCGGTTGCCATCCCGTTTGCCACAAGCTGCAATTTTCCCAGTTCCGATTCAATATACAGTTCCACTTTATCCGCATCAAACGACGCTCCGGAATACCCCATTGCGCAGAGCACCCTGCCCCAGTTTGCATCATTGCCATATACCATCGCCTTTACAAGGCTCGAACATGCAACCGACTTGGCAAGTGTTACTGCCTGTTGTTTGTCCCTTGCATGAATAATTTTGACTTCAAATAGTTTTGTTGCTCCCTCTCCATCCCCCGCCATACTTTTTGCCAAAAATTCGTTTACAATTCGGAGCGCTTTCTTAAATTCCTCATAATCCAGGTTTTTCTCCCTGATCTCCTCATTTCCCGCAAGTCCGTTAGCAAAGAGCAGCACAGTGTCATTTGTTGAAGTGTCGCCATCCACCGAGATCATATTGTAGGTGTCTTTTATATCTTCGGAAAGTGCTTCCTGCAAAAGTTCCTTGCTGATTGCAAGATCCGTGGTTAAGAATGCAAGCATGGTGCACATATTAGGATGGATCATGCCCGAACCTTTGCACATGCCTCCGAGTGTTACCTTTTTATCTCCGATAGTAAAGGTTACCGCTATCTCCTTATTTATCGTGTCCGTCGTCATAATTGCTTTTGATGCCGCTGTTCCCGCTTCCACAGTTTCCGATAGCTGCGGCACCATCGCTTTTGTTCCGGCTACAATGCGCTCAATTGGGAGCTGTTTACCGATAACCCCCGTCGATGCCACAAAAACAGCATCCTTTTGGATGCCAAGGCACTCCCCCGCTGTTTTTGCTGTTTCCTCGCAGTAGGACAGACCCTCCGCCCCGGTGCAGGCGTTTGCAATACCCGCATTGACAACAACAGCCTGGGCAAATTCTGATTTTTCTACTATGTTCCGATCCCAGAGGACTGGAGCTGCTTTTACAATATTGCTCGTGAAGGTTCCCGCGCATTTACATGGTGCTTTGCTGTAAACCATTGCCATATCGACCCGGTTCTGATATTTGATTCCCGCCGCGGTACACGCAGCAAGAAATCCCTGTGCTGCTGTTACGCCACCTGTGATAATTTCCATTTGTTTCCCTCCATTTTATTAGTTCCGCATCCGCCCTCCCATTGCCCTTCTCCTCAGAGTGCTTTTCCTCCGCTTCGCTGCGTAAAATCCCTCTGGGCATTGTCCGGGCTCCTGCTGTTTTTTTAGTTCCGCATCCGCCCTCCCATTGCCCTTCTCCTCAGAGTGCTTTTCCTCCGCTTCGCTGCGTAAAATCCCTCTGGGCATTGTCCGGGCTTTTGCTGTTTACTCGTTGAATTTTGTTATATTTGCTTCGTTTAGTGTAAAGTCATAATAATTCAGGTCGTCGCGGTATGTCCAGCCCACGCTTCGCCAGAAACGGTTTCCGACCTCGTTTGATTTAAATGCGATCAGGGATACTTTATTGATTCCCTCCGCTTTTAAAGCATGCATGGCAAAGGTCGCCATCTGTTTGCCGATTCCGCGCTGCCTTTTATCCTCCGCCACACAGACATGATAAAAGCAGCCCCGCCTCCCATCATGCCCACACAGGATTGCCCCAATCACTCGGCCATCCTCCACTGCCACCACGCTGGTAGCAGGATTTCGCTTTAAAAATTTTTCCACGCCCTCGCGTGAATCATCCACGGTGCGGATACCAAAACCATGAATGCTCATCCAAAGCGCATATACCTGCGGGTAATCCTCGATTGTCATTACACGTACTTGCATATCTTCCCTCATTTTCCTGTTCATTTACATGCTGATTACTCTTATAAAACAGAATAATCCTGTTTTATTATCCCCAGCAATACTCCATATTTGCTGTATGGAGTCTAGAATAATACTTGACACTCCCCCTGCCTAAAGACAGGGGATTCTTAGTGGCTTGCCAAATATATTGGCTGCCCAGGTAAACTTTATAAAACCCCATTCTCCCTACGGGAAAACCGGAACCAATTCAAGCCCCATTGCTTCCGGCAAACCGAACATCAGGTTCATATTCTGCACCGCCTGTCCCGCCGCACCTTTTACCAGATTGTCGGTCGCACCCATCATAATCACACGCCCTGTGCGCGGGTCGGTCTTAAAATTCACATCCACATAATTGCTGCCTTCCACAAAACGCGTTTCCGGACAGACACCACTATCAAGCACACGGACAAATTTCTCCGCCGTGTAATACTTCGTGTAGGCAGCACGGATTTCATCATCCGTCACGCCCCCACAAAGTGAAGCATAGGCTGTTACCAGAATCCCCCGGTTCATCGGGACAAGATGCGGCGTGAAATTAAGTACCAGAGGTCTTCCTGCCGCAAGACTGAGCTGCTCCTCAATCTCCGGCGTATGACGATGGCTTGCCACACCATATGCCTTTATATTTTCATTCACTTCACAATAAAGATTTGGTACTTTTGCTGAACGTCCCGCGCCGGATGTCCCCGACTTCGCGTCAATAATAATCGTATCAGGGTTGATTAACCCCTCCTTTACAAGCGGATAGATCGTCAAAATCGAGCAGGTCGTATAACACCCCGGATTTGCAAGCAGCCTTGCATTCTTGATCTGTTCCCTGTTGACCTCGCAAAGCCCGTAAACCGCTTCCCCGATAAACTGAGGACTTGCATGCTTTATCCCATACCACTGTTCATAGACCGAAACATCCTTGATACGGAAATCTGCCGACAGGTCAATAATTTTCACCTTTGAAAGTATATCTTCATTTACCAGCGATGCGCACAGCCCCTGCGGAGTTGCCGTAAATATTACATCCGCCTTTTCGGAAAGTTCCTCCATATTGTCATCCATGCACTTCGCATCCACAATCTCAAACATATTCCCGAAAACTTCATAATATCTTTTATCTATATAGCTTTTCGAGCCGTACCAGACAATTTCCGCCTCCGGATGCTGCAACAGAAGCCGTACCAGCTCCTGCCCCGCATAGCCGGTCGAACCAATAATCCCTGCTTTAACCATATTCCCTTCCTTTCTGCTGCCCGAAAACAAAATTCAAAATCCGCTCTGCTACAAAAATCCGGACAGCATTTCAGTCCTGTTTATCATTTTTTATAATTATACATCTACATTGTATATTATGCAAGCAAAATTTACATTTTCTAATCTTGCCATACCGAATATTAAAAAGGACACGGCGGATTTCAATATAAAATATACCCCGCTTAGAGAATCTCCGATATTTTTATACACCACTACGAATATTCATGCATTTCCCTCAATTTTTTTAATTCCTGCACTATCGCGGACAGCGGAAGCCCGACCACATTATAATAATCTCCGTTAATTTCCCGGATATAAGCCGCCATCCTTCCCTGTATCGCATACGCGCCCGCCTTGTCCGCATATTCGCCACACGCTAAATATTGCTCGATCTCCGCTTCCTCCATCGGATAAAAAACAACCTCGGTACGAACGGCAAAATTTACAAAATCAGGGAGATCATCCAGCCTCTTACCCTTATGGCACAGCGCCACCCCGGTATAGACGGCATGGACATCCCCCTGTAACCGCAAAAGCATCCTTCTTGCGTCCGCAATATCCATAGGTTTATTTAATATCTCCCCGCGGTGCGCCACAACAGTATCCGCACCCAGCACAACAACACCCACCTCACCCGCATTTTTCATAAAAACATCCTGCGCCTTCCCGAGTGCCAACGCCTTCACATAACGCGCAGGGTAATCCTCATCCCCTGTTCCAGCGAACCAATTCCCTTTAGTATTACCGAAAAAGCTTGCAGCAAGCTTCTTCTGCACGCTCTCCTCATCAAAATCTGCCACCTGCACAGTAAAAGGTATCCCCGCCTGCGAGAGTATCTCACGCCGCCTCGGGGAAGCGGATGCCAAAATCAGCCGCTGATACATAAAATATCCCCCTTGCTTTCTATTCATCTATTGGATGCATTTATCTAATATGAATATTTCAATCCACATTGCCTGCTGAACTTCCTGCTTTAAAGTACCATATCCTTCCCGCCATGTCAAGGCTTCGCGGTTATTTTTCCCTGCATCGTTTTATGCCTTTACTGTTCCAATGGCAGGACATCCACCCCTACATCCTTTATATCAGTATGGCTATGGTAATTTCAGCTCAATTTTACTAAAATCTTTTCTTGCATAAACGACGCAAATTTTATGTTACAAACAGGTCAATTATCAAACCGCATTCTCCATTTAAAAAACTCTTTTTTAAATTCCTTACTATGAGCCCTTCCAATTACCACCTCCACCCCATTACAAAGCGCGACTTCACGGCTGTTTACCTTTTCAATATATTTTAAATTGACAATATACGACCGTTGTATCTGAAAAAAACCAAATTGGGATAAATTCTTTGCGGTTTCAGATATCCGTCCCTCACAAAAATATTCGCTGCCATCCAACATCCGATATTTTAGTTTCCTTCCATATGTTTCAATAAGCAGAAGTTCATTCAAGTTTATCTTTTTACAGATCCCAGTATTGTCTTTACAATAAATAATCCGATCCTGAATCCTGGTTTCAAGGAAAAAATCAAGCGCTTCATTGATTTCCTCCAAATGCTTTTTATCTATGTATCTGAAAGCATTGACCCGATAACCTAATCTTGCCATTTCCGTATGTGAAGTTAAAAAACATACTTTACACTGGTTTCCAAAATGCATTAATTGTTCAGCAATATCAAATCCATCTTCCCCCTCTTCAAGTTCAATATCCAGAAACAATAAGTCTGTATCTGCATCTTCCATAAAATCTTTCCCACTGCTATATGATTTGATTTCGGATAAAATATTTTTATCTTTAAAATACTCTTCGATAACAGCCTGTATCTTATCCCTCCAGACTGCTTCATCTTCCACAATACCTATTTTCATTCCCGTACCCCTCCACGCGCCCGCCCATATCAATCAACTTTATAAGCGCCCTTCTTTTATTTTTCCTTGAACTGTTCCTTTGGGATAGAAATACTAATTTTAAACAACTTCCCTCCATTTTCCTCTATGGATTCCATATAATATTCGCCATAATACTTTTCAACCACCGCAACAATATTTTTCATACCAAACCCATGATTCATTTTATCTCTCTTTGAAGTCATAAAGAAGTCTTTTTTTATATTTGGTTTTTCAACCACACTATTGCTGACAACAATGAAAAATTCCTTTTTATGCTCTATAAATTCTACCTGGATTTTTGGATCATCCGCCTTTATTGTGGCTTCCATAGCATTCTGCAATATATTCCCCATCAGCGTTGTAATATCAAACATCTCAAGGTGCATTTTTCCAACCAGCTTTCCCGATACAGCAAACTTAATACTTTGCTTAGCCGCCAGATATAAATAATAATTCATAATTACATCCAGAAAACTATCACCCGTGTGAATCTTTAAATCAAACCCCTCCTGAATATTCCAGATCGTATCTATGTACTCTTTGGCATCCTCCGTTTTTTTCTGATTCACTAATTCTCTAAGAGCGCCAACATGGTTTATTATATCATGTTTAAAACGCCGCACCGCCACCGACTGCCGTAACTGATAATCATATTGTTCTTTTTGCATCTGCATAAAAGATTGAAGTTCCCCATTCCGCCTGATTGACAATATATTTTTAATAGCAAGACCCAGCGTAAGGAAAATAGAGTAGATAGCTCCTGATATACTGATAAAAAATACTGCATACGCATCCCAACCGTACATTGTATGATTTTCATCAAAAAATACAAAAACAAAATTATAAAACATTTGAAAAATACCGGCTTGTATTAAAAGTGCGAATTTATATTTAAATTCTATATCACACAGATACACTTCATTCTTTTTAAGAAGAATTAAATATACCAAAACATATACCATAAACGATATCAGATAGGCCGATTCCATCCACCATGCTATCTTTGTACCAAAAACCCCTCCGCCTATCAACACAATCTGTACCAGCATAACACTGAATGTATCAATAATTCCGGTAAAGTACATAAGGGCAGCACTTAATAAAAGCAGATGACCTAAACGATCATCAAAAAATAAAATAATAGAAAGCACGCTCCAAAATATATAGGTAATTGGTGAATTTGAATCAAAATATTGATTGAATGCACCTGCAAAAAGCATAATCAATACCGACGTACCAAGTAAAAACTTATTTTTTCTTGGATTTAATTTAAATCCAAAATAAGTTATAAACAGATATATTAAATAATTTAAAATATTGTCTACAATATAAATCATATTTCTCCCGATTAAACTCTATCATATCTATATGGCATGTCCTTATAACGTATGGGATGCAAGTTACGGCAAAGTTGCGATAAGTCAAAATTAAAGTCTTGTAAAAAACGGCGGAATATCTGTTCCCTATCTCTTGCTGTTTCATAATATGGCAGGCCGTATTTTTGACACTGCTCTTTCATAAAAATGCTTTGCTCTACAATATACACTGCCCCCTCCCGAAGCTCTTCATCCGATTTGTAAAATGTATAATCTTTTTCAGTGTCATATTTCTTCTGAATTGAAAATCGCTCATCCGGTGTTACGTCGGACGTAATGAAATAAACAATCTCACAGTTCGCCCCATGTATATATTTCATATAATCCTCAGGTAAAAGCTGATACATATCTAAAACCATGCCGGGCTTAAACTCATCGTATTCACCACTATCCAACATTGCCCGAACAAAAGATGCCATCTTTCCGCTAATTAATTGTAATGTATCCATAGAGGACAGTCCAGCATAAGTATTCACCCCTGTTTCTGGAAAACACTTCTCAAATCCCGCTATTATCGAATCCATGCTGATATGCTGATAGCCATACTGCTTTGCCAGCAAGTGTGAAATTGTACTCTTACCGGCTCTTGGAACACCTGAAATAATAATATTGTTTTTCATTTTATAACCTCCCCCAATACTATTTTATTTTTTATCTGTTATTCGAACTTGACGTGCCTTTGATTTTATTAACCATATTTTTTCCAAAATAAATACGGAATCCGCTCCGCTACTTCCTCATATCCTCATGCTGCTCTTTGTGTCAGATGAAGCTTATTCCCCGTCTGACACAAAAAAAGTCCCCCTTACCCACTACTTTCATCTTTACGACTTAGAAGCGGAGGACTTCTTTGATATGTTTAAGCTTTTACTTCAAGTATATAGGTTTTGTTTTATTTCTTATTATAAGCAGCAATTGTTAAGTCTTTTGCATCAAATAACTCCCATTTCCTTATTATACAATTCAATTTACCTCTTTCATCCCATTGCTCAAACACCATAAAGCACTTGAAAAACTGTACATTACACTTATTTTACCCATATACGGTTCTTTTTTGGCTTTCCATGTCCAAAATAGACGATTTTTTCTCCCAAGTCACTAATTTTTCTTGCACTTTGTAACATTTGCTCATGGTTATGATAAAGCATGGAAACTGTGGGATAAAACATATTCATCAAAGCATCTCCTACAAATATCCCTTCTTTACCGAAATCAATTCCGATTGAACCATTTGTATGTCCCGGCAAACCTATAATTTTTGCACTTACCCCATAATCTTCTAATGTATCTCCATCTTGCAAGTATACTTTTGGTATGAATTCCGGTATCTTATCATGATAAAATGATTTTTCTGAAAAAAATAATACCAATCTTCCCGCCAATGTCTTCGCATATAATTTCTGTAACATATTATTTTCAATCAATTCTTCATCTGCCCTACTAATGGCGATGGGAACATTCAATTCACCGGAAATAAATGCTGCATTTTGACAATGATCCATATGCGTGTGCGTTAAAATAATCAACCTAATATTCGCTTCGCGACAAGCTTCTAAAACCTTATCCTTATATTTGTGTCTTGCTGTATCCACAAGAACTGCATTCCCGTTTTCTTCAATAATATAACAATTTACATTACCACATTTTAAACATTGTACTTTTATCATCCTTTTGCTCCATATATAATATTCTATATTTCGATTGTGGATCTGCCCCTATTTTTCTATCAATCCAAAACTGTACAAGCTAGAAATATCGCATACCTGCGGTAAGTCTTTTATATATTGCCTCTCATTACAATAGTTTGCAAGAGCAATTTCCATTGCTTCCTTAACATGCACACAACCCGGACTTAATAATGTCATCAGTTAATAAATCAATACTTTCCATTTCTACAATTGTCTTAATAGATGCTCCATATTTTCCCTGTGCGGAATAATAATTTCTATATCCACTTCAGGATGAATACTCACATATGCAGTAAGCATATCCATTAGATTATCTTTCGACTTCATATAATCATCAATAATTATTTCATCGCTAAATCCAAGACGTTTCAAAATAAGCGCAGATACAACTCCTGTACGATCCTTACCCGCCGTACAAAAATACATCACCTTAGATTCTGCATTTATAATTGTATCAATAATATTTTTCATTTTATCATCTATCATCTGCTGATATACTATATGCAGATGTTCAAGTGATTTTGGCGTATCACCACCACCCGTAACCGGTAGATGATAATATCTAAATCCTTCTATTTCTTTAAGACTACAGGGCTTTTTAAGAAGCTCTTCATCTGACCTTAAATCTATAATCGTAGTTATATTATTATCTAACAACCACTGGATTTCTTTATCAGTTAAACTCTCTGGAAAATCACTTCTATAATACTGATTTGTTCCTGTCGGCAGTACCCGTGTATTATTTGTTGATTGCAATAAAGAACTCATATATAATCTCCCCTTATTACTTGAACTCCTCGGCAGATAACTTGAACTGACTACTTCTCTCTGCTTTTTAATGATTCTATTATCCATATTTTTCAAAAATCACTTCCATTTTTGGATCAGTCAAAATCTCTAGAGCTAAAAAGAGCCAGTCGGAACTATCATTTTTCATTATCTATCTTATCAACAAAACGTTGATGCCATATTACCATTCATTACACAAGATCAATCCTTTATTGTAATAGCAAATATTCTATTTGCAACTGAATTATATGATACAACAAAATCTTGTTTGAATCTTTCAACCAATTCTTTATTATCATTCGCCCAAAACTCAAAAAGTTTAGTAGAATCAAAAATTACTTGATGCTCTACAAACCATTTTTTATATCCTTCACGTTCTTTTCCTTGACTGTACCTACTTGAATTCGGCCCATTTTCTTTAAAATATGTCCAATTCATGTCAACTTTACTCGCATTTTCCCAATATGGATGCTCTGAATCCAATGCCATAATATAATTATAAATTACCTCCTCTGGTCTCACGTTTCCAGGCAATTTTATTATATTATTTAATCTTTTTCTTAACTGTTCAGGTATAATATCCAAATCTTTTTCTTTAACATCACCATCGATAATTATAAGAACATTCCCAAAATATGACACATCACCAGAGTATAAACTTAACAACTGATCACATCCAATTCTAACATCCAAGATATCAACATATGGCAAATATTCCGGAACCAATTTCTTTATAAACCATCTGTTTTCAGCATCCTCTGAATAGATTTTTACCTTA
>CAJTOR010000039.1:35173-35453 GCA_910577675.1 uncultured Lachnospiraceae bacterium
TTCTGCAACATAGACTCCACCAATAAATCATTTTCTATAGTAGAATAATCTGGATTACGTTTCATATCCAAACGCCTATTAGCATTTGTAAAATAGTACAATTCTACATTATTATTCTCACTGTCGTTATTATGTGCAATCTTTGCACAAATATGCTTCAATAAATCTGAACTATGTGTTGTTACAACAACTTGAATATCGTTTGTTTTTGCCTCTTTGATAAGCAAATCAATTAGACGTTTTTGTGCTGCCGGATGTAACGTTGCATCTATCTCATCTA
>CAJTOR010000040.1 GCA_910577675.1 uncultured Lachnospiraceae bacterium
TTGCCTGCTTGATACTTCTTATATTTGCGAAATTATGGAAAATTGATTTCCGTGCTAGTCGATTTTTACTTTTTCAACTCTTATGTAACATATACCCAATTATTTCCATATAATCTAATAACTGTTATTCTGCGTTAAAAGAAATCAGCCAAGTCCTGTACCAAGAAGGAGGATATTATGGAAATCTATATTGTAAAACCGGGGGATACCATCGATTCAATTGCCGCACTTACCGGCGCACCGCTTTCCTCCATACTCTATAACAACCAGCTTACTTACCCGTACCGCCTTGCAGTTGGGGAAGCCCTGTTAATCTCCTACGACGGAAACGCCGAAAGACAGGCTATCTATACAAATGGCTATGCCTATCCACATATCAACCAGGAAATCCTGCGCCAGTCCCTGCCCTTTATGGGCGCTCTCTCCATCTTTTCCTACGGGTTTACCACGGATGGCGCTTTAATTCCACCTCACCTTGACGATACCTTCTTGATTGACCTTGCACAAAGTTACGGAACACGCCCGGTTCTTACGCTCACACCAATCGACGCTTCCGGCACATTCAACAACAACTTGATTACCGCTCTTGTACACAATCCGGAAGCCATCTCACGCCTAACGGAAGAACTTGGAGTCCAGATTACCTCGCGCGGGTTTGAAGGGGTTGATATTGATTTTGAATATATTCTGCCAACAGACCGCATTGCCTTCGCCGAATTTGTAGCCACGGTACGCCGTTCTATCAATGCGCTCGGTTTCCCTGTTTCTGTAGCACTCGCGCCAAAAACTTCGGATGACCAGAAAGGGGTTTTATATGAGGGGAAGGATTACGCACTGCTTGGAGAGGCGGCAGATTCGGTGTTGTTGATGACGTATGAGTGGGGCTATACCTACAGCGTCCCCATGGCTGTCGCCCCCGTCGATAAAGTCCGCCGTGTTGTCGAGTACGCCCTCACCCGCATCCCGGCAGCAAAAATCGACCTTGGAATACCGAACTACGGCTACGACTGGCCTCTTCCCTATGTTTCAGGCACCACGCGCGCCACTTCCATCGGAAACATAGCTGCAAGGGAGCGCGCTGTTGAAAACGGTGCCGTTATCCAGTTTGACGAAACTGCAAAAAGTCCGTGGTACACCTACGAAAAAGACGGGATTTCCCACGAAGTCTGGTTCGAGGATGTAAGGAGTTACCAGGCAAAATTCGCGCTGGTAAACGAGTACGCCCTGCGCGGCATCGGCTTCTGGCAACTGATGCGCGAAAATCTGCCGGGCTTTTTGCTTATGTCAGGTACTTTCTGGATTCGTTAAGCTTTAAAGATGGCACATAAAACACCCGTCATTCCTCAAATATCAGATCTTTTCACACTGGGCACGCAATTTTAACAGGATTTTTTTCTCCAGCCTTGATACCTGCACCTGGCTGATCCCGAGCCTTGCTGCCACTTCATTCTGTGTGCGCTCCTCAAAATAGCGCATTTTCAAAAGGAGTTGTTCGGACTCCGGAAGGCTTTTTAACAGACCGGAAAGCAACATATGGTCAAGTAATTTTTCCTTCTCCACATCGCCGCTTTCACCGGCACCGGAAAGCCTCCCGGTTCCACCTCCTGCCCCCTGCACAATCTGGTCAACCATATAAATCTCGCTGCCATCCCCCTGGTAAACCGTGCGGTAGATGGAGTCCACCTCCGCACCCGCCTCCATCGCCATAACAATATCCTCGCGTTTAAGTTCCGTCGCGGCTGCAATCTCATCCAAAGTTGCCTCACGCCCGAGTCTACGTTCTAAGACCTCACATGCCTGGCGTATCTTAAAAGCATTCTCCTTCATTGTGCGCGACACCTTCACCAGCCCGTCATCCCGCAAAAAACGCCTGATTTCGCCTGTAATCATCGGCACGGCATAGGTGGAAAACTGCACATCATAATTCAGGTCGAACTTATCAATCGCCTTCATTAAGCCGATACAACCAATCTGGAACAGGTCGTCCGCTTCATACCCGCGCCCTAAGAACCGGCGTACAATACTCCACACCAGCCCGATATTCTCCGTAATCATCTGTTCCCTCGCCGCTTTATCCCCCTGTTTACACCGCATCAGCAACAAACTCTGATCCACAGGCAGCCTCCTTATCTTACTATGCCGGACTTTCACCCTCCAAAGCCGACGCTCCCCCGCCGATTTTCTTGCGCATACGCACAAATGTACCGCAATTCTTCAGCGAATGCACCTCAAGCTCATCCATAAAAGCTTCCATAAAAGCAAATCCCATACCGGAGCGCTCCATATCCGGCCTTGTCGTATACATCGGCTCCATCGCCGCCATTATATCCGCTATACCCATCCCCCAATCCTCAACCTCAATACATATTTCACTTCCCGCAATATCAAAGCGCATACAAATCACTCCATCCCCATCCCCATAACCGTGAATCACCGCATTCGTCACCGCCTCCGACACTGCGGTCTTAATATCCGCGAGTTCTTCAAGCGTCGGGTTAAGCTGCGCTACATATGCCGCCGCAACCATGCGCGCAAAACTCTCATTTTTTGAATGCGCGGCAAACTGCAAACATACACAGTTCTCCCCTGCCTCACAGCCCAGTCCATCCTCCTCCTTAACAGCGCACTTAAAACCGCTGTAACATTCCTCTGGCTTTAGTACCTGTCTTCTTCCCGCAACACTGATTACGCCCTGAACCTGCTCCATTTTCTCATCCTCCTTTTATCTCTCCCTTTTCACTTTAAAAGCGCAGCCCACCAAGGGGTAACACCACTATAAAGCATCCGCCTCCCCACAAACATCCTTTCCCTCTGTCTGCTTGCCTGCATTTCTCCCACTCAGAGCAAGAACCGCCTCCCGCCGCTCCTCAAAACGCGGCATAATCCGGTACAGCCCCGACAAAGTCAAAATCCGGTCAATTTCCGCCCCGACCCCGCAGCACGCGATATTACCCCCCTGAAAAATCACCTTCTTATACCTTCCCATAACCACCCCGATACCCGAACTGTCCATAAAACTGATTTCCGAAAAATCAAAAAGAAGATGCAGTGCGCCGCTCTTTTCAATAAGGGAATCCGCCTCCTCCCTCACATCCACCGCACAGCAATGGTCAAGCTCCTTAAACGGCACTATAACCAACACATTCCCACAAAGCTCATACCCTGCTGTCCGTCCCTTTAACACACGCTCCATAACAATACCCCTTTCTACAGAAAATAATATGTTCGATTATGTCGAATGAAAAGAAAAGAGGCCGACATGATGCCGTCCTCTCTTCCTGTGGTGCCTTATTTTCTTTTCCCTGTGTCCTTTCAGATTACTCTTTTCAATCCGCGATATATCCCCTATTCCTCAAATCCCATTTCCCCAAGCCTTGTCCTTGTATAGCTGGCAAGGGATGAGGAAGGGAACTCCGCCAAAAGCCGCCGATAATATTCTGCTGCCTGCTCGTTTGCCTCCATCAACTGGTAAGATTTTCCAAGATAGTAGTAACAGGAATCGCTCCGCAGCCCATAATCACAAGCTGCCTGCAAATATACCGCCGCCTGCTCATAATCGCCGTCATCATGCGCCTGCCGCCCAAGCGCGTAGGCAGGTTCCGCAGCACGCCCAAATATTTCCCCCTGCATCTTTTCAACCAGCTTCTTCGCATCCGCATTCTCCATCCGGGCGATATCAAGTTTCACCAACTCTCCTGCAAGATCGATAAGTTCTGCATCTGTCGGCTCCTCCTTCGCCGCCACCGCCAGATAAGCCTGCACAGCAAGGAACAAATCATCATACATCCCGGTATCATACTCCGGTATCACAACCTCCGAGAGCTGTTTTGAAACTTCCTCGTACTTCCCCTTCCAAAGCTCGGCTTCCTTCTCAAGCGACGTGACCGCCGCCTCCTTAATGCGCAGTTCACTGCTGTAGTCAAGCTGGTTTTTCTCAAACTCGGCGCGGATATTTTTCTGCGCGGTCGGAACAATCAAAATAAATGTTACCAAAACCCCCATAATCGTCCCTACCACCAGCGTAATCCATGCCATAACATTCGGTTTATCCTCGCTGTAGTTCCCCGCAGTGGAAAGCCGCATCCCATCGCCCGTATTCTCTATGGCAAGCTCATTCTCACCCGTCTGCCCCGCTTCCTTCTGGGCTGTGGCGGGCGCACTGACTTCCTTTAAGTAGCGCAATGTAGTAGTATTTGCCACATCGATCTGCGCCGCGTATAACAGATGTTTTTTCGCTCTCTCCTTCTGTCCGGTATGAAGATACAAAAGCGCCAGAAGCTGCCTTGCCCGGATAAAATTTGGATGCAGGCTGACCACCTTTTTCAACTGGAGGATCGCCATATCATCCCCGCCCTGTTTCGCCGCCTCAAGCGCAATATTATATTTCTTTATCGCCTGGTTCATCGCGTCAAACTTTGCAGGGCTTCCCTGAATGCGCTCCATATAATCATCCGCACAGTTATTCTCCGGCTGGAAATACTTGCTGACCACCCACTCACCTAAAGCCGCCACCGTTTCCCCCATCTCAAAATAGACAAGCCCCAGCAAATTCCTCGCCCTTGTATTGCGCTTGTTCATCTCAAGACTTTTTTTCAGCATCTGGACTGCCCCGCTAAGATCACGCACATTCGCGCGGGCAAGCCCTCTGTTATAGTATATATTTGAAGTTTTGATTATCTTCCGGTATACCGTCAGCTCCGCCCCGCAGGAAGCACAGTATGTAAGCGTTTCCCTGGTCGGATTGCCGCAACGTGGACAAATCATGTTTTTTCCCCATTTCCTTATCTTTTTTTCAGTCCGCCGCCTGGTTCTTCCTGTCTTTTAATATCTTATCCAGAATATCAGAAATATCCGTCAGGTCGTTATTATATATTGCTTCCTCCGCCTCATCGACCTCCAGGCTCGGCTGGTAAGCCGCCAGTTCTTTCTCAAAATTTATCATATCGCCCATCCTTTCCTCTGCCAGACAATATACAGGCAATCCCCACACTCTTACAAATACATTTTATAAATATACCGTTTTTCCCATAAAAAATCAAGTCTTTGCACAAAAATCGGCCGGGCAAATTTCATATTTCCCGACCGATTTCCTTAAAAAGTAACAATACCGTCATTTTTTATTATATCCCAGCAGCCCTAATTCGAATAAAGTCGTATTTCATTATCCTTCTTTTTGAGCGTCACACCGTTTAGCACTTCCTTGAACTGGTACTGCACGCCGTTCATGCGCACACGCGTGCCGGGATAGGCACATTGCCGGATAACAATCTTTGCCTCCCGCGCAAGCTCGAGCTTCTCAAGCAGCCTCTGGCGCTTCTGTAGATTCTCGTTCATCTGGCTGTCAAGCGAAATCTTAAAACGCGTCACCTGCATGCGCCGCTCCTGGTTCTGGCGGGGTTCCTGCTTAGGATCCTTAGGCACCTGCAAAAGCGTGAGCACCTGCTTTGTCTTCTCGAGCTGGTCGGACAATTCCTTGTAATCCACCTCAAGCTTTTGCAGTGTCCGCTCTAGCTCGTCAGCCTTGCCCGCAATCAACTCGGACTGCACCTCGGCGACATTGCCGACTGTCGTTGCCTCAAGCATCCGCCCGGCGTAAACAATACCTCCGAGTATCACGCCGTGCCTGCCAGCCACAACAATATCCTCCCCCGCCTCCACAAAACAGCTCAAAACGGAGTTCGCATTCACATTCTTCCCCGCAATAATCTTGGTCTGCTCAAAGAACTTGCCGGAAACCGAACCCTTGCAGGAAACAATTCCCCTCCCACCGCCCTGCATCCCGCAGGTAAGCACGATATCTTTTCCCGCATAAAGTTCGCAGCCCTCAACCGCCCCCTGTACCGTAAGAGTCCCTCCCGCATGGATTTTTCTGCCGCTGACCACACTTCCATGTACAAGGACATCCCCGTCAAAATCGATATCGCCGGTCAGCACATCTACATCCTCATTGATCTCAAGGAAATTCTTGATCGTGATCCGGTTGTTCTCCATCTCGATCCTGCCGCTGATCGTCGCCATATAGGTACGCTTGTCCTCCGAGGTACAAAAACCCTTGCCCTTGATCTCCGGCAGATCCCTGCCGTTTTTCGCCTCGACAATCCGCCCGGTCAGATCCCATCCGTTCTTCCCCTGTGTCGCAGGTATGTAACGGGCAATAATCGCTCCCTCCTTCACCGTCGGGATATTTGTCATCGTCCGGTAATCAACCGAACCGTCGGGCAGGACTTTCGGCTTCTTGTTTGTTTCCACGTCAAATAAAAACTCAAAACGTCCTTCCTGCCCCTCCTCCGGCGGCTGCCCAAACGCCACAACCACCTTGGCAAAATAAATCTCATCCTCGAGCATCTTTTTAACTCTCTCCTCGCGGATGCCCCTCCTCACCCCGTTTTTGGCAAGTACCTGTATAATTGTGTCCACATCATACTTCATATTGTCCGGCGGTGGGCATAAGTACAACTCTGCCGTCATCAAATTCTCACTCATCATCACTTTCGAACCATTCTCTATCCACTCTACCATTTCCGAACTCATCATATTTATCCCCCGCCTTTCCTTTTACAGCAAAGCAAATTGTTAATTTTATTTTACTACAACACGCCCGGAATTTCCACTGTTTATTAATATTTTTTTAATTTTATTTTGATTTAACAATTTGTCGCCCATACAGGATAATCCCCGCAGATATGCCTCTACTACCAGTTTCTTTAACTCAAAGCTATATTTAGCCATAAAATAAACCGACCTCCAAACGTTAGATTTTTGGTCTAACGTTTGAGGGTCAGTTCATCCCAAGATAAAAGAGGGGGCTTTTTTAACTATTTACTTTGTAAAATGCGTAAGACGCTCCGTCACCTGCGCAAGCATATCTGTGTACTTAGCAAGCTTTTCCCTCTCCTCCGCCAGTTTCTTCTCCGGTGCCTTGTTCACGAAATTCGGGTTTGCAAGCATTCCTCTCGCGCGCTTAATCTCGCCCTCAAGCCGGTTTTTCTCCTTTGTGAGGCGCTCGGTTTCTTTTGCGATATCCACAAGATCAGAAAACGGCATATAGATCGCTGCCTGATTGATAACCGCCGAAACCGCATCATTATCAATCCCTTCCCGCTGCGCCATTATCTTCACCTCGCCCGCATAGGCAAGCGGCGCGAAAAATACCCTGCCCGCCGCAAAAATATTCCTCACCTTCTCACTCTCAGAAACAATATATACGGCTGCCTTGCGGGATGGCGGCACATTCATTTCGGTGCGCACGTTGCGGATGGCCTTCACCGCTTCCTTCATCAGTTCAACCGCTTCCTCCTCATCCGCAAAATGCCGCCCCGCATCATATTTCGGCCATGCCGAAATCATGATGGATTCATTTTCTGCAAGTGTTCCCTCCGCTTCCTTCAGTGTGCAGAATATCTCCTCCGTCACAAACGGCATATACGGGTGCAAAAGTTTAAGCGCCGTTGTAAGCACACAGCGAAGCGTATAGATCGCCGCTGTTTTTGTCGCAGCATCGTCCCCGTACAGGCGCGGCTTTACCATCTCGATATACCAGTCACAGAACTCTTCCCAGATAAAATTGTATATCTTATCCGCCGCGATTCCCATCTCAAAGCGCTCCAGATTGTCCGTCACATCGCGCACCAGATCATTTGCCTTCGACAGAATCCAGCGGTCCGCATCAGTAAGTGCCTCCTCCCCAACAAAGGCAACCGCCGCATCAAGCCCCTGCTCCTTCATCTGCGCCATATTCATCATAATAAAGCGCGAAGCATTCCATACCTTGTTGGCAAAATTCCGGCTCGCCTCCACCCTTTCCCAGTAAAAGCGCATATCATTTCCCGGCGCGTTCCCGGTAATCAATGTAAAGCGCAGCGCGTCCGCACCGTACTTGTCAATTACCTCGAGCGGGTCGATGCCGTTGCCTAAGGATTTGCTCATCTTCCTGCCCTGCGAGTCGCGCACCAGGCCATGGAAGAGCACGGTCTGAAACGGCTTTTCACCCATCTGCTCATAGCCGGAAAAAATCATGCGGATAACCCAGAAGAAAATAATATCATACCCCGTTACAAGTACACTTGTCGGGTAGAAATATTTAAGCTCCTTCGTCTGCTTTGGCCAGCCAAGAGTCGAGAAAGGCCACAGCGCGGAAGAAAACCAGGTGTCAAGTGTATCCTCATCCTGTCTGATATGCGCACTGCCACATTTCGGGCAAACTTTAGGCGCATTCTCTGTCTTTGCCACCGTGATCTCGCCACAGTCATCACAGTAGTACGCCGGGATGCGGTGTCCCCACCAGAGCTGTCTGGAAATACACCAGTCCTTGATATTATCCGTCCAGTTATAGTAAATCTTCTCCATGCGCTCCGGAATCAGCGTTACTTCCTTATTTTTTACCGCCGAAACCGCAGGTTTAATCAGTTCGTCCATCTTCACAAACCACTGCGGCTTGATAAGCGGCTCGACCGTTGTGCCGCATCTATCGTGCGTGCCGACATTGTGGGTGTAATCCTCGATGCGGACTAAAAGCCCCATCTTATCAAGCTCCTTCACAATCTGCCTTCTCGCTTCATAGCGATCCAGCCCTGCGAATTTCCCGCCATTTTTGTTGATGGTTGCATCATCATTCATAATATTGATTTCCGGCAGGTTATGGCGCTTTCCGACCTCAAAATCGTTCGGGTCGTGCGCCGGCGTAATCTTCACCACTCCCGTTCCGAAATCCTTCTCTACATAGGCATCCGCAACAATCGGAATCTCGCGGTCAACAAACGGAACCTTCACCGTCTTTCCTACCAGATGTGCATAGCGCTCATCCTCCGGATGCACCGCCACCGCCGTATCGCCAAGCATTGTTTCCGGACGGGTTGTTGCGAATTCAAGGAATTCTTCTGTTCCGACCACCGGATATTTGATGTGCCAGAAATGACCTGACTGTTCCTCGTAATTTACCTCCGCGTCCGAAATCGAAGTCTTGCAGACCGGGCACCAGTTAATAATGCGGGAACCCTTATAAATCAGACCATTGCGATGCATTTTGCAAAATACTTCCTCAACCGCCTCCGAACAGCCCTCATCCATCGTGAAGCGCTCCCTGTCCCAGTCACAGGAAGAGCCCATTTTTTTTAGCTGTTTAACAATGCGTCCGCCGTACTCTTCCTTCCACTCCCACGCGCGCTTTAAAAAGCCCTCGCGCCCGAGTTCCTTTTTGTCGATGCCCTCTTTTTTCAGATGCTCGATAATCTTGACTTCCGTTGCGATGCTCGCATGGTCCGTCCCTGGCTGCCAAAGGGTGTTGTAGCCCTGCATCCTCTTAAAACGCGCCAGGATATCCTGCATCGTATTATCGAGCGCATGCCCCATATGAAGCTGCCCCGTAATATTTGGCGGCGGAATCACAATGGTAAACGGCTCCTTTGTTTCGTCCGGCTCCGCATGAAAATATTTTTTGCTTTCCCATTTTTCATACAGCCGGTCTTCAATCTCCTTAGGATCATAATTTTTTGCAAGTTCCTTCTGCATATTGATACCTTTCCTTTCCTGATTCATCAGACATAATCCATTTAAAACCCGCTCTTTCCTGCCCGCCACAAACGCTTAATGCTGCCATAAGGGGTGTCACTGTATCTTATATCTCCCCCACTCAAACAGCCAATTTGCAAGCGATAAACCGCTCCCCGAAATTTCTCCCCTGCTGTAGTCCCTGTGTGCCGCTGTTTTTGTATACTTCCCCATACAGAGCTGTGCGATGGGGTAGGAAAGGGTTATCTTCGCTACTTCTGCGCGGTCTGTATGCTGTTTTAGCAGTTATTTCCTCTGCAAGGGTCTGTGCAATCGAGTTCGCGCGCCGGACACATATTTCCTTTTTTCGCCCGTGTGCATAAAAAAATCCTCCGTCACATAAGGACGGAGGACCGTGGTACCACCTTAATTCACAGCAAAATGCTGCCTCTTACACGCTTCGCAGGCTAAATATAGAAAGCTCTTGTCTGTAACGGGACTTCCCGTAGCACCCTACCCGGAATTTCCGCTCGGATGCTCTGTTTGAAAGCTACCTTCCACCGTTTTCCTGAGACGGCCTTTCAGCCTGGTGCCATCCTCTCTGCCAGTAAGCGCGGTGTACTCCTCTTTCGCACTACATTTTTCATATCTGCGGATTTAATATGCTATTATATTAAGCAATCTTCCCTGAATTGTCAAGGGGGAATTTTCATCCTGTCATACCCCCTATTTAATCCAACCACTTAATTTGCCATCTTTATTCCATCAAACACTTCCCCACAATCCACTATTTTCCCATCCGGCAGAAAGCATTCTAGGGCGGAAGCCACCTGATACCACCCGAACTCCCCGGTATCCATGTTCTCCAACAACACCCATCCCCAGTTTTCCGCTTTTTCTTCCGGCGGAAACAATTCAAGTTCACTGCACTGTATTCGGCGCACACGGCTTCCTTTTCTAAAAATAATCCCGCCAGCCCCATCCATATTTTTAGAAACTGTAATATCCATCTTAGGGTAGATAAAATAATCTCCTCCATCCAGGATATCATAAAATTCCGGCACCACTTCCTTTATCTGCTGATCCTCATATACATAGTCTTTCATCACTGCAAAATCCCCAAGCCGTATCCCACCCGAAAGATCCTTCGCAGAAAATTTCAATCCCCCATCCTCTGCCCTGCCCGTTACCGCATATTTATAGTCATGACAAACTACCGTTCCAATGGATTTTAATTCTTCCCCCTCATAACAGTAAAAAGCAAGAACATCCAATATTCCATTGCTCTGTTCCACTACTAGCTGCACTGTGCTCCCATCAAGGCTTACCGCAAAAGGACGGAAATCACATTGCACCCCGTCATCGCCAACCACGGTCGAAATACATTCACCCCTCGATGTTGTGACACTTAATGTCCCGGTTTTATTCCCCGCTTCCACGCGCAATGAGATCCTCTCATTTATACCATCCCCATCCAGATCAAGCAAAGCATCCGGGGCAAGCATCAGTAACTCCCCTGATTGCCGCCATTTTCCAAACCACTCTTCCCCATATGCCGCCACGGCATCCGGCACAAAACAACCTCTCCCAACACTGCTTTTGGAATTCATTCTCGATTCATCTTTTACCAAAAGGTCATCAAACATAGCCCCAAGCCATACCACATCATCCCCTGCACGAACCCCGACCCGCCGGTATGCTAACATCCGGTCAGTTATATGCAAGCTTTCTTCTTTGATAAGTTCATAATGTTCCTGCTCCATATTATACAAAGCCGGATACGCATAGGATGGTGTATTCATTCCCCGGTCGATACCGCTGTGTAAAACTGGATATCCCCCATTTTCATTTTCTTCCCACTCCATCCAAAAATCTTCTCTTGCCTCATCCTCCGCCAAGAAAACCTCTTCAAGCTGCACATTCCCCGTTCCACCAAGACGAACCACATGATATTCACCACAAATTTCCCTGGAACTTACAGGTATTTTGTCCGCACATCCTTCCGTCGGAAGAGCAAGATAAAGCAAGTTATTTCCATTTTTTTCCACATGATAGAATATTGGTTCCCCAAAACCCAAGTCATATTCCCAGTCGAATAATGCTTCTTTTTCCCCCGCCCGTACCACCACCTGCTTCTTCCCATCCTCCACAAAATAAACGCTGACCCCATCACAAGGTGAAAAAACCGGACAATCCTGATATTGATCCAATTCAGGAGCGCTGCTTACTTCTTGACTTTGCCCCGGCACTGCGGTTGGAGTTAAGGAAGAAGCTGTTTCCACTCCCGGCGTAAGTTCTGGCACCGTTACATCTTCTGCCCCTGACGTTGGCGCGGGTGATGCCGTAATCCCTTCCCCGGATACTCCCCCTTTTCCATATCCGCCACATCCGGACAGCATAAATGCACATATAATACCGGTTGCCACGCAATTTAACATTCTGTATTCAGAAAATTTCAAACTATCCCCTCCTAAAACTATTTAATATATTACCACTATTCCTGTTTTCCTCTTACTATAAATATATTTGAATTAACCCAGACAAGAAAAATTCCTGCCTGGGTATTAAAAGTTAACCCAAAATCACTTTACTTCAAATGGTAGATAATCTTTACCTGCCAAATAAGAATATGAATATGTTGACATAATCGGAAGCTTTATCTGGGTTTCATATACAGTAATTTCTTTTGCATTTTTATCATTATACACAACAAGCATTGCATGACCCTGATGAACTAACGCATCCCCCTCATCTGCTAGAGAATAAGCTGCCAAAAGATCCGCCTGGCGTGGTGAACTTACATTATATGTTCCAACTTTCGAAATCTCGCCTGTCCCATTGCGCAAATCACTCAACATACCTTGTGTTGTTCTAGCATCAATTCCTAATGCGTAACTTACATACCGGGAACAATCCACTCCATATTTTGGACAAAAAGTACCATCATTTGCACTTGCTCCCCCCGAATAAAAATCATTTTTCAATAATGCCTTTGGGAACTCTATATCATCCACTTGCTTATCCTGCGAATATGGAATCCCCTTTACCTGAACACCCTTTGGAAACTCAACCTTATGATCCCAACCCTCTAGTTTCTGAGTAGGTGTCCACTCTATGTTTTTCATCGCTATCGCTTTATTCAAAATATCTTGTGCACTTCTTATATGGGTAACTCCCGAAAGCTGATTTGTTATATCAGCTAACGTTTTCTCATATGAACTATTATCCGACAAATTCACCCCCGCATATTGTAAAAATTCTTTTTCTAGTTTCTCAATATCCACTTCATCTTCAACTGTCACAGAAAAACTAGTATTATAATCATTATATGATACAAATACTGTTGCAATACCCTTTCCTTCTGCTCTAATCATGCCATTCCACACTGTTACAACATCCTCATCTGATGATTCATATTCAATAAGTAAGAAATTATAGTTATTTATACCCTATACAAACATTGACCTTAAGAAAATTGCTCCTCCTTCTTTTTCTTACGCCTTCGCTTTCCTGTATTTTAACCCGACTTCTAAAAAACACTCTTCAACAATCTTTTGCACTATTTTATCATACCATTTTAACTGCTCTCCACTTACCCCCCTCGATTATCGGCTTCGTCAAGCCTTTATAATTGTTAATAGCAAACCAAAATTTTTATGCAACTAACTAATGATTTTTCTTAGGTGCTGCAGCCTCCTATGAAAAGTACAACGGTTTTAACTGCTTGATACTAAAGAATAAAGCAAAATATAAAAAATAATTTGCATTCATATCTTTTATCTTACAGCTTATACCAATTATACTTATAGCTTTCCTCCAACACAAACAAAAATGGGTTCCTGATTTTTTTTTATTGAAGGACCCATTTTTGCTTGACAGAAGGATTTCTTTTTTGTATATTTGATTCGCAACATTAGAAATTTGACTCACTTGAAAATTAAGATTGGAGGATGAACTAATATGAAAACTTTAAAAAAAGTAACACAACGTATTCTTGTCATACTTCTTCTCACTGTTACCATAACAACAACCATACCCTCTATTCTAGAGAAAGGTATAGTATCAAAATATTCCGCCAACGATGACGAAACGGATCTTGAACCATACAAAGAAGAAACAATACCCAGGACATAAAATTATAACAAGGTAATTGTTTATTTCAAAGTAACCCCTTCAGTACCTGAGTTTTATCATTATAATATTTCTCTAGATAACGCTCAATAAAACATATATAGCGATCATCTTGTAAATATAGTTTATTGATTGCATATGAATATTGTATTTCTATAAAACACATATCATCACTGTGCGCAGGAATTCCCTGCGCTTTCTTAATATCTTCTGTTAAATAGAAATTTTGTATAAAAAGACTTCCTAAGCGAAAATCCTCCTGTAGAAAACAACACTGTGATAACACATTTTCAAGTATATCTTCCGCCTTTTTATAATCGTCCTTGAGTCGGCTAATTCGCCCAAGACAACGGGCAATTGCCATATAATATTCCGGAAAAAAACAAACCAATACATCATCATTGCAGAATTTTAGATACTGTGTATCAAGGACTTTCTCAAGGTTTCTGGCATCCTCTATTTTCACATTCCAAGAAAGATTTTTTACAATATCCCGTTCATATTCTGTCAAAACACAATCCGCATTAATATTCTCACACTTCGGCAATGTTTTCTTAAACAGCTTCCATAATTCCACCCGATATTCCTCTTCAGTAAACTTCTTTTCAGAATAACGCAGACAAATCCCCCAGTAATCTATAAATTGCCCATTTATTATTTCATCTTTTTTTAATCCACTAACCAGTTTATTATAAATCTGCTCTGCCTGCTTATGCTCACCTTTATAATTGTATTTTATCATATCCGCACTATCCCTAAAGTCTGAATAACGCCTAGTAACCAAACTACCTCCATATTTATATGTCGATAGCCCCAGTTCCCGAAACAAAGCTCTTTTTGTAGCTGCCTGCGGCATCCGTTTTCCATTTTCTATTGCTTTTAGAGTACGTGGATCAAAATCGCCTGCCATATCCTCAATGGTTTTACCATTAACCAAACGACGTTCCCGCAAAGTTGCATTAACACAGTATATGGAGCGTTCTGGATAATCAGGATATATGTTTTGTTTCCAGACTGGATTGTATTTTCCCATCATCTCCTTTAGTAAATTCAAGCACCCAGTTTCCCCCGCAGGAACTTCCTCTCCAAGTTTTACCATCACTTCAAATTTCAATTCCTCCATTTTAATAAATAGTGAAAGAAATTCTTGGCGCTCACTAAGCATCCGGCAACCTTCTTTAAGTTTATTAAGCGCCATTTGATAGAACCCAGCCGCCATAGCACGCATAGCCTGGTGGTATAAAATTGGTGGCAACAGCCGATACTGATCTGCAAAGTCATACTCTATTCCATTTTCTCCCAAGAGATAACTAACCAGCTCATTGTACCACTGTGCTGCTTCTTCAGGATTTTTTTGTTCTAACAAAATTACATAGCGTTCCAACAACAGCAACTCAAGCAAACCAAAGCGATGTGTTTTCAAGATTTCTGGCAAAAGAGCACAGGAAACTGTCCAAGCCAAACCCTCCTGTACAATATCCATCTGCTCTTCATAGGACTTGCCCCTTCTCCTATAAATTTCCAAACGTTGAAGGCAAATAAATTGTTTGTGCAACGGTCTGTTTGTCCCCTCCATATTTTCGTACCGATACAGTATTTCCTCTGCCCACGCAAGCTTTCCCTGCCGAATCTGCATCTGTATGCGGGCGCGGATGCATGCCAGCTCAT
The DNA here is from genome assembly GCA_910577675.1 of uncultured Lachnospiraceae bacterium. Taxonomy (GTDB): domain Bacteria; phylum Bacillota; class Clostridia; order Lachnospirales; family Lachnospiraceae; genus RGIG4057. The sequence continues at coordinate 15,286 of CAJTOR010000040.1, forward strand.
ACTCATCTTGTTCCAGAAAAATCTCAAATTTCTCCATAGATTTACCCAGTCGCTGCCACAATACATCCCCTAAAAGCTTTTCTGGCTGTTTCTGCCCACTCTCATATTTTTTTAACATATCAAGACTACAAAGACCGCCATCTACCAGAATTTGGCGACTAATATGATAGGTTATGCGTAGATCTTTTAATAATGCTCCTAACATCCCTTTCTCCTTCCTCTATGTAAAAAATCCAAAGCATTACATTTTCTATAAAGGCTCTGAAATGACTCTGGATTTTCCTTCCAACCAAAAAACTATTTATCGTTAAAAGCCTCGTTTCATTTAATCTACAGCTCTCCCTACAATGAAATCCCGTGTTCCGCGGCAATCTCCGCCACCAAATCATTCCCCTTTGCAATCTGGGAAAGTTCCTCCTCACACAGGGCAATCTGCCCGTTATTAAATTCCAGGCGTTCCCTGATTTTCTGCCTGCGGATATTCAGGTGGTGGCGCACTTCCACCATCTCCTTTTCATCAAGCAGGGCTTCCGCCTGGTACAGCCAGATTTCTGCGTCTTTTACCTCCTCGCCAAACAGAGTATCCATCAATGTACGGTTATAATGTTCAAGCAATTCCGTACTTTTACGGTAACGGCGTTCCTCATCCTTTGTGCGCACATATTTTTCCCAGAGTTCCGAGAGCTCCCGATAACTTTCCACCTGGTATTTCTCGTAGACATACTCAAGCGCATTCGTGCAGTTGACCAGTTTAATCTTGATTTTGTTTGTCAATTGGATTACGCGGTTTAGTTTATAATCCGATTCTTTTAAAATTTTCTTGCTCTGCGCGGCAGCCACAGCAATATATGCGGTAATCCCCGCCGCGGAACAGAGCACCAGAAGCAGGGGCAGCAGCATATCCGCCCCGGTGGCTAAATTCATAATCAACAGAGTGATAAACAAAAGCACGACCAGAAACCCGCCGCCAAACGCCAGGTTTCTTAAAAATATTTTCTTATCCTGTGCTGCTTCCCGCTCATACTCAACTACACCGCGCTCCCCCTCTAGCTGGCGCAGGTCGGAATATATCATCTCGCGGTATTGCTCCTTTTCATAGATATCTTTTAGCACATCCGGAATTTCTTTCTCATACCGTTCCATTGCCCGGTATTTTGCCATCGGGATTCGGTCGGTACTGTTCTGGTATTTTACACGCTCCTTTGTCAGGTTCAGGATATTGCGCGCGGCATCATTAACTGTCTGGCGTTTGTCCTCCGTCATCCTCTCTATCTTTTGCAAATCGGTCAGATAGGAGGTTACCGCCTCATATTCTTTCTGGGAAACAGCAATCTGTTTGCGAAGTTCCTCTATCTGTTCTATAACAGCTCTAACAATCTGGGCAGTTTCCTCCCTGCTAAGCCCCTTCTTGCTCCGTTTTAGCTGGCGCAGGGCTTCCTTAGGGTCAACTGTCTGCTCGACTTCCTTCTTCTTCCTTTTCCACCATCCCATCGCAGCCTCCTATTTAAAGTTCCGCATGTTTCCTCCACCTGCCCTCTCCAGCAGAGTGACTCATGTCCGCTCCGCTCCCATTCCTCCCTCTGGGGCAGCTTCCGAAAACATGCTGTTTTAAGTTCCGCATATTTCCTCCACCTGCTCCGCTTCCATTCCTCCCTCTGGGGCAGCTTCCGGAAACATGCTGTTTTAAGTTCCGCATATTTCCTCCACCTGCTCCGCTCCCATTCCTCCCTCTGGGGCAGCTTCCGGAAACATGCTGTTTTAAGTTTTTCATGTTTCACATCCCGCATGTATTTGTATGTTCCCGGTACTTCTCTTTCAGGCGCGCGAGCAGCGCGTCGGCGCACTGGTAATATTCCGCAATCTTACCGTCCTCATACAATTTCTTAATTTTCTCAAGTTCCTGATACTCACCCGTCTGCTCCGCCATATTGCGCGCGGCATATACCTCCTTTGCCACCTGTGTGGTAATTTCGCTGCGCGGCGCGAGCGCGGTAAGCTCCATATCCATCCTCTCCCTATTTCCCGATAAGGTAAGCGCGATAAAATACTGCTTTAATGTATCATCCGCCTTATTGCGCTCATAGGCTTCCCTGAAATACTCAACCGCCTGGCTAATATTGCCCGAATGCATCTTAGCCACACCAACATTATGCAGGACATCCCCATAAACAATATCCGTAAGCTCCGATACATCCCCGGAAAGCATAATTTCCTGATACAAAAGAAAAGCCTCATGCTCCCGACCGGAAAGCCACAATCTGTCCGCCTTCCATTTAAGGCGCGCAAGCGGACTTTTCTCATAAAAGGAGTCATACTCGCGCAAAAAAGTTTTTATCTGCTGCGCGTCGTAATAATCCGCACTGCAAAAGCAGGCAACCATCAAATCCTTCGCCCCTGCGCGCGCGTCAATCAGGCGCTGCAGACATTCCGCCCTTGCCGCAAGTCCCAACTCCTCGCCGATAAACCGGACAAATTCCTCCGAATAAAGCTCCTCCTGCACCTCAAATGCATTCTGGTAAAGGACATAGCAAAGTTCCTCAATACTAAAAACACGGTCGCCCGTTGACCGGAACACATAAGGCTTCTTCGCCTCCTGCCCAACACAAAGGATAACCTTTCCCATATTCCCCCTCCCTTCCATATCCACGGCTACAAAACCTGTTCCCAAATACGGTAAGTTGTTTTCTCCCTGCCAAAACCGATATCCCGAATCTGCACCACCGGCGTATCCCTGTCAACATAAAACAGGGAAAGTTCCAGCCGCACAGTCTTGTTCTCCCGCTGCATCAGATGATCGAGTATCATAACCTCGTGTAGTGGTTCCCTGCGCATAACATGGTCAACCAGAAACTCAATCTCGTTCGTATCATCGAGAATAAAGCGCAGCGTCCTTTTTACCTCGCGGTAGTCACTCCCCGCCTGAGAAAGCACAAAATACTGCTCCCTTGCGTCATGATATGCCTTTAACATAATATCCTCGCGCGTCATATCCTCGCCAAGAAAAATAAATTCCTGCTCGGCTCTGTGCATCGCGGCGGCATAACATGCCCCCCTTGCAAAAAGATTCTGCCCGTAGAAGACCCGCCTCCCGTCACAGAGTTTTTTTAAGGCATCCATCGCCCAGCCGTCCGCAAACCCCGCCCCGGTCACAAAAACAGAAGAAACGGGCTGGCTGCTTAGCTGCTGCATAACCATATTGTAAAACCAGTAAGACTTGCGCTCCGCCTCCTCCCCGCAGATACCCCCGCCGTAATATTCCCGCGTAAAATCCCTGCGCTCCGACAGCACGGGCTGCAGCTGGCGCTTCCTCGCAAAACAAACCCTGTCATAATAAAAATGCGTCCCATCGCAAGCAAAAAGCGCCGTATCGTTCATCCAAAGCTCCGGCTTCATATTAACGATATAGCGCATAAAGCATTCGGTATGCGACAAAAATAAAACACGCCCCGCAAGCCCCAAACGACTAAAAATCCCCGCGAGAGGAATTTTTGCCCTGCCCGCATCTTCCGGCAGGGTAACAGCAAGCATGGTTATACTCCCCCCGCCCGACTGACGGATCAGGGAAAGAATATAGCGCAAATATTCTTCCATCAGAAATTCCGCACCTAAGTTTTCCTCGGAAAGCACAATTTGCCCGCCCTCAAGCACCCCCTTTAAAAGTCCGGATGCCGCAGAAGCTTCCCCATGAGCTGCACCGCGGGCAGCTTCCGCCCCGTAAAGCCACCCCCCATCCGAAACACGCCGCGAAAGAAGAACCGGCATCGCTAGTTCCTGGTTATCCTTCCCAAAACAGACGGGTTCCGGTTCCTTCGTCCTAGTATTATATCGGCTGAGCAACGCTGTATCCCAGCTCAAGTCAAGTCCATAACAATAAGTATCTTCCAACACTGTTTTCCCCTCTCCTAAAGAGCATATACCCTAAACCCTTATATGGAACAGATGCTTTGCTTCGTACTCTGTCCGGATATAATTCTCGAGCAGTTTCATCACGGTCGTGTCATCCCTCATCGCATGTGCAGCCAAAATCAGGTTTAACACATCGTAATGGTTCTTCCCGTCATGCGTCGTCCCATCCGCAGAAACCACCGCCGTGCTCTCCGTGATTACCGTCTGCCCTTCATACTCCTCCGTAATATAGTACTGCATGCTTTCCTCCCCGAAAAGCACAAAACCGGCTATAAAAATACCGTGACAGATATTTCTCATCTCACGTTCTGAAAACTCCCCCGCATCGCCAATCCGGTAATGCAGCACAACATGGTGCGACGGGTCGGTATGATATTCCACAAAGGTTTTATCATAGAGATCCTCCTCAAACTGCATAAACTCCTCAAACCTCTTAAAAAACGGGAGAATAATCCCCTTTTTTTGGATACCAGAAAGTTTGTGTTCCAGAAAATCCTTCTGCCGCTGCGTAAGCCCCTCCTCCTGAGCGTAGCGCTTCAGCAGTGCCAGGGTACAAATCTCATTGTCGCCAAGCGAAACCTCCCGCTCCATAAGTTCAAAAAGCTCCGCGGAAATCACCCGGTCATTTAACAAAAAACGATACGCATAATAATTTAAAAATGCCCTGATTAGTTTCCTGTTTGTGCCATAGCGGTAATAGCTTAGGAACACTGCCTGCGCATTGCCGACATTCCCCTGTGCAAACAACATTTGCCCAAGCAGGCTTTCCTCAAGGCTCTCCGTGTCAAGTTCCTGCGCCCTCGCACTCTTCCATATCGCATACATTGCCTCCGTCGCGCCATGATAAAATCCGCACAGATAGGAAATAAGCTCCCTGTCACAGCGGCCACATTCAAAAATATAATGTGCCAGATACAATAAAAATGCATCCGCTGCCGGCGTATCCATCGCCTCCAGATAGCGCAGCGCAAACTTTCCAAGACGCTTTATCTCGATTTCATCCGTCCCAAACTGCATCAGTGCCTGCGCTGCGCGCCCGTCAAAACCACGCAGGATAAAAAAATGAATGATGCGGGCGCGCTCCTTTTTGGAAAATCCTTCCAGTTTCACCTGCTTCAGATAATGCTCAAACAGATCACTCTCATAATTTTCATAATAGTATTCCATCAGGAAACGGATACAATCATCCCGCAATTCCTCCGACACATCCATATTCCCGGACAAAAGCCTGCTAAGTTCCTGTGGCTGGCTGCCATATTTTAAATATTTATTCTCCTCCTCTTTTAAGTGCATCAAAAGCGAAAGATCCGAAGCGCCGCATTCATAGCTCTCCCACAAATGCTTATCCAGGCGGACAAGCGGGGTTATTTCCACCCTGACTTCACCCGGTTTCGTACCCGCAAGATTGGCAGCGGGATAAAAACACCCTTCCTTATCCACCAGAAAAATCTCGGCATCCGAAGTATAGACCGAAAGTCTGGCCTCCCCTTCCACCACCGGCAGACAAACCGGTAAATTTATACCCGGATGATATATTTGTACATGCACAAACCGATCTCGTTCCCGGAAATCTGCAGCTTTTTCCGGGAATGTATCCTGCGCCTGCTTCGTCTGATCCTGCACATCCATAACTACATTTACACAAAGCCTGCGCACAAAAGCAATTTTGGGCAGGGAAAGAAGCTCCTCACCCTCCATCTGCTTCTTATATACTTCATTGTAGATTACTGCAAGATTTGGGGTCACCGCCCCACAACCCAATTGCTCCGCCGCGAAAGCCTCAATACTTCGCTGGTACTTAGGGTAAAGCTGGGCATGATCCCTGCGGTTTCTAATCAATTCCGCATAAAGCATCGCTTTTTTTCGGTCATCCAATTTACACCCGTGGGAAAAATACAAAAAGATGCCCGGATGTATCGGCTCCACTTCCTCTTCACTGCGGCAGTACATATAAAACTCTTCAAGTCCCGTCAGTTTTAACTGGCGTTCCATGGCATGTTTAAACCACGGGAAATCACGCTCCCTTATATGCCCGTCCCGAATCAACAAAGTACATACCGAAAGGAGCAGTTCATCGTCCTGTTTGGTTTGATAGGCTTTTTTCATCACCCGGCAAAAAAGCGGGAAAAATCCCTTCTCCCGCGCTGCCAGATATGCAATCCTGCGCGTCAGTTCCCCGTCCAATAATCCGCAGGAAAGTGCAAGCTTTAACACATGGAGCTCAAAGTCCGAAAGCGATAACAAAAGAGTGGCATCCGCACGCAGAAGGCGCACCGCCTCGGCAAGCGGCAACACATGGTAACCATATTCCAGACAGAATTCCCTGATTGCCTCAAAGCGCGCCCTCCGGTCGCGGTAATCTTCCTTTAGCAGCAAAAGAAGCCAAAACATCCCCCCATCTCCCGGATGCTCCCACAAAAGACCACGCACCCTCTCAGCGGCATCCGCCACCGTAATCTGCCCGTTTTTTTGTCCCCACTGTTTCTGTGTGGCGGACAAATAATAATAAAAGCCTAACAAACGCCCTTCCCCGGCAAGTTCCTCCTCCTTTAAGAGCGCAAACGCATCCTTTGCCGCGCCCTCCCTGCCCAAAAGCTGCCAGAAATAAACCCGCAAAAGACGCACTGCATTCTCTTTTACAGCTTCCCCCACAGCGCCCTGCAATATGGATAGCTCGCCTTCAAGCTTTTCCGCATAAAGTTTTGCGCTGCCGTCCACACAGTAGAAGGAAAGAAAGGTGCGCATCAGACCACACAGCGCTTTCTTCGCCGCCTGCCGCTGTCTGTGCTGTTCCATTTTCCGGTGCGGCACCGCGCAGACCAGATTAACTTTCAGTTCCTGCCTGCCCGTACTTAACCGGATCACAGCCTCCCGCCTTCCGGGCGGCGCATCCGCCACACCCACCACAAACTCAATCAGAAGATTGCCGTCCACAAAATCCGCACTGTCAAAATGTGTCGTTCCAAGCTGCACAAAAGGCGCATCGCAGGATACCATGCCCTCCACATAGCCCCAACCGCTCTTAGACAGGGTAAGGCTGTCCTTAAAATCGTAGCCCGCAGCCTCATAACTAAGTTCTGTCCGGTCAAAATGCAGGCTGACCGGCACCTTTTTTCCCGTCGCAACCAGAAATTCCTCCATCGCCTGCCCGCGCCTGCCCGTTTCTGATAATACCCTGTGTAAGAGTTCATACTGCCTGTCATGGTAGAAAATAGCCTTCTCAAAACCGCGGTCAAAAAACAGCTTCTCCGCTGCGTCCCAGTCCCCTTTCGCAAGGCTTGCAAACTGAAAAAGATCTTTGATATCCTCCCCGTTTGCCGAAAGCGCCGGATAATCTATCTGCACTTCATACGGCAGCGTTTCCTCCCCCGCATCCGTCACAAAAGACAGCTTTCCCGCAAGATGATCCCCCGCCTTCCCATATTCAGCATGGAAAACAAAGGGAATCCTCGCCTCCCTGCCAACAAATTGCTCCTTCTCAAGCGCAAGAAGCAGATTGTCCGTGTAGGCAACCCCCTTCATCCTGCGCCCGGCACTGTTAGTAAGCAGGATTGTCCCCCTGTGCGCGCTGCCCTCCTGCGTCCTGATTATAAGCTTTTCCGGCTCAATACACAATTTCGGCATCTGATATTCAAATTTTTCCTTCGCTAGTTGCTCAATCTTCTCCTTCAAACGACACACTCCCCGGCAATATTTTCAGGTTTCTTCCAGTATAACGTAATTTATGCTCAAAATCAAGCCATTTTTGGCAGCTTTAGCCCCATCTGACAAGCTGAGATAACAGCACAGGATATAATTTCCTCTGACAGCATCCAAAAGCCGACAAAATAAAATAAAAAAACCATATTGGTTTTTCCGTCTTTACATTATGCCCTTTCCGTGTTATTATATAAAAAATAGGTAAGTGTGCCACTTTTGGCATCATATAACAGGAGGCTGCCATGATTCAGGCGTATAATCATTTTTTAACTGAATATTCCTCGAATTTTTCGGCGCGCACACGTTCCGTCCACAAGCCGAATGAATTAAGAGCGGTCTACAGCAGGATTCAGAGTATGAACCGGCATTCCGCTTACTATAAAGTTAATCTTACGAGGGAAAAACAACTATTCACTCTTTCCTTAAAGGACGCTTCGCTTGCACTTGCGGATACCCTGGTGGAACTCGGGAAGGCTTTCGAGCGCCCGACTGTTATCAACTCCGCCCATTCCTCCGATGAGGAAACCGTGTCCGCATCCTTAATCGACGTGGAACACGCTTCTTTTTTCGAGCCGTTCCATGTCCGCGTAAAATCACTTGCAAAACCGCAGGTCAATACCGGACATAAGGTTCCTTCCGATGCGGAAGGACCAATGCCGTCACCTTACCGCTTCCGCATCCAGGCAGGGGAGGACAGCTATGAATTCTCCTACAATGTCAGCACGGTTTCCACCAACCGCGACCTGATGCACAAACTTGCAAATTTCATCAACCGCTCCAACATCCACATTATTGCGAAAGTGGATGAGGATACGGCGGACCACACCTCGCGCATTGTGCTCTCCTCCGAGGATACCGGACTTGCAGACGGCGACTCCCTGGCATTTACCATTGTGGATTCCAACCAAGCGGATATGTCCTCGCCGGTCGGTCTGGTTGATTATTTCGGTCTGGATAAAATATCACAGAAACCGGCGAACGCAAAGTTTCTTGTAAACGGCAGGGAATACACAAACCCGCGCAACAATATTATAATAGACCGCAATATTTCCCTCACGCTGAAAAAAGCTTCGAAAAAAGAAGTAAAAATCAGCCCGGAAACAGCGGGGGAACAGGCGATCAGCGAACTGGGGGACTTCCTTAAAAGCTACAACGCGCTCCTTACACTTACGCGCACAGGACTTACAAGAAACCGGCGCTCCGCGCGACTTCAAAACGACCTGACCCACATCCTTTCCACAGATATTGAGGAGCTAAATCGCTGCGGCATCCGGCGCAACGAGGATTTCACACTTTCCATCGACCCGGAAACAATGAAAAAACCAGAAACAATGCAGCATCTTAAAGCACTTTTCGAGGAGCCGGACGGACTGTTCGCAAAGCTGTCCCACAAAATGTCGGACATCGCGCTGAACCCGATGGATTACGTGGATAAGGTGGTTGTCACCTACCCGAACACGTCAAGACCGGGCTTTACAAACCCTTATCTGACATCGATATACAGCGGTATGATGTTCAATTCCTATTGCTGATAAATATTAACCAAAGCATGTTTCCCACTGATTTCCCTATGGAAAGGCGGTATTTAATGAAAAAAAAGTACTTTAACCGAACCGGTCTTATGGCAGCAGTTATTCTGCTGCCATCCTTATTTTTTGCCCTCCCAGTAACCGGACTGGCTAACAGCGAAAGCTCCGATATCATCCTTTTGTTTTGTCCGGAATCGGACATAAACCGGCAAAGATCAGTTCTCTCACTTATGCCGAAAGATTCCCTTCTCTGGCATGAAAACGGGGCTGCCCTACTGCGCGTCGAAGCGAAAAGCGCCCCGCTCTGGCTCTCTTATCTGCGCGAGGATTCCGCGGTCGCCGCCGCCGACTACGACGCGCCCGTCACCGCGCTCGGCATCTCCCAGGACGCTTACTCCGATGCGCAGTGGGGACTTAACAACGACGGCTCCTACAGCTACATAGCCGATATGAATACCTCGACAGTTCTAAGCACCTCGGATATCGACATGAACATCCCGGAAGCCTGGGCTTTTTATTCGAGTATGCTCTCCTCCCCGCGCGAAGTCGTGGTTGCAGTAATCGATACCGGAATTGATATAAACCACCCCGACCTTGCCGCAAATATCTGGGTCAACCCAGGAGAAATCCCCGGTGATAACATAGATAACGACAACAACGGTTTTATCGACGACACGTCGGGATGGGATTTTTATAACGGGGACAACACCGTCTGCCACTATGACACGGACGGCATCCACACGCTCGCTTCGGACAACGACGACCACGGAACCCATGTCGCGGGCATTATCGCCGCGGTTAAGGACAATACCATCGGCATTGCCGGGGTCGCTTCCTGCGCCAATATAAAAATCATGCCGTTAAAGATCCACGGCGGCTCAAAAGGTTCCGGCACAATCGCAAACGCCGTGAGAGCCATCCGCTATGCAACCGCAATGGATGCCGATATCTGCAATATTAGCTGGGGCACGGAAAAGGCGAATACCGCCCTTGAGGAAGCAATCCGCCAGTCCGACATGCTCTTTGTCTGCGCTGCGGGCAATTCCGGCACAAACAATAACAGCGCCCCGGTCTACCCTGCCAATTACGGGTTTGATAATGTCCTCTCCGTCACTTTTATCGACGCGAGCGGCAATATGTCAAAAAAATCCAACTACGGCACCCAGACCGTCGATCTGGCAGCGCCGGGCATCCATATCTACAGCACCTGCGTCGGAGGATATGTTTCGCTTTCCGGCTCCTCCATGGCTGCCCCCCATGTGTCGGGCGTTGCCGCCCTGCTTTATTCCTACGGTGATAACCTGTACCCTTCAAATATCAAGGAGATTATTACAGAAACACTGAAACCGGTCGCCTCACTTGACGGCAAAGTAAAACATGCCGGTATTCCGGATGCCTGTGCGGCACTGCTCTCCGCCGCCTCGCTAAAACACGATTACACCGCCCCGGTGCTCTCCTTTACACCCGGATTCTCAGAAAACCGCCTGACCCTTACCGTCTCAGCAAAAGACCAGGGCGGTTCCGGTATCCGCACGATCTGCTATGCATTCGGCATCCGGGAACTCAGCTCCTTCCGCCGTGGCACAACCGACACCACAATAGCCCCCGGCGACACAATCTCCCTCGCCAAAGCTGGCGATTACACCTTTTATGTCAGCGACTATGCAGGCAATGAGCGCGCCATTATCTACCACCTTGCTGACGATGTGGCAGCGCCGAAAATCCTCCCCGACTATGATGTTTCCTACGACCGCAAGACCTTTACGGTCACGGTCAACGTTTCCGATACGCAAAGCGGCGTAAAAACAGTAAAATGCGCCGCCGGGGAGCGGGATACGGAATATTTCCGCTCCGGCAGCCACGGTACGGTGCTCACGCTGTTGGATGGATTGTGTGCCTTCTCGGTGGAAGATGAGGGTATCTACACAATTTACGCCTCCGACCACCGCGGTAACAAAACTGTGCAGACAATCAACATCCGCACGGTTCCTGCTACCTCCCTCGAACTAAATGTTTCAAAGAAAACAATGACGGTCGGGGATACTTTCCTCCTCGTCCCGACACTGAAACCCATTAACACGACGGACAAAGTAAAATACAGCAGTTCCAAACCCTCCGTCTGCAAAGTAAACGCCTCCGGTAAACTTACTGCGGTTTCGGCAGGCAAGGCAACCATCACCGCAAAAAGTTCCGGAGGCATTAAAAAGAAATGTACTGTAACTGTAAAAGCTACAAAATAATTTACAGTTCCTTTACCAGTTCCTCCATCTCATCAAGATATCCTGCAAATACCGAAAGCGCCTGCTCAATCGGTTTTGACGTGCTCATGTCCACCCCGGCAATCTTTAGGAGTGAAATCGGATCAGTGGAACAGCCGCCGCTTAGGAATTTAATATAATCCTTTACCGCGCTCTCCCCTTCGGCGAGAATCTTCGCCGAGAGGGCGGTCGCCGCGGAATAACCGGTTGCATACTGGTACACATAGAAGTCATAGTAAAAATGCGGAATGCGCGCCCATTCCAGGTCAATCTGCGGGTCAAGCACCATCTCCTTGCCAAAGTACAGCGCCAGAAGATCATGATACTTCCTGCTTAACACATCCGCAGTAAGAACTTCTCCACGCTCCGCCATCTCGTTAATCATCATTTCAAATTCCGCAAACATCGCCTGGCGGTAGAGGGTGCCTTTAAACTCCTCGAGGGCATGGTTAATCAGATATGCACGCTCTTTCTTATCCGTTGTCTTCTCGAGAAGGTAATGCATCAGGAGCGCCTCATTGCAGGTGGATGCCACCTCAGCCACAAAAATCCGGTATCTCGAATACAGAGCTGACTGCCTGTGGTTCGAATACCAGGAATGAAGCGCATGCCCCATCTCGTGCGCAAGGGTAAATACGCTGTCAAGCGTCCCCGAGTAATTAAGGAGCACATACGGATGAACCATCGCCCCCGCAGAGTAAGCCCCACTGCGCTTTCCCTCATTCTCATACACATCAATCCAGCGCTTCTCAAATCCCTCTTTTATCAGTGCACGGTACTCCTCCCCCATCGGGGCAAGTGCCTCATAGACAATCTTTTTTGCCTCGTCAAACGGGATTTTCATATCAACACCACTTACAATCGGTGTATAGACATCGTACATATGCAGCTCATCAACGCCCAAAAGCTTCTTCCGCAGGGCGACATAGCGGTACATCTTATCCATATTTGCGTGCACGGTCTCAATCAGATTTTTGTACACGGCAACCGGAATCTCGTTATTAAACAGCGCCTGCTCCATAGTTGAATTGTAATGAAACTGCTGCGCATAAAACATCAGCTTCTTCACCTGACCGTAAAGCAGGCTTGCAGAAGTATTTTTAAACTGGTCATAGACCGAGTACACCGCCTCAAACGCTGCCTTCCTTACCTCGCGGTTTTTGCTCTCCAAAAATCTAGTATAATTCCCGTGCGTAATCCGAACCTCGCCGCCTTCCCCATCCGGGATTACAGGGAATTTAAGATCAGCGTCATTCAGCACCGAAAATGTTTCCGATGCCACATCAAGCGCCTCGGATGCCGCCGCAACAAGCTCTTCCTCCCTCTTTGAGAGCGTGTGCGGTTTTTTGCGCAGAATTTTTCCGATATAGCGTCTATATTTCTCTAACTCCGGTTTCTGCCTGTAAAATTCCTGGTAAGTTTCCTCCGGAATTTCCACGAGCTCGGGCTCCGCAAACGCATATGCCGTGCCAAGTTTCGTGTAAAATGACATCAGCTTGGAACGCATTGCCTGGTATTTAGGTTCGGCCGTATCCTCATCATGCTTGCGCGACGCATAATTTGAGAGGGAATCAAGCACAACCGACTGCCGTTCCTCCTCCATCAGATAGGAATACAAAACCTCCGCCGAATCCCCAAGATGCCCCTGGTACTGTTTTGCAATCTCAATCATCTCCTGCGCCCTGGCAAAATCCTCCTCCCACAATTCATCGCTCGCATACAGATCCTCAGTTGCCCATGTTGTTTCCTTCGCAACCTCACTGCGCTTTTTTAATTCCTCTGCCATCTTCTTTACCTCCAAATTTTTTTTACTTTCAGCGAACCTTAACAAATTCCCCAAATTCATCCAGATAATACACATGCTCCGCATCTTCCGTAAAATAAATGTTCCCTGCCAGTGCACCCTGATAGAATACATTCAGGCAGTAGGATTCCTCACCATCCACAACTGTCTTCCAGTTATCTAACGCCAGGCTGCACTCATCAAGGGCGGCAGGAAGCCCAAGCGAAGTGTGCGGGATCTCCTCTAAAAGCTCCGCGGCAGCGTCCGCTGTCATGCCGCCCTCCTGTCCCCCCTGTTGTACATGCTCCGGCAGACCGTCAAATTCCCGGATTAAACCGCCTTCATAGTAAAAGACATCCCCGCTTTCCCGGTGGACAAGCACATCGTAATCCTCCGCCTTCTTATCAAAAGTAACATCATAGCGGAAATATTCTTCCCCATCAAAGGTAAAATCAGAATCGGAAAGAGTAAAACGATAACCGGCCTCCCAGAAAATCCCAGCGAGAATATCATTCGCCTCCTCGGCATCAATCCCCCCTGCCACCGGTGTCGGGGTTGCCTCAGGAGTAGGCTCTACAGTGGGTTCCTCCTCCTTTGTTGGCTCCGGCGTACTGCTTGGCTGGGCGGTTGGTTCCGGGGTCGCATCCGCATCCGGCGTTTCCGGCGTATCAGTAACGGTAGGTTCCGGTTCGGTTGGCTCCGGCACCTCCTGCGAAGGTGAAGGCTCCGGTGTCAGAATCTCCGGCATCTTAGTCCCACCCGGCTGTACCTGCCCCGTAGGTGCCACATTCGAAGGCTCGTCCGGTTCCTTCTTAAAATACAGGATCGCAAGCACGATAATTGTAAGCACCAGCAAAATAAGAAAAATATTCATCAGTCGGTCGGTATTGTTTGTGCTGTTCTTTTTTCTTCCCATATTCCTGCTGCCTGACCTTTGAGTGCCCGTGCCCGGTCTTTTTCCTGACCCGTAACCGCCCGCATCCTGCCTGCCCACACCTTCCCTGTCTTTTCCATAGCCGCCATCCATGCTTCTGCCCTTAGGCTGGTTTGTCATCCTCTCCCCGCTCTGTCGTCCCCCTGTGTTCCTTGTGCCATTCTCCGCTGCCATAAAACATCCCCGCCTTTCCCTTACTGCCCAAATCCCCGGCAATAATTTTTACAAACTTAGAAGCCCCGGCAATATTCCCATAAACTCCCGGTATGTCCCGCTCTCCAAAGTATACGTGCTCTTCACCCCGTCCATCGGCTCAGCAAGCCTCTTATCGGAAACAAACAGCACCGAATCCATCCCGAACAGCTCCGCCCCGTAAATATCGCTGCTGCGGTCATTCCCAATCATCAGCGATTCCTCCGGTCTGACACCAAACTGCCTTGTCAGTTCCCGAAAAAAAATTGGGTCTGGCTTGCGGCAGCTATAATCCGATGACAGAAGGATACCGTCAAACATGGTCTTAATCTCCACCAGTTCCAGATCATAAAGTGTATATTCCCGCTGCGCATTTGACAGCAGATAAATACCCCTTCCCGCCTCTTTAAGGCAGTGAAAGAGCTCCATTACACCCGGGTAAAGCCTGAATTTTACGATGGAAATCTTGCGGTAATACCGCGCGGCTAACACTGCGTATTCCGCAGCGCCCAAAACTCCTTTTGCCTTAAAAAGTTCCTCATAAATCTTTACCACATCCGTTTCCGGATAACAGATCCTCTCCCCCGTCGGCACATAGACGCTGCCCATACGGCACTCCGACTGCCTTCTGCGAAGTTCCCTAAAACTTTCGCCGAATTCCTCCGGCGAATACGGGGCTCCATGTTCTGCAAAAAACGCAGCCATCGCTTCATCCGTCTTCGGTGAATCATCGTCCGTAAACACATCGATAAGCGTGCCATACAAATCAAAAACAAAATTCTTATATTTCACTTTCCACCTCCTCCTTTTTTTTCTAAAGAATACAGTTCTATTTTACTTGTTATTGGGGATTTTTGCAAGCCCGAATTTCCGAACATATTTTCGAATTCAATGTTAAGTCCCTGCAATCCCCTGTGTAAAAGAAAATTATCCCCATGCTGCTCCCTCATGTCAGATAGGGCTTATTCCCCCTCCTGGCACAAAAAAGCGGATATGCCCATATAATCCGCATATCCGCCATCTTTATCACAAAATTTCTACCCCACCAAAAATTGCTGTCGATCTGATATATACGGTCGGCCACTCCGGAACCGTCACCCGCTTCACGCCGTTATCCGAAGCCCCGAACAGCGCCGTCGAAGTAAGCTTGACATTCACGTCATCCGGCAGATAAATCTCAATACCCCCAAAAATCGCCGTCGCATCAATAGTGACATCCTCCACTATAATGGCGCTGCGCAAGTCAAGTTCAACACCTCCAAAGACTGCGGTTGTACTTGCGCCGAAAAATTCCTCACTCGGCAGACATGTTTCATTCCCTGAAAAGAATGCGTTGTAGCTGCCTCCCCGCCTGCTGTCCGTGGTTCCATCCGGTGCTACCCTGTTAAAATGTACGCCGTTGCCGATCACATAAAGACCATAGAGGATTAACAGAACCGGCAACACAAGCTTGATTGCCCAACCGAGGCTGAACAAATGCCATTGTGAAAGAAGCATCATAACACCTAAAATCAGCCCCGCACCCCAGCCGGTGCGCATCCCATAACGCCTGACATTGCCCGCGCATGGAATGATAATAAACAATGTCCACCATCCCCTGAAAAACAGGCTGATATTCCACCAGTTCATCACATTCCCTGCAATAACAACCCCTGCGACAATCAGCAAAATTCCCATCAGGTTCCCTGCATTCCCCGTTGCCCTTCCATTCCTGTTCATCTTCCTGCCTCCGTTCCCGCGCCCCGCACGATAAAATAAATTTATTTAAGCCACTCCTGTTTTTTGATGTAGCTCTCTTTACTATGTCCACAGTATAGCACGCAAAACATACAAAAACTTTAGAGGAAGATTAGAAAGTTATTAGAATCTTGGACGGTTATGCGAAGACGCACCGGGCTAAGCTTCTGCCGACATTTTTCCTCTGGATACCCACACATAAAAAAAGGACTGTTGCATTTTGCAACAGCCCATTTTCCTGTTATCACTAAATAGTTATGAATCTTTATCTTCCATTTATAGATTCATCCCCGCCGACCTCTTAGGCAAGCTTTCCTTTTGCTGTTTCAACCAGCGATGCAAATCCTGCTGCATCATTGATTGCCATCTCGGAGAGCATCTTGCGGTTGATCGTGATATCCGCAAGCTTCAATCCATACATAAACTTACTATAAGAAATACCGTTCATCCTGCATGCCGCATTAATCCGGGCAATCCAGAGCTGCCTGAACTCCCTCTTTCTCTGCTTGCGCCCTGCGAAGGAGGATGTCAGCGCTCTCATGACAGCCTGCTTTGCCACGCGGTACTGTTTGCTTCTTGCGCCGCGGTAACCCTTAGCCAGTTTCAAAATCCTGTTATGCTTCTTCTTAGCGTTTAACCCGCCTTTTACTCTTGCCATCTCTTATTTCCCTCCTTACGCCGCATTACAGATACGGTAAAATTTTCTTCATATTCTTAACGTTTGTTGAATCAACCATGGTTGCCTTGCGCAGATTCCTCTTTGTCTTCTGGGACTTCTTCGTTAAGATATGCTGTTTGCCTGCCTTAAATCTCTTTAATTTCCCAGTAGCGGTCTTAGAAAAACGCTTCGCTGCTGCTTTGCTTGTCTTTAACTTCGGCATGATAATTCCTCCTTAATTTGTACGGACCTTCGCCCTTTTATTTAACACATCCTGACGCTGTCAAAATGTCATTAACTTAACCTGTACCCCTTATGAACGCTTCTCGCTCAGGAACACGATCATGCTCCTGCCCTCCACTTTTGCCGGCTTGTCAAGGACGGCAATATCGGAAAGCTTCTCCACAAAATCATCGAGTATCTGCCTGCTCGAATTGATATGCGCCATCTCGCGCCCGCGAAATCTTAGTGAAATCTTCACTTTATCACCCTTCGTAATAAATTTCCGCGCCTGGTTCGCCTTTGTGTTCAGGTCATTGTCGTCGATATTCGGGGAAAGACGTATCTCTTTCACCTCAGTCGTCTTCTGCTTTTTCCTTGCTTCCTTTTCCTTGCGCAGCATCTCATACTTATACTTGCCGTAATCGATAATCTTGCATACCGGCGGCTTTGCGGTCGGTGCAATCTTCACCAGATCAAGCTCCGCCTCCTGAGCCAGCTTATATGCATCCCTCGCTGACATTATGCCCAACTGCTCCCCGTTTTCTCCGATCAGGCGGATTTCCCGGTCCCTGATCTGCTCATTAATCATTAACTCGCTAATAGTCTTGCACCTCCAGGATTCCCTTCTACATTTGGCTGCTGCCCTAAGCCGCAACTCCCAACATACCGCAAACAATAAAGAACACTGCCAAAGCCAGCTTCCCTTCCTAAATTTTACTGCACATAAAGTACAAAAAAGTGGATCAGCAAACGCCCATCCACCAAAAGTCCGTACCAAGCCGGTTTCCCCACAGAAAAACCAGCCATGAACTTTACTATAAACCCTTTTGCACACTTGCGGAGGGTGAGAGTGGATGCCCTGCTTCTTGTTCACAGCTTTTTTAGGATAACACAATTATTTTTCTGTGTCAAGGATTTTTTGTAAAATCTGCTTCCCTGTAAACTTGCCATAAAAATCGCTTCGGCTTCCTCAATCCGAACCGTCTTGGATGTGTACTCATACTCATAATCCGGTACGCTCTCTTCATTGTTTTCCTTTTCTTTTCCGCAAGCTGTGCCGGATAACAAACAACAAAATAAAATCAGTATACTGAATGAAAACAATTTTATTTTCTTTGCGCCCATCCGCTGCCCCCTCCACATAAAATGCTTATATCTTTCCCCTCACGATACAACCCAAATCAAAAAGTATCACTCCATTTATCCAGATATAATTTCCCCTTTCCCCTCCCCATCCCTATAAAATTTTGCCTGCTTATCAAACATCTCTGTATATATCCCTTTCCTATCGTACAATTCCCTATGGGTTCCATACTCAACAACATGTCCGTCATCAAAAACAGCAACCCGATCCACCAATTGTACTGCTGATAAGCGATGGGTAATCATCACGGTACATTTTCCAGTAATTATCTTATTAAAACGCATATAAATATCGTACTCTGTTATTGGGTCAATCGCCGCTGTCGGTTCATCCAAAACAAAAATATCGCCTCCACGGTAGCAAGCCCTGGCTATAGCGATCCTTTGCTCCTCCCCGCCGGAAGGATCAACTCCCTCTGAATCAAACCATTTCTCAAGGGGAGTTTCATATTTTTTTGGCAAACGCGAAATCATTGCATCCAGACCATTTTCCTTACATATATCATCCAGCTTTTTCTTATCATAATTATCAGTGAAAGCAATGTTCATCCCCAGGCTCATGCAATAACTCACATAGTCTTGGAAAACAGGGGCAAAAAGTTTCTGATATGCCTTTATATCATATTCATTTATATCCACCCCATCCAACAGAATATTTCCGCTACTTGGCTGATATAAACGGAGCAGAAGCTTGATAAATGTAGATTTTCCCGAACCGTTCCCACCCACAACACATAATTTTTCATCTGCTCGAATCTTAATATTCATATGATGGACTGCAAAATGCTCGCTTCCCGGATATTGGAAGGAAACATCACGAAACTCTATTACAGAGTTATTATTAAATTCAGGTACCAAATTCCCCACTGCCCTTTGTACTTTAGTTGCCGATAAGAAATCAATCAGTTCCTGAATTTTTAATCCACGGTCAGCTAACTTAATATAGGAATCAAAAACACTTCCCAGACTATTTGAAAACTGACCCACCGATGAAAGATAAATTGTCATATTTCCTATCGGAAGATTTTTAAACAGAACCCTGTATACCAGATATGCATATAGAATCCCCTGCTGAATCAAATTTGTAGCCGTGCGGAATAACCCCAAACGCCAGTTGCATTTCCGGTATTCCAGTTCCAAAACATTTGATTCTTCCTTACTTTTTGTAAACAGACCAATCAAAAGCGATTTGATATCAAATATCCTTATTTCCTTTGCGTAGGAAATATGATTTAGCATATAGGAAATTCCGCCCTGATACCAATCAAAAGCACTCAGTTTCTTTCCCAGATCATGTTTCACTAAATTCGCCCGTTTTGCCATAATGGAATTTGTAAATATAACCATCACCACCAGCAAAATAACAAATGGATTCAATGTAATAATAATTGAAGAAATAGCAAATAAACTAACAATTGCAGTCGTTAATCCGTTTACTTGTTCCACCACAGTAATCAGCCCCGACTGGGCATCGTCCGCCCTGTCCTTTTTTACCTGTATTTCCGGGTTCTCAATCATTTCGTAATCTATGCTTAGCACATGCTGATAAAACTGTTCATCAAATGAAAGATTAAGGAATAAAGAAAGCTTATTTAGTTTCTTTTCTAAAAAATAGTTCACCGTATTATGTACTGCCGGAACCATAAGCAATATTATAACATAAAAGACAATTTTAGAGATTATCCTTTCCGTTACCAATTCATTAATAATCAGCCCCGGAATAATCATATTTACCAGCGGGACAAGCCCATTTAATAAGGCAGAAATTTCTTTTGCTATAATATAAGTTTTTCCCTCGCGCTCTTTCCAGATATATCTAAGCGCATATAATGTACAATTGCGGGTCTGGTTAAAGGTCTGACATTTTTCTTTCACCGTTTGCAAATGTATTACTCCCATAGTTCATATTCTCCTTACATCACAATATTACCATATATAATATTCATAATTGTCACTTTGTGAAACATTTTATAAACCTACCCAATTACCCTCTCATCGTATTTCATTATAAAAATAAAAATTTATACACCTTATAAGAAAAACACTTTTTAACTTTCATATTCATATTACTTCTCATAAATTTCTTA
>CAJTOR010000041.1 GCA_910577675.1 uncultured Lachnospiraceae bacterium
AAAATTAGAAAATTTTATTTTCTAATTTTAATCGTTACATATAATAATCACAATGATATAATCAAATCATGAAACAAAAACAAGAGTTGCTAGATAATTTATAGTTCGTCGTGTTTCCAGTTTTTTAATAAAATTGCAGTAATGTATTTTGATTACTAAAGTTGGAACATGAAGATGAAGAATAGGGGAGGTGATTAAGCATAATATTATATAATAGGACAAAAGCAGATAAATAAACAGAAGATAGAATATATATACATATGTTATAAGATTTGTAGAGATTAGAAACCATTGTTAATCATGTCATATTTGGAGGGATTATTTATGAAACTTAAAAAAGTTACTTGTTTATGTATGTCTTTTCTTATTGCAGCTCAAATTCTGGCTGTACCACAAAAAGCTTCCGCAGAAGAAACTATTTATGCAGAGTACACATCACAATTAAACTATGGATATGATAATCCATCATCTATTTCTTCATATGGAAATATTGGAGAAGATGAACAGTATTCAGGAATTTGTTCTTTTGAAGTTTTAAATGATGGACGGATAATGGTTATGGATGCGCAAACAAAACAGATTTTGTTATATAACGATGAAGAACAGGAATCAATCATTGATCTTTCTTTTTGTACTGATCCACAATATTTTGTTTTTCAAGATAACATGGTAATTGTTTTCGATTTAACATCCACGGGCAGGCTCTATTTTGTTGATTTATATGGTAATATTATTAAAGAAACTATGATACCAAAGAGTATAGATTCCTCTAAAATTGTAGGATTCTATCCTTTTAAAGGGGAAAATTATCTTTTAACATTGGATAAGGAACTGATTTCTTTAGACAATCTACAAGGTGTTGGAAATGTTTTTGAAACCAACATGACAGACCAAAAATTTTTTGTTTCATATGAGGATTTTACATGGTCGTTTGATAAAAGTAATAGAGATTTCTTAAATCCATTGTATGTTGATGATATGGGGTATTTGTATATTGAGAAATCAACAATTGCTAAGAATACAGAATATATTCAGGGAGAAACTTATTTGTTAAAAATTGATAGAATTGGTAATGAAGTAGCATCAATGAGATTAAAATTAGAGGACTATGTTGCCTTTCCAAAACAGTTCTATGATTTTTGCGCTGATTCTCTATATGTTTTGCAATTGTTTGACGGGGTTTGTAATGTTTCGAAGGTTACTTTAGGAACAGAAAGAGAAACAAGTAGGATTGCTCAGATGGAACAGCAGGGAGCAGATACAAAACAGATAACGGAAGATTTATCTAGAGCTTCAAGAGCTATTTCTGTAAGTAAAACAAGAGATGAAGTTAAATCAATTGCTTCCGACATAATATCATCTTCATGGACTGTAACTAGCGGAAATAAGGAAGTAGTTAGTGGCGCTGCGCTTCCAAAATGTGTTAAAGATGCTTCTGTTGGAGATACGATAACAGGCATTCCATATTGCTGGGGTGGATATGGTACTTTGAGTAGTATCGTTAAAAAACTTTCAAATGGTTCTATGGCAGGAAATATTGAAAAAAAAGTAGTGACTGGACCTGTGGGATATGATTGTTCGGGTTATGTATCATATTGTTATGGTCTGGGAGAACATGTAGGCACATCGAATCTTTCGACTTCAGTTTCTGTCACAAAAATAGATTATAATGATATGCAATCTATGGATATGATTTTGAAGAGTGGCCATGTAATGCTTTTTAAAAGTTTTTCTGGTAATTATGTGACTGTCTATGAGGCAACATCGGAAGGAGAGCAGAAGACGAGAGAACATTCCTATACAATAAACCATATTTTTGTAACAAAGGGATATAAAGCTTATACTCCTTGGTAAATTGTTTCTGTTTATATATTATAATGAATAATATTATATGCTAAGGTGGTAGAATTTTTACTTGCCTTAGCATACAATTTATTGTTATCTTTATATAACTGTGCAAAATATTGTTATTAGTTTCGTTCATTTTTGGAGGTAAATAATTTATGAAACAAAAAAGAATCTTATTAAAGAGTTTTTGTGGTATTTTCGCCGGTGTTTTATTGCTGTCAGGGTGCGGTAAGGATAAAGAAGAAAATAGTAAGGGGCTGGGAAGTTCTTATTTTGGGGATTATGCTGTAGCAGTATCTGAAAAAGAAGTAATATATACCGATAATGCAGATCAGTTTGAGAAAGAAACTATGTCACTGCCGGTGGAAACTAATTATTTGACAATCTATGACAATAAACTGTATTATACAAGTGCTGATGTTGGTTATGAAACGGGTGAGGTAGAAGGTGGAAGTTGTACAATTCTTTGTTCTGGTCTTGATGGAAAAAATCCAGAAAAAGTACTTGAATTGTCGGATGTTAGTTATTTAGATTCATTCATTCAGGAGGGAATACTTTATTGTGTTTGGGAAACTTCGAATGGAGAAGCAAAGGAAGCAATAGTGGAACTTTCGACTGGAAACGTTAAGGAGATTGAGATAAGCAAAGCAATTCGTGCAGTGAATGGAACAGGTTATTATTTTGAGGAAAATAATCAAATTTATTATTCCAGTTATGGTTCTTCTGAAAAAACATTGTTTTGTGAACCGAAGGGAGAAGTTATTTCATTATACTTTAATAATAAGAATTTATGTGTTTTGAATGAGGTAGGAGATACAACGAATTTATCCATTTATAATGAAGAAGGAACTTGTATTAGTGAATATGAAAAACTTGAAACTGTCGGTGAATTTCAGGGAAGATTTATACGTATGATAAAAGCGGAGGGAAATACTCTATATTATGAACTGGCAGGAGATAATAAATCGGAGAAAGTAAGCGGTAATTGCAGTTTGGTTCGGTTTAATCTGGAGAACGGTATAAAAGAAGTTTGCGGGATTTGGTATATGCCTTAAATAAAAAAGGAATGTCGGAAATCACTATGTAAAGGAGTTTCCGGCATTCCTTTTT
The DNA here is from genome assembly GCA_910577675.1 of uncultured Lachnospiraceae bacterium. Lineage (GTDB taxonomy): Bacteria > Bacillota > Clostridia > Lachnospirales > Lachnospiraceae > RGIG4057. The sequence goes on from CAJTOR010000041.1 coordinate 2,959, forward strand.
TATTATAACAATTATTAAGGCTAGATATATACTTACTATAACATACAGTATAGTTTAAGAAAAAATGTAAATAATTAAAAAATTAAAGTAATAATTTCTTTTATTATTGGGAATGTAGATATTATACTTGTAGCGTCTGAAACTGTTGAAATTAAATCTTTAATGGAATTTTTAAACGATTTGCTATCATTACATTTTAAAGTATTAATTATTTTATCAAGTTTTTCAATTACTATTTGGTTTTGGTCATTTTTTAGGGCATCGCGTACAGTTATAAATTGTGTTTTTAGTGTATTGTCTTCTTCAAATTCTCCAAAACAACAATCTGGATTGACCAGTATAGATTTCAATGCAATTGCAAATTCTAATGGTGGATAATCTCTTTTTTTGAAAAAGGCCACAGATTCATCTTGTGAAAACCATTCAACTGCCTCTGGAAGTGTTGAGTTTGTTAAGGCAATAAGTTTTGCATCAGAACCTTGAAACCGAATTTTTCTACAAACAATTAATCCTGTTCTCCAACCTGCCCCTGTTTCAATATCATTAAATAAATTGTTTGAAGACATATTAATATCAGAAATTATTGCATCATATGATTTATGGATAGCTAGTTTATAAAAAGTTTTTAAATCAGTTGTTGATTCCACATTAAATCCTAAATTCTCTAAGACTTCTACATATTGATATAATAGAAATTGGTCATCATCAATCATAAGAATATTATACATATATCGTTCTCCTTATTATTGTTAAAATAATTATAAAAGTTATTCGCGATTTAAAACTCTATAAAAATTATCTTAATGTTATATAACAATAGATAGAAAAAAATGTAATATCTGTAAACAACGCAGTCTAATTGCGCATTAGCACGTAATAATCCGTATATATTTTTCCATCATCCCCCCCTACTAATGCCTTATCCGTTGCCGAAAATCCGACTTGTACTGCTGCCGCTTTTCTCTCTGTTGCAAAAGTCGGAATCTTTGTAGCTACCATGTTGCAGTCAAATAGATCGAAGGCTGGTGGTACGATCAGGGAGAGGATTTCCCGGATTGGTCTTTCCCTCTCATAGTCACTTTTTAAATCAAGCCGCAACAAACCACAGCGGTTAAAATAATCATTTGAGTCGCGGTGGAACAACTCGATAGTTCCAATCACCTTCTGTATATTTTTGTCAATAATTGAAAAACGCACAAAATATTTATTTGTGTAGGACCAAAGCCAGAATTCAACAGCATGTTGCATGCGTTCCAACGATGTGTAGTGAAAATCATCTCCATTGCAGTTATCGCTGTTAAAAAGAGGGACTGATTTTTCATCCGAATATACGCTAAGAAGATCGGAGGCATCTAAAGCTTTCAATTTTCTCACCAGATAATTTTCATCTTCGTAAAAAGGACAGTTTTCATAAGGATTCATAAAATAATACCCCCATCTATTTTTATTTTATTCTACCATATTTTTTTATTTCTGCCAATCAATTTTTTAGCCAATTATTAAAAAGGCAAAATTTATCCCCATCTTAGAACTGCGTAAACTTCCTGATACCGCAGGTTAAATAATTCGTTCCGGCGGTGCAAATTATTAACCAAATGAATATCCGTTTATAAAATTCTTCGCTTGTGGATAAAAATAAGCAGATTAAGGACCGATGTGGATAAAAACAGCCGAATCGCGGACCGTCGTGGATAAATTGCCGAACTTACCGTTGATTGCTGCGGGATTTTATGGTATGATAAAATATGGTTGGAAGTGTTTAGGGAGGAGTGCTTCAAGAGAGTGGGAATTTACTTTTTGCAGTGGTTTTACTTTGTCGGCAGAAGAAGGAAAATTTTTAAATCAGGAGGTAGCAAATGTATAGGTTTCCAGAAGGTCTTTTTACGGAAGTTCGGATTGAAAAAACGGAAGATAACTATTATTTTGTGAAAAACGGGGAAGTTGAAGGAAATGGACGAAATGCTGTAACCGGCGTGAAAATCCGGATATTCGACGGTAGGAAGTGGTATACTAGTGTGACAAACGATCTTGATGCAATCCAGGACGAGATTGACAATCTCTCTTCCCTTGCCACACCAGATAAAGAGATTTACAACAATCCCGTTATAAAAAACTTTGGCGATGCAAAGGCGGACGTAATGAAATATAATGGGGAAAATGATATTCGCAAGATTACAAATGATGTGAGGGACAAGCTGATAAATGATTATATTGCCTCCTGCGTTGATCCTTCCATCGAGGAGATGAAAACTTACTATGCGAATTATGGCTGTTCCCATAAGATCAAAGAATATTATTCAAGCAAGGGAGCTGCAATCTGCCAGGATATGCAGCGCTGCAGGATGAGTATTTATTTTGACTTTGTTGTGGATGGAGTGACGACGAGCGCAGGGAAATTCTATCAGGAACTTGAATTTGATGCGCTGAAAAACCGGGAGGACGAAATTATTGCGGAGCGCGACCGGTATCTAGATTATGCGCGCAATGCTGTTGATGTTGAGGCGGGGGAATATACCTGTATTTTAGCGCCGCTTGTCACCGCAATGTTCACCCACGAAAGTTTCGGCCACAAGAGTGAATCTGATTTTATGTTAAATGACAAGACTTTGCAAGATGAATGGGTGATGGGCAAGCAGGTAGGGAATGAAAAAGTATCCATCTGTGACAGCGGCAATATGGATAACAACGGGTACACACCATTTGATGATGAAGGGAACCCTGCAAAGGAAACATGGCTGATTAAAAATGGTGTTTTGACAGGCAGGCTGCACGATGCCAAATCCGCATCCGTTCTTAACGAGGAAATAACGGGGAATGCACGCGCGCAGAGTTATTACCATTCCCCGATGGTAAGAATGACAAATACTTATCTTGAAAAAGGGGAGGATGCCCCGGAGGATATTATAAGTGGGGTGGAAGATGGCATTTATGTGTACGGAGTAAATTATGGTACGGGTTCTGCGACATTTACAATGCAGCCAAATCTTTGTTACCGTATCAGGGGTGGCAAACTCTGCGAGCCTGTCCGTGCCAATGTTATTACCGGAAATGTTTTCAGGACACTGTTTGATATTGATGCAGTCGGGAGTGACTTTACATTGTTTAATACCTATACCTGCGGGAAAAATGGGCAGAGTGTTCCGGTTTCAGCGGGTGGACCGACAATAAGGGTAAAAAAGCTCACAGTGAATTAGTTTTTTGAGCCATTGATAGCTTTAATAAAAAGCGCAGCATGGAGGTTAAGAATGAAAGAAAAATATACATATAATGGTATTAATTCCAGTGTAATTATTGAAGAAAATAAGATTATTTCGTTCGATAAAGTTAACGATATCACTTATTCCTTCCGTGTGGGAAAGGACGGGTATCTCGGTGTACATTATCAGGAAGGAAAGATGACGGACGAGGAGGGTTATGCGAGGGCGGAGGAGAATCTGGAGTTAAAAAGACCGTATCCGTTTGAACTGGAAACAGGGGAGCGTAAGCGCGATAAGACGGAACGGGTGCTGACAGATAAGGAACTTCTTAATCTGGCAGAGGATGTTCTTAACCATATCCACACCAAATATCCGGATTTCAGGCTGAATGGGAATGTCAGGCAGATGAGAACACAGACCGTACAGGAAAATGAGAAGGGATTGAATTATATTAACACGGATTCTTCGGTGCATGCGGATTTTTCCTTTAAACACAAGGACAGCAAGGATATTATGGACGGGGGATTCGGTATTGGACTTAGGAATTTTGAGGTTGATAAACTTTATTCAATGGCGGATAATTATCTCTCAAATTTTGATAAGAAAGCGGAACTTCCGGATGAGATTATTGTACAGATACAGTATTATGGTTTTTTAGGAAAGCTACAAGAAAGCCTTGATGCCGAAAAACTCTGCCTTGGCACTTCACTTTTGTCAGGAAAAATAGGTGAGAAGGTATTTTCCGAGCAGTTTACACTTTGCCACGATGTTTCGGATGCGGAATGCTGGCATGATCCTTTCTTTGACGGAGAGGGCGTTGTTCTCCCTGGTGACAGGCTTGCCTACATTGAAAATGGTGTGGTTCTTAAAGGCTATGCGGATAAAAAAATAGCAAAGAAATACGGAGTTCCACATACGGGCAGTGCATGGAGAAATTTTTCCGATATTCCTTCAAATGGGAAAGTATCCTTTCGGATTACCCGCAGCGATAAAACGGTGAAGGAGCTGCTTAATGGCAGGTTGTCTGTCGTACCTGTCCGCTACAGCGGCGGCGGTTTCAACGAGAAGGGCGAGTATGTGATGCCGGTGCAGATGGCGTATCTTTGTGACGGAGAGAAGTTCCTTGGCAGACTTCCAGAGTTTACACTGGTAAGCAATATGTTCGATATGTTTGGCAAAGATTTTATTGGCGTGGGCAGTGACAACCCAGTATTTAACGACAAGCAGATTCTGGTGAAAATGAAGCTTGGGAGTGTCTGAACAGGCAAAAGATGCCTTGGGAAAAGTGTTTGACGGGAAAGAAGGGGGCGGGATATGAGAAGGCGGATTCCGATCGGAATTGAATTTTATAAAGAAATGATCGATAAAAACTACTATTATGCGGACAAGACATTGCTTATAAAAGAAATTCTTGATAGTGGAATAAAGGTTGGTCTTTTCACAAGACCGCGCCGTTTTGGGAAGACGCTTACTCTTAGCATGTTAAAAACCTTTTTTGAAGACGAGCGGGATTTGGATGGGGGAAAGATTGATAACAGTATTTATTTTGAGGGGATGAAAATCATATCCTGCGGCAGGGATTATATGAAAAAGCAGGGGCAGTACCCCGTTATTAACCTGACATTGAAATCAGCAAAACAGCCTGATTTTGAGATGGCATACCATATTTTGCGGGATAACATCCAGGAAGAATTTCGCAGACACTGGTATATTCTTAAAGGGGATGTATTGCAGGAAAATGAAGACCAGAAATACAGGGAAATAACGCAGGGAAAGGCAAGTTATACCGACTATGCTACCGCCCTTGCTTTTTTGTCAAAATGTTTGCAAAAATACCACAAAAAAGAGGAATAATTGAAAAAAAGGTGCATGAGGATATTACTTATGGGGATATCCATGAGTCACAGGAAAATCTCTGGAATTTTCTGTTTTTTACCGGGTATTTGAAAAAGGTAGGGGAACGTTTTGAGGGGGATTGCATTTATTTTAAAATGGCTATTCCCAACCAGGAGATACGTTATATTTATCGGGAGAGTATTCTGTTATGGTTTGACAAAAAAATCAAAATGATTGACCTGTCCGTTCTTCTTAGCGCTTTGGAGTCAGGTGATTGTGTAGCAGTTGGAGATTTTCTTTCAGGACAATTACAGGAATCAATCAGTTTTTATGATTATGCGGAAAATTATTACCATGGTTTCCTGCTTGGTCTGTTAAAAGGGATTGGGAAGTACCATTTGATTTCAAACCGTGAAAGTGGTAATGGCAGACCGGATATTGTGATGCAGGCAGCATCCGTGCGCGGTAAGGCGTTTGTTTTTGAATTAAAAGTGGCGGGAGATTTCCAGCAAATGCAGAAGAAATGCAGGGATGCTGTAATGCAGGCAGTTAGGGAGGATTACGGGGCTGAACTTAAAAGGGCTGGTTATAGTGATATTACAATTTATGGGGTTTGCTTTTATCGCAAGGAGTGCCTGGTTCAGAAGGCATAAAAGGCGGTTGCAGCCCGAAATATGGTCTTTTGATTTGGAAGGGGAGGACTAACGATGCAGGAGAGTATTAAACCGCCGGTTGAAGTCCGGTATAAAGAAGAGCTTTTAGCACTCCAAAATACTGATACCGGGCGCAGACCTGAAAACTGGCGTATGTCACCGATGGCAGTGCGCACTTTTATATTGGGAAGTGCGAAACCAGTGCAGTACGAGGGAAAGGAATACAATATTGAAAAGAAATATTTTGGCAACGACGCGCTGGTTGAACGCTGTATTGTCACATTGGCGGGAAACCGCGGGTTGATGCTTGTGGGGGAGCCGGGGACTGCAAAGACAATGCTTTCGGAACTTCTTTCCGCGGCGATCAGCGGAGTGAGCACAAACACAATACAGGGGACGGCGGGAACCACGGAGGATATGATTAAATATTCCTGGAATTATGCTTTATTGCTGGCAAAAGGGCCAAGCCGTGAGGCTCTGGTACCGGCACCGCTGTATGTCGGGATGGAGAAGGGGATTCTGACAAGGTTTGAGGAAATTACGAGAACACCGGCGGAAATACAGGACAGTTTAATTAGTGTGTTGAGTGATAAAGTGTTAAATGTTCCGGAACTTGGTGACGATGGCTTTTTGTTTGCACGCCCGGGATTTAATGTGATTGGCACAGCTAATACGAGGGATAAGGGTGTGAATGAGATGAGCAGCGCACTAAAGAGGCGTTTTAATTTCGAGACGGTGATGCCTGTGCGCGAAGTTGCCCTTGAAAAACAGATTATCTTGAATGAAGTTGGAAAGCTTGCTGCGGAGAGCGGCGTTAAGATGGATGCCGACGAAGATGTGGCGGAACTTCTTGCATCCACCTACCACGAGCTGCGCGAGGGTATTTCTTCCCACGGTCACCGGATTGACAAACCTGCGGCGGTTATGAGCACGGCGGAGGCGGTTTCCGTCTATTATCAGACTATGCTTACCGGTTATTATTACGGGGAGGGGCGCATGGATGTGGATTGTCTTGTCCAGAATCTAGTGGGGGCAATATCCAAGGAAAATAAGGATGATCTTGACAAGGTAAAGGGATATTTTAATACGGTTATCCGGGATAAGAGTACAAAGGAAGGCGGTCTGTGGAAACAATTTTACGAGGCGAGAAAGTGGCTGAAATAAGTTTTATATTGTGCTTTGGCTTACATGCTATTTGTTCTGAGCGACTGGATTAAAAGCATTTGATAATAGACCGCGTTTACAGAAAATAAGTTTTTTGGCAGGGGATGCGCACTGATTTTTACAAGGAGGAATTTATGGTGGATATACTGGAGAATTTAAATGAAAGGCAGCGAGAGGCAGTCCTTGAAACGGAAGGCTATGTCCGTGTAATTGCCGGCGCTGGCAGCGGGAAAACAAAGCTTTTGGTCAGCCGCTATGCTTATCTGGTACAGGATTACGGTATTGATTCCTCAAATATCCTCTGTGTGACTTTTACTAATAAAGCTGCGGGGGAAATGAAAAAAAGAATTCGTGCGCTGATTGGCGATCATAATGATACAAGTCTGATCTGTACATACCATGGATTTTGCAATTACCTGCTCCGCGATAACCCCGAAAAATTATTTTTAAACCGGCAGTTCCAGATTATTGACTCGCATCAGCAAAAAGCGGTTCTCAGCGAAATTTATCAGAAATACGAGCTGAAACTCGATTATGCAAGTTTTGAATCCATATTGAAAAAAATTGGTTATGTAAAGCGGGACACCGGATATGTGGAACGGATTTGCAATCCAAACCCCTGTCAGATTATCGGGGAAATAAAAGACCAGGATGACCGGATTATCGAGGATTTTTTACAGCGCCAGAAAGCGACCTATTCCCTGGATTTTAACGACCTGATTTGCTTTGCCATCTATCTTTTGGAAACTGATTTGGATGTGCGCGAAAAATGGCAGAACCGCCTGAATTATATTATGGTGGACGAGTTTCAGGATAGTTCTGCTATTGAGATGCGCCTGGTGGAATTATTGTCGGGATTGTTTAAAAACCTGATGATTGTCGGGGATCCCGACCAGAATATTTATGAGTGGCGGGGCTCGGACGTAAAACTTTTAGTGGATTTTGACAAGGGACATCAACCGACAAAAACCATTATCCTAAATCAGAATTACCGTTCCACCCCGCAGATTTTACAGTGCGCGAACACACTGATTGAAAAGAACGAGCTGCGCCTTAAAAAGGATTTATTTACGAAAAATAAGGCGGGAGCCGCTGTCACTCATTATCACTCAAAAAGCGATTTTGAGGAGATGGACCGCGTGGTGGAAAATATTAAGCGCCTTCACGAAAAGGAAGGTCTTAAATATTCGGATTTTGCAGTGATTTACCGCTCGGGTTTTCTCTCGCGCGTGGTGGAGAAAAAACTGGTGGAAAAAAATATTCCATACGAGATTTTCGGCGGGGTCAGGTTTTATCAGAGAATGGAAATTCTTGATATTCTGGCATATTTAAAATTGATCGCTTACGATGATGATGTTTCTTTTTGCAGGATTGTGAACACGCCGCGCCGCAGGTTCGGGCGCACGAAAATGAATTTGCTTGAGCGGTTAAGGGATGGGGAAGAGGTGGTTAGCTCCGATTTAAAACAAAGGAAAAAATCTCTTTTTGAAACACTTTCTGCGCACCTTGACGAGCGGGAATTTCTTAATAGTGATATGGCATCTTTTGTCCGGTTTATTAAGGCAATGCGGGATGGCTGCGCGGCAAAGCAGATTTCCGATATTGTGAATGAAGTGACGAAGGATTCCGGTTATGAGGGTTATATCAGGAGTTTGGGCGATGAGGAGCGGTTAGATAATCTATCGGAATTTAAGAGGATTGCCAACGAGTTTGAGCGGGAGTTTGGCGAGAATTTAAGTCTGGATCAGTTCTTGCAGCAGGTTGCCTTGCAGTCCGGGGAGGATGCGGGCGAAGCGAGGGATACCGTAAAATTGATGACCATACATTCCTCAAAGGGGCTTGAATTTCCGGCTGTTTTTATCCTGGGGTTTACGGAGGGTATATTCCCGTCTGCAAAGACGATCGGGGAGCGCAAGAAGTTAGGGCTTGAGGAGGAGCGAAGGCTTTGTTATGTGGCGATTACGCGCGCGGAAAAGTATTTGTTTTTGATGGATTCCGAGGGGACTTCACCGAATGGGATTAAGAAGCTGGTTTCGCGTTTCCTCACGGAGATCGGGGAGGAAAATTATGTCCGTATCGGGCAGATTTCGGAGGAGTTAAAGCGGGAGAGCAATAGTTATACAGCGAAACTTAACAGTGAATTATATGTGCAGGATTTAGGCAGCAGGAAAGTCGGGGATATGGTGGAGCACCATATTTTTGGCAGGGGGAAGATTGAGGGGGTCGATGAGAAGCGGGGGAGCTATGCAGTCCGTTTTGAGCGGCTTGGTCAGGTTCGAAATATATTCGCCAGCTATTTTGACAAAGAGCACGAGGATGCAAGGAAAAGGAAATATGAAGAGCGGGATAAGGATGAAAAAGTTGAGTCAAATAGGGAAACTGCGGCGAAGATAACCGTGGGGGAGGAAGAAACAAAGGAGAAATCCGAAGCGGAGGGAGCTTTGCAAGTAAAAAAAGAGGAAAGATCATCTGAAACCTGCGATGAATTAAAAGCAATAAAAGAGAAACCAGAGGAGGAAAATAAAAAGGAAGCTGTTGGAATACCTGAGAAATCAAATCTATGGTCTGAACTGATAAAGACAGTAAAGGCGGCGGGAACGGAAGAAAAGGGAAAACAGGAATTTGTTAGGGCAGAGAAAACGGAAACGGCGCGGGAAAAAAACAAAAAAATTGATAATGACGGGAGCGGGCATCTGAAAGCCCTGAAGGAAAACAGCCCGAATCTCTGGAAGCAGGAAGCTGTTCCAAAGACGGGGTGGAACTGTGTCGGCGTATCGGATCTTGGGAAACCTTTAGGAATCTGTGAAATGTGTGGATATCAGATAATCCGCTATGCCCATCATATGGAGCATCCACGATATCGCAGTCTTATTGCGGGCTGTGTGTGTGCGGGAAAAATGGAGGGGGATATTGCGGGGGCAAGACAGAGGGAAGCAGAATTTAAAAACCGGCAGGTCAGGCGCGCAAATTTCTTAAAGAAGGAGTGGAAACAATCAAAGAAGGGAAATGAGTACCTCAAAATAGATAACCATGTAATAGTGCTTTATCATAATACTGAAAATGAAAATAATTGGAAATATTCGATTGATAATCAGTTTTGCCATAATAGATATACAACGAGGGAGCGGGCAGTTATGGGGGCGTTTGACGCGTTAGAAGCGGTCAGGGAGAAAGAGTAAAGGTCGTAGGACGGGGATTATTGATTATTGGGAGGAGAATAGAAAATGGACGAACGATTGGTGGGAAAATTCGGTATTGTATAGTTATATAAAGAATAAAAGATATGTAGTGAGTGTGATAGAAGGAGGATTTATGAAATATTTCGAGCTTTCTCCTATAAGAATTACTTCCGGTTGGACGATGAAATATAATAATTTTACAGAATATGATCCGGAACAAGACGGTGCACAATATTGCTACGAATTAAACGAAGATTTGATTTTGCTTGAAAACCAGAATCTTATAATTGATCTCGGATGGTACCCGGCGATGAATCTGAAGGGCTGTTATATAATGTATCTGGTGGATAAAAACAGGGAAAACCCTTTTTTAGTTCCGCTTGACAGATTTCAAACAAAATCAAAAAAAGAGATTATTTCAAAATTGGAATACTGGATGAGTGAAGGGCATTATCAAAAATATATACAAATATATACAAAGGATAATGCTTGACAATTAAAAAAATTGTAGTAAAATAGAAAATACATAACAATGTTATGTTAAAGGATGTGATAGATTGGGCGGGGAGAAGGAAACTAGGAAGCGCTTGATTGAAAGTGCAGAGACAGAGTTTTTTGAAAAAGGTTATCTGAAAGCTTCACTGCGCAGAATTTGTGCAAGTGCAGGGGTTACAACGGGGGCACTTTATTTCTTTTTTAAAGATAAAGAGGACTTGTTCGCTGCAATTGTCGAGCCGCCACTTGATGAGCTGGTTAAACTGATGTCGGTGCATTTCTCTGCGGAAAGGGAAATGTTGAAGTCCTCAATGACATACCACCATATCGACGGCGACCACGATGATTTTTCAGCCGCTTTGGTTCACCATATTTACTTAAATCACAGCGCATTTGTTTTGCTTCTTACGAAATCTCAGGGGACGCGCTTTGAGAATTGTATAGAAAAAATGGTTGATATGATTGAAAAGAACTATCTTATTGTGACGGAGGAAATGATGCAGGCAATGCCAGGAAGATGTTTGAATAAATATATGCTTCATTGGCTTGCCCATATGATTGTCGATGCATTTATCCATCTGGTTACACATGAGCGAGACGAGGGTACGGCGCTTGTTATGATAAGCCGTATAATGGATTCACTGGTTGGCTGTTGGGTGGAATTGCTTTTGGAATAGTAAGGTTAAGAATGCCGCACAAAAGTGCGGCATATATTAACATGGTAACATAACACTGTTATGTTACCATGTTAATATTAAACATTTTATATTTTGTTATCCTGTGTTTTTGCCCATGGCATTCCATAAAAACTTATACTATGGGGAAATTTATAGGTGGCAGAGCAAAATTTAGTCAGAATGCGGAAAGGAGTAAATTATGTATTTGCAGGTCACGGATTTGAAAAAGAGTTATGGGCAGGATGCAGGTTATACCCAGGTATTAAAAGGGATTACAATGGGCGTGGACCGCGGTCAAATGTGCGTTATCCAGGGGATGAGTGGAAGCGGGAAATCTACTTTGCTTCACTGTATCGGCGGACTTGATACAGTTGATTCCGGTTCAATTACAGTGGACGGGAAAGAGATTTCTGAACTGAATCCGGAGGTGCTTTCGGATTACCGCCGCGCTTATCTTGGTTTTATCTTTCAGTTCTATAATCTGGTTCCGAATCTTACTGTCCGGGAAAATATCCAGGTATGCGAATACCTTTCCCTGCACCCGCTCGATCTTGATGAATTGCTGGAGATTCTCGGACTCTCAGGGCATTGCAATAAATTTCCGGCGCAGTTATCCGGTGGGCAGCAGCAGCGATGTGCGATTGCCAGGGCACTGATTAAAAATCCCAAGTTGCTTTTGTGCGATGAGCCGACAGGGGCACTTGATTCTGAAACCTCTCGCGATATCCTTGTGCTCTTAGAAAAAATAAATGAGAGATACGGAACTACAATGCTTATTGTAACGCATAATAATGCAATAAAAAGCATGGTTCATCAGGTGGTTGTTATCAAAGATGGGACTATTATGCAGGAGTATAAGAATGAAGTGCGCGTGTCGGCGGCTGATTTGGAGGATTTGTGATGAATGGGTTGGGAAAACGTATCTTTCGGGATTTGAAGGATAATTTTTTGCGGTGGCTCGCTTTGTTTATGTTGATTTTTATGGGGATGTACATTGTGGTTTCGGTGGTTGGAGCAGCGGAAAATATCATTGTGCAGAGCCGTAAAACTGCGGAAAAAAACAGTGTGGAGAGCGGCGAGTTTAAGACCTTTTTTCCACTGGCACCAAAGCAGGAAGAATTTCTGCGTGATCTTGGCATTTTTCTGGAGCGCAAGTTTTCAATTGATATTAAGAGAAAGGATGGCACTGTAATTAGGCTTATGCAAAATCGCGGGGATATCAATCTGGTGGTGCTTGATAAGGGAAGATTTGCTGCGAATAACGGGGAGGTCGTACTTGAAAAGCGCTACTGCGAGGAGAATGGTTTTTTTGTGGGCGATAAAATAGAGATTGCATCCATTGAGTTTATCATTGTCGGAATTGGAACAGCACCGGATTATGATTTGCCTGTAAAAAATCTTTCCGATATGTCAGCAAACAGCAGGCAGTTTGGCATAGCGTTTGTTACGCTAGGGCAGTATAATGGGGTTCTTGAGGACGGCGCTAAGTGGAATGAGGATTACACCTATGCTTACCAGCTGAACAATGGTGTAACAGACGAGGATGTAAAACGGGCGGTAAGGAATTTTGGTGATGAAAACCTTATTCTGTTTTTGAGCGCGGACGAAAATCCAAGGATTCTTGCAGCGGCGGGTGATATGGTGATGAACAGGCAGGTCGGTCTGCTTGCGGGCGCGGTCGTTATGGTGTTGTTTGCATATGTAATTTCGGTGTTTGTGATTCATCAGATTAATCGTGAGTCAGGTGTGATAGGTACTCTATATGCGTTGGGGGTTAAAAAGAAGGAGCTGTTAGTGCACTATATGGTACTGCCAACTACCGTAACTTTTTTGGGAGGCCTTACAGGTGCACTTATGGGATTTTCAAAGTGGGGAATGGAAAAGCAAGCAGCGGGTACCTACTCTTATTTTTCCATTCCTGCTTTTCGCGCGGAATATCCTTTGTATCTGGTTATTTATGCTTTGGTAATGCCGCCGCTGATTTCAGTGGCAGTGAATTTCGCAGTTATAAACAAAGAGCTTTCAAAAACTGCCTTGGAACTGATGAGAAATGGGGGAAAAACTCTAAAATATTGCAATATAAAGTTGCCATGCAAAGATTTTGTACATAATTTCCAGTTGCGGCAGATGCTTAGGGAGGGGCGTGCAGGTATTACCATGATGGTGGGTATGTTTATTTCGCTGTTGATTTTTATGTTGGGGTTAAATTGTCTTATCTTATGCCAGCATATAGAATCGGATGGTTTTAAAAGTTTGGAATTTAAATATATGTATTTCCTGAAATATCCTAAAAACCCTGTTCCGGATGGAGGAGAAGCCTGTTATATTGAATACCTGTCAAAAACAGAGTTTGGTTATAAACTGGATATTTCTGTTATTGGTATTTATGACAGCAATAAATATTTTGATTGCCATCCGTCTGGGAAAAATAATGGTGTTGTAATCGGAAATTCAACTGCGACAAAATACAGGCTTGACAGGGGGGATAAAATCGTATTGACAGACCGAGAAAAAGGGATTGATTATGAATTTTTCGTGGAAGATATTTGCGGGTATTCTGTGGGATTAACCGTTTTTATGGATATTGTCAGTATGAGGGAGCTTTTTTCAAAGGAAGAAGGTTACTACAATATGCTATTGTCGGATCGGGAGCTTAAATTGGAGGAGAGCGAACTTATTACAGTTACATCGCGCGCTGAGATTGAGCAATCTCTAACAGTATTTACTGAACTTATGATGCCCATGGTTATTATGGTAACAATTGTTTCAGCAGTTGTTTTCTTTGTAGTGATTTTCCTGATGCTTGGGGTTATGATAGACCGCTCTGTATTTGGTATTTCCCTTATTAAAATTTTTGGTTTCAGACAAAGGGAAATACGCCGTCTATACCTGAATGGGAATATGATTCTAATTGCCCTTGGCGCGGTGGTCTGCATACCTCTTTCAAAAGCGCTTATGGATGCGGTTTATCCGGTGGTTGTTGCAAATGTTGCCTGCGGACTGAACTTGCGTTTTGAGTGGTACCTCTATGTTGTGATTTTTTTAGGAACTATAATGGTTTATTTTATTGCTAATATATTGCTTATGCGCAAAATTTATCGAATTCCTACTTCCATAGTACTTCGAAACAGGGATTAGAAATGGTCTGTCTCTCTGGCTGAATTTTGTATAAATTATTATATTTGACAATGAAAGATTTGGGGAATTAAAGGTTTTTGCTGTGTCCCCCTTAATTCCCCAAATGGTAAAATGATTATTCTTCTTCGCGCCATTCCCCATCCGAAGCCCATTGGCATTCCATTATTTTCATGTCGGAGAAGGTTGCCCTGTATGACCCTGTTGTCGGGCTGCATGCATAGATTCCAAATGTAATTTCACCCGCGCCCTCCCACATATGAAAGATTCGCATCTGTTTAAAATTTATGCCGTCCGTGCTGCATTCAATACAGTAATCGCTTTCCCTGCGGCTGAATCGATACCACATCTCCTTTATATCCGATGGGATGTCTGTGGTTGCCCAATCGGAATACCCGTGATTTGTAACTACACTTCCCAGCCGCTGGAACTTTTCGTTTTCATATTCTATTGACGCTTTGAACCAGTTATCACTGTCTAAATACATTGCCACGCCGCACTGGTCAAAACGCTCTGAGCTTTCAAAATGTGTTTTTACAATAAAGGAAAAATATTTTTCGGAAGTTCTTGCCTGCAAAACAGGAGCGTTGTCGTTCGTGAACCCGTAATAGGTGCGCTGCCAGAGATCCGTACCTTTTTCCGTGGTGATAATAATGCTGTCACCCAAAATTTCTGTTTTTACAGGTTTGCGCGTCCATTCAGGGTTCATTTTTAAAAAGTCTGTTTTTTCTTTCATTTTTTAATACCTCCTAGATTTTTTAATTTTTAGCGGATGCCTTCGGCTTTTTAAGCAGGAGAATCCCCACAATCAACAGGAATGGAAATATAATTGCGGCGAGGATTCCCTTTTTCAGGTTATCCGATGCTATACTTGAAATATATCCTACCAGCGAAGGACCGCCGGAGCATCCCAAGTCCCCTGCAAGTGCAAGCAATGCGAACATGGCTGTACCACCGTTCCTGATTGCCGCGGATGCTTTGCTAAAGCTGCCGGGCCACATGATCCCGACGGATAATCCGCAGACCCCACATCCAACAAGTGATAAAAATGGGGAAGGGGAGAGGGAGATACACAGGTAGGAGGCGATGCAGAGCACTCCACTGCCGATCATAAATTTATCCAGATTGATTCTGTCGCCAAATTTTCCATAGAAGGCTCTTGCGCTGCCCATCAAAATAGCAAATGTCATAGGACCTGCCAGATCCCCGATTGTTTTGCCAACGCCGAGTCCGCGTTCAGCAAATGTGGATGCCCACTGGCTTACTGCCTGTTCGCTTGCCCCTGCGCAGAGCATCATAAGCATAAGCAGCCAAAATATTCGGTTTTTAAAAAGGGTGGGCATGGATGCCCCGGTTTCGCCATCTTTAACAAGGGGTGCAAGTGGTACTCTTGAAAAAAGGAAGGCGTTTGCAAGCGGTATAATAATCCAGATACAGGTCAGTATTTTCCAGTTATCAATGCCAAAAATTCTGAAAAACAGTGTGGAGAAAAGCACCACTCCCACATGACCCCAGCAATAAAATGAGTGGAGCAGGCTCATGGTTTTTTCTTTATTTTTGCTAGGGCAGCTTTCCACAATCGGGCTGACTAATACCTCGAGCAGTCCACCGCCCAAGGCGTAAATTGTAACAGATATTAAAAGTCCTATGTAGGCATCCGGTAATATTTCTGGCAGTACGGAAAGCCCCAACAATCCGAGTGCCGAGAAGATATGTGCGGCCACTGCACAGACCCGGTAACCAATTTTATCAACAAAGCCGGCGGACAGTAAATCTACCAGGAGCTGGATACCGAAGTTAAACGTGATTAACAGGGTAATCTTGCTAAGTGGAATGTTGTACGCACTCTCGAAGGTTAAAAAAAGCAGTGGCACAAAATTGTTTACGATTGCCTGGACGATATAGCCCAGGAAACAGGCGTATATTGTTTTTTGATATTTGTTGTCCATAAAGATTTACTCCTTTTATTGGTTAATATCTGCTGGTATTATACATATTGTACCAATATGTACCCGCCAGGGGATGCGCACAATTCGCTGTGGTAATTATTTTCCCTTTTGATTGAATGTGAATTGGCGATGGTGTAATATCTTTCGATATTATACCATGATAAAAAAACGAAACAATTGATTTTCTCACGTTTTTATAGTACTATATCACCATTCGATAATGATTTGAAAAGAGATATTTACTGGAGGGCAGATGTGGGTCAGTTTATGTTGATTACCGGCGCACAAATAAAAATATTATATAGGATCGGGTGAATGGGATGCAGAGGATTTTGACAACGGATGATTTGAGGGAAACGAAACAACATGGGCAGCCGGATTTTCCGATACAGTATTATCTTGATGATACAAGGGATTTTTATAATAGCCAGGTGGATTGGCACTGGCACAATGAGTTTGAGATTGTGGCAGTATCGGAGGGTGTTGTCGATTGTCATGTGGGACAGGAAAGTTTTCGGTTAAAGGCGGGGGAGGCTGTTTTTATCAATAGCAGGGTGCTTCACCAGTTTACTGCCAAAGATTACGGTATTATGCCAAATATTGTTTTTTCGCCTGAATTTATAGCACCCGAACAAACGGTGATTTATGATAAATTTATTGCGCCAATCGAAAAATCAACTATGGAATATTTGGTGTTTAAAAATACCTGTGAATGGCATAACAGGGTATTAGAACTTCTGTCAACATTATTTTACGAAATATCGGTGGATGGGTTTAATGAGTTGAAGGTTAGGAATATTCTTTCGGAGGCATGGGTAATTATTTTGGAGCAGGTGCGGCATACTTTAAGGGAAAATAATTGTGTAAACGATGCCAATTCTTCCGGCAACAGTGTAAAACTTATGATTCAGTATATCGGAGCGCATTATATGGAAGAAATAAGCCTTAATGATATAGCAGCTTCGGTCAATATCAGCAAGAATACGGCAATGCGATATTTTGCAGCAAATATCGGTGTGTCCCCGGTGGATTATTTGATTAAATACCGGATTGGAATTTCCTGCAAGATGCTTAGGGAAACCTCGGATAAGATTTCACATATTGCGGGCTGTGTCGGGTATGAGAACACAAGTTATTTTTGCAGGCTTTTCCGGAAATATGTCGGGGTATCCCCAAAAAAGTACCGGGAGCAATCAGGATATTAATTTTATAAAAACTTTTTTATATATGAGAGAATAAACAGAGTCATCCGTTTAAGTAGTGAAAGGTGTTTGATATTCAATAGTTTTGCAGCCTTTCAGAAAGGAGCAAAATCAATGGATAACGGTGCAAGTAGCTACCGCCGTTTCCTTGATGGTGACGAGGGCGGTATCATGGAGGTCATAAGGGATTATAAGGACGGTTTGATTCTGTATCTGAACGGGTTTGTACAGAATATTTATACCGCGGAGGATCTGATGGAGGATACCTTTGTCCGGTTGGTGGTAAAGAAACCGAAATTTTCTGCTAGGTATTCTTTTAAAACATGGCTGTATACCATAGGGCGCAATGTGGCGATTGATTATTTGCGGCATAATTCGAAAACTGTTTCCGTTTCCTGTGAGGATTTGCAGAGGGTGCAGAGTGAGGAAGCCGGGATGGAAGCATCCTATTTAAAGGAGGAGCAGAAAATTATACTTCACAGGGCAATGGGGAGATTAAAATCGGAATATCGGCAAGTACTTTATCTGTCATTTTTTGAGGATTTTGATAACGGGCAGATCGCTGCCGTAATGAAAAAGAGCAAGCGCCAGGTGGAAAACCTTATGTACCGTGCGAAAATATCGCTGAAATCAGAACTGGATAAGGAGGGCTTTGTTTATGAAGGATTATAATGAAGTAGTGCAGGATGTATTGAAACGTAGCACAGAGAAAATCGAGAACAACAAAAAAAGGCAGCGCATTATTTTGCGCACGGGCTGTACGGTAGCCGCGTTTGGACTTGTGGCGGTGGTCGGCATAAGGGTGTGGTATGGGAGAAGCTTACGCCAGGAAGGGAATTCGGCAAAACAGTATACCACTTTAAAGGATGACCAAATATCCGGCGGGAGGGATGATATTGTTTCTGATGTGGGTGGGAGCAAGGATCACAGTGCGGGAGAAATATCTGACATGGGTGGTGGAGGGATGGGGGGAGATAACACGATGGATGGTGATCCTTCCGGTTACAATGTGGGTGATGATAATGCCCCATCGGAAGGTATCAGGCTTCCCGGTGGAAACCCAAACGGATATGATATGACAACTGAGGGGGAGATGGATGGTGAAAGTCTACAGAATTCAGAAAGCTGTAGGCCTGCGCCAATGGGGGATGATAATGAACCTGAGGAGGCGGTGGAAATGATCTCTTCCTATCCGGAAGATGTAACTTATTGTTATATGGCACCGGGAAACGGAGAATTTTTCTGTTCCAACCCGTTGATACATGCGATGGAGGAATATGGGGACGGAAAACTGTATAAGGTTGTGGTTGATTTGTTTTGCGGTGAGGAATTGGTCAGACCGTTTAGCGAGGAAGCGAAGCTTGAGTTTGAGAGGTTGTCCGAGCTTGGCTATACAGTACTATGGCAGAGCCTTGGGGAGGGTGAAAATATAAGATACTACTATATGCTCTGTGCAGAAGGCAAACAATTGAAGGAATTTGATGCGGGGGAGGATTACGGTTATATGTTCCGGTTTATTGATGAGCAGTAGAATCCAGAGAGAACAGCATTTGGTGGAAGCTGTTTATGTGGAAATCAGATGAAAACCACTCCGGAGCTGTAATGCTGAAATGAGTAAGTGTTACCGTATGCCTGCGTTAAAGGATAGGATTTGATGGAATCCGAAGTGAAAGATTAAGGTGGAACCGTGCTAAATGCACCCTTAGGACTATATTATTATGGTCTTAGGGGTGCTTTTCTTATGTTGTTGCCAAAATTAAAGCTGAGAGCAGAGAGAAGAACATATTATGAAGGTTCTGCGAAAAAACGGGGGAAGTACGCCGTTGGTTTGGCAGTAGAAAAGAGTTTATTATGAGCATGCCTTAACAGGTGGTCAGTATGGTAAAGAGAGGTAGAATGGAATGAAAGCGACGATCGTTTTAATTGCAGATAACAATGCGGAGAATTATGGTAGAAAATTGATGCTAAAAGCGCACAATTACGGAAAAATGGGATTTGAAATGGCGAGGCTGCCGCAGCATGTTTCCTTAAAACAGCCATTTGCAATTCCAAGTTTAGAGGATATGGAAGTATTCTTTGATGGATTTGCAAAATTACTATGTCCATTCGATATTGAGTTTGTGGGAATGGATGTATTTCCATCCAATGTATTAGGAGGAGCCGAATCTGGATGTATGAGCCTGCGCGTAAAGGAAACACCCCAGCTTGTAAATGCACAGAAAAGGTTGAACGAAGAGTTATATAAAATATTTGGACCGTGCCCGGCAGAACATGACAGTGACTATGTTTTTCATATGACGTTTGCCATTGGCGGTGCGGACTATAATTCATATCAAAGGGCTTATAGCGAGTTGATAATGAGTGATTATAATCGGACATTTAGGTTTAATAAGCTGGGGTTGCTATATTATGACGATGATAATATTACTCCGGGAACATATTTTTGCTATAAGGTTTGTGATATATAATGTTAAGAAAGTATAGATTTTCAGGTCGTTTATAAGGTGTTTGGGCAGATAATGTATTCTTGTGGAAAACTGTAGGAACAGTTGATTTTTGATGGTAAGAAAGATGAAATTTAAGTGGTTGTAAAATCCCACTTTGCCAACAATTAAGTATTTACAATCCTCCATGTAATATGATAAGATAGCAAAAGAATAGATTAAAAAGAATTGGAAAAATATGTAAATTTTGATTTATGTTTCATATAATATTAGTTTAATATTGTAAGGATAGCAAAGATATGGCGGGGGACTTATTGTGATGGCAAAGCTATATGTTTTGATGGGAAAAAGCGCGAGCGGCAAGGATACAGTCTATCACCGCCTTCTTGCCGATGGGGCATTGAATTTAAAACCGGTTGTGCTTTATACGACGCGCCCGCGGCGCGAGGGCGAAGAGGATGGGCGGGATTACTATTTCGTGGACGCGGTAAGGATGCAGGAGCTTGATGCGGCGGGGAAGATTATCGAGCGGAGGGTATACCAGACCGTTTATGGGGCATGGCATTATTTTACGGCGGATGACGGGCAGATTGAGCGGAGCGGGCAGCAGGATTATTTAATGATTGATACTCTCGAGGGGTATAAAAAACTCAGGACTTACTTTGGGGAAAATTCAGTGGTGCCGCTATATATAGAGGTGGAGGATGGCCTGCGCCTGTCGCGTGCACTTTGCAGGGAGCGTGCTCAGGCGCAGCCGAAATATGAGGAAATGTGCCGCAGATATCTTGCAGATGCGGAAGATTTCTCCGAGGAAAACCTTGCGGCGGCGGGTATTAAGATGGGGTACCAAAACGATAAACTCGAGGAATGTGTGCAGGAACTAAAAAATAGCATTATAATCGATAAGAATTCTGCTTGTACGAGGATACCTTAAAGCAGATACAAACTTTTAAAAAAAAGAACAAAAATGCTTTTCCAAACTCTTGTATTTTTTTTCGGATTATGTTAAAATAAAATGTACTTTGGAACTTTTTGCGCCCTTTTTGTGCAGGCGGGGGACGCACTTTGTCCAATCATTACGCTGTGTTAGCTGCCGGGATATGGAGGACGGGATGGAAATTAGGGTAAATCAGATGGGACAGGTGAATCAGGTCGAGCAGAAGGCTCCGGTTCAGGAATCGGATGGTTCCTTTAAATTCACCCTGATAAGCAATATCGAGGAGCAGGAGCTGGGTGCAAGGCTGCAGCTTATGATGGAAGAGATCACGATGCAGGGAAAGAAGCTTTCAAAGCATATGGACATCCGTGATATGAAACATTACAGGGAGCTGATTAAAAATTTTATGAACGAGATCGTAAACCGCTCCCACAAGTTCTCCCGCGAGAATTTTTTGGATCGGCGCGGCAGGCACAGGGTTTACGGGATGATTAAGCTGGTGGACAAAAATCTGGACGAACTGGCAGCGGCACTGATTGCGGACGAAAAGGACGGAATTGAGATTTTGAGCAAAATCGATGAGATACAGGGACTTTTGCTGGACATTCTTGCGTAGGGGCGGAAACGTTGGTCGGGCGGTAGACTTGTAGGAAGCCAGTGGGGAAAGGCAGGATCATATGAAAAAATTTCAGGATATTATCGGGCGGGAACAGATTATAGAACATTTGCAGAATGCCATACGGTTTAACCGCGTTTCCCACGCTTATATTTTTTATGGGGAAGAAGGCATCGGCAAGAATTTTATTGCCGATATTTTTGCGGCGGCATTGCAGTGTGAGGTTTATTCCGGCGAGCCGTGCGGGGAGTGTAAATCCTGTTTGCAGGTTGCGGGAGGGAACCACCCGGATATTATACGAGTGCGGCATGAGAAAGCGACGATCGGTGTCGATGATATCCGGAACCAGCTAAACAATGATATCGCTGTGAAACCCTATAGCAGCCGCTACAAGGTATATATTATCGATGAGGCGGAAAAGATGACGGAAGCGGCGCAGAACGCGCTGTTAAAAACCATTGAGGAACCGCCGGAATACGCTGTTATATTGCTTCTTACAGACAATGCCAACGCTTTCCTTCCGACCATTCTTTCGCGCTGTGTGATGATCCATATGAAATCTGTGGACAAGGATCTTGTCAAGGAGCATCTGATGAAGGAGTGTGGTATTCCTGATTACCAGGCGGAGCTTGCGGCTACTTTTGCAGCGGGAAATGTGGGCAAGGCGGAGCGCTATGCAGCCTCGGAGGAATTTTCTGCCCGCAAGGACGAAGTGCTCCATATTGTGCGGCATATTGATGAGATGAAGGTCAGTGAGATTATTGATCTTTTAAAGCATCTGGCGGAGGACAAGGCAGCTATCAACGATTATCTTGACCTTTTGCTGTTGTGGTACAGGGATGTGCTGATGTTTAAGGCGACGCGCTCGGCTTTGCGTATTACCTACAAGGAAGAGATTCTTACGCTGCAAAGACAGGCAGCGGGGAAAAGTTTTGAGGCGCTTGACCATATTATCGAGGCATTTGCCGAGCTGCGTGCGCGGCTGAAGGCAAATGTAAATTTTGATGCGGCAGTGGAACTTTTGCTGCTGGCTCTAAAGGAAAAATAGAGGGAGGCGGTATATGCTAGATATAATCGGAGTGAGATTCCGCCAGGCGGGCAAAGTGTATTATTTTGATCCGGCGGGACTTTCAATAAAGCAGGGGGATCATGTGATCGTGGAAACTGCGCGTGGAGTGGAGTATGGTTATGTGGTGCTTGGCTGCCGGACGATGGAGGAGGAGAAAGTAATCCAGCCCTTAAAGGCAGTGATGCGCCTGGCGACACCGGAGGATGATGAAATCCAGCAGCGCAATAAGGCAAAGGAAAAAGATGCATTTAAAATCTGCCTGGAGAAAATTGCAAAACACGGTCTGGAAATGAAACTTATTGACTGTGAATATACCTTTGATAATAATAAGGTTTTGTTTTATTTTACTGCGGATGGGCGGATTGATTTCAGGGAGCTTGTAAAAGATCTGGCATCCGTGTTTAAAACGCGAATTGAACTGCGCCAGATCGGTGTGCGCGACGAAACCAAGATTGTGGGCGGTATCGGTATCTGCGGAAGACCTATGTGCTGCCATACATTTTTGTCCGATTTTGTCCCTGTGTCCATCAAGATGGCGAAGGAGCAGAACTTGTCCCTTAATCCGACCAAGATTTCAGGGGTGTGCGGCAGGCTGATGTGCTGCCTGAAAAATGAGGAGGAGGCTTATGAGTATCTGAACAGCAAGCTTCCAAATGTAGGTGACTTCGTGACAACAAATGACGGTTTGAAGGGTGAAGTATCAAGTGTGAGTGTCCTGAAACAGACTGTGAAAGTGATTGTGACAGTGGAGGGCGACGCGAAGGAAATTCGCGAATATAAAGTGGAAGAGCTGCGGTTCCGCCCTAAGCGCCGCCGCGAAAAAGTCGCGATGGATGACGAGCTCAAAGCACTTGAGGCACTGGAAAAACGCGAGGGGAACCATCTGGAATAGTAGAAACAATGATTTGGGGGATCGGATTTCTGTGGAAGTGGTTTTAAAGGAAGGTGAGCGCTTCGATGACCTGGAGCGCAATCATTACCGTATTATACAAAATCCTGAAAAATTCTGTTTTGGTATGGACGCGGTGCTATTGTCGGGGTTTGCGTCGGTAAAGAGCGGGGAGCATGCAGTTGACCTTGGGACTGGCACGGGCATTATTCCGATTTTGCTGAAGGCAAAAACACAGGGGAAACATTTCACGGGACTTGAGATACAGGAAGAAAGCGCTGATATGGCGCGCCGCAGTGTGGCGGCGAACGAGCTTTCGAGGGATATTGATATTGTCACGGGAGATCTTTGTGTGGCATCAAAGATTTTTGGCGCGTCTGTTTTTGATGTGGTGACAACGAATCCGCCGTATATGAATGACCAGCACGGACTGAAAAATCCGGCAATGCAGAAGGCGATAGCAAGGCATGAGATTTTGTGCACGCTGGATGATGTGGTGAGAGAGGGAACAAAGATATTAAAACCGGGCGGTCGGTTCTATATGGTACACCGCCCGCGCAGGCTGGCGGAGATCTTTGCGGTATTTGAAAAATACCGGCTTGCGCCTAAGCGGATGAAATTCGTGCACCCCTATATCGGTCGGGAAGCAAATATGGTGCTGTTTGAGTGCACGCGGGGCGGCGGGGCGCAGGTTCGCGTCGAAGCACCCCTGGTTATTTTTGAAAAGCCCGGTGTGTATACGAGGGAAATTACAGAAATTTACGGATATTGAAATAATATTTTATGTTAAATTTTTGGGATGGGGGGAATATCTATGTCAGGTATCCTGTATCTGTGCGCGACTCCTATTGGAAACCTGGAGGACATGACAATGCGCGCAGTCCGGATTCTTAAAGAAGTGGATCTGATTGCGGCGGAGGATACGCGAAACAGTATAAAGCTGCTGAATCATTTTGAGATTCATACGCCCATGACCAGCTACCATGAATTCAATAAATATGAGAAAGGGCGTTATCTGGTTGGGCTCTTGCTTGAGGGAAAGAATATTGCGCTGATTACGGATGCGGGAACGCCGGGGATTTCCGACCCGGGCGAGGAACTCGTGCGTATGGCGCATGAGGCAGGAGTTACAGTAACTGCGCTGCCGGGTGCGTGTGCTGCGGTCAATGCATTAGTTTTGTCCGGGCTTCCCACAAGGCGTTTTTGTTTTGAAGCTTTTTTGCCTGCGGACAAGAAAGAGAGAAGGGAAGTTTTAGAGGAACTGAAAGAGGAAACGCGCACGATTGTGCTTTATGAAGCGCCGCACCGGCTTTTGCGCACGTTGCAGGAACTTTTTGAGGAGCTTGGCGACCGTTCCCTTACAGTGGTAAGGGAACTGACAAAAAAGCATGAGACTGTTTTTCGGACAACCCTGTCCGCCGCCATAACATATTATATGCAAAATGAGCCAAAAGGGGAATGTGTGCTGGTTCTTGCGGGCGAAGACAGGGAGGATATAAGAAAAAGGGAACAGGAAGATTGGTGTGCGGTGCCGCTTGCAGAACATATGGAGCATTATATTTCAAGGGGGATGGCACAGAAGGAGGCAATGAAAGCTGTGGCAGCGGATCGCGGCGTGTCAAAGCGCGAGATATATGCGATGCTATTGAAGGATAATGAAATGGAAAAATAGATATAAAGGATGCCAAAAAGGCGACCAAAGTATAACTTTGGCCGCCTTTTTGGCATTAATTGAAGAAGCGGATAGATTTTACTGGATAAGTCCTGCCAGTTTTGCCAACTCGCGGATGGAAGCCTTGGAAACGCACTTTCCGCAATATTCGAAAAGTTCGTTCTTGTCGCCGTTAAAAATATCGGCAGGCTCGTACTTTTGAAGAATAATGCGGTCTTCCTCCACATAGATTTCCAGTGGATCACGTTCACCCACACCGAGAGTTCTCCTCAGCTCAATGGGGAGAGTAATGCGTCCAAGCTCATCCAGCCGTCTTACAATACCTGTACTTTTCATAAAGTCACCGTACCTTTCTGAAATGATGAAAATCAAAAAATTGGGTTCTTACGTCGAATTTTGTAAAATTCTTACTGTCAATAAAATACCATAAGTTTCTCAATTCGTCAAGCAAAAAATAGAAATAATTTATAAAAAATTACTACTATTTGTAAAATATTGGAATAAAATATAATAACTGTATTATATGTTGCAAGGAGGAAGACAATGTTGAACTTTTTGTGGGGAGGAATGATACTGATCGGTATCATTTATGGTGCAATAAACGGCACCATGTCACAGGTGAACACGGCTGCGATTGAATCGGCGAGGGAAGCGGTTACACTATGTATAACCATGCTTGGGGTTATGGGGTTGTGGCTCGGTATGATGGAGGTAGCCAGGGCATCGGGTATTATGGAACGGCTTACAAAGGCTTTGCAGCCGTTTCTTTATTTCCTGTTTCCAAATATCCCGAAAGGGCACCGCAGCCTCGAACCCATCAGTGTGAATCTGATATCAAACCTTCTCGGTCTTGGCTGGGCAGCGACCCCTGCCGGGCTGGCCGCGATGGAGGAGCTGGCGATACTGGAGGGGGAGCGCGGGAATCCGGAGTATCTACCAGAGAGTGGGAATGCTCCTGTCAGCCCAGGAAAAAGGCAGGGAGATACAGGAAAAGGCAGAGGGACGAATCCACTGGCGGCTGGTAGGAAGACTGGCAGAGCCGCCAGCAATGAAATGTGTACGTTTTTGATACTTAATATTTCGTCATTGCAGCTGATACCTGTGAATATGATTGCGTACAGGCAGCAGTACGGGAGCGTAAACCCGGCGGGGATTATTGTGCCGGCGATTGTGGCGACATTTGTGAGTACGGCGGTGGCGGTGATTTACTGTAAAATTATGGATAGAAAACAGTAAATTTTTTGAAAGTTAAAGAGTTCCATGTGGTTATAATTGTATAGTGAAATGGGGATGGATTATTGAGTTTGTTTTTTGGAAAAAGAAATAATAAATGCAAAATAGGAGAAAATAATTGAAACCAAGCAGCATCTGTGAAAAAATAAGCTATACGGAGGTAAAAGATTATGGAAAGCATTGTGAGGTTATCTTCATTGAAGATTTCGAATATTAAAAATGTTAAAACTGGGCAAATCGTTATGTCAAATACTTACTAAAATCACCTGACATATAAAACGGCAGAAGTGACACTTTGTACTATTTGCAAAAAATTATGATTGGCAATACGCTTGACGGGGAAATTGCGGATTATATTGATGTAGCCAGAGTCAGGCAGAGATTATAGCTGATTTTATTATTTTTATTGAAACAATTATCTATGAAGTAAGTTATAGGATTATTTTAGAGAGAAGTGGAGATGGAGCCAATATTGTTCGGGAAACATTGAGCTGTGCTATCCATAGAGATAATTCTAGAAGCAATAAAACAGTGTTTGTGGATTACCAGCGCGCAAAACAGGAGAGTGTTTTTATTCCCAAAAAAAGGTTAGATGAAGTTATAGAAACAAATGATGAAAATAAAACGGATCTCATTGTAGCCAGAAAGATTGCGGAGAAAAGTAACTGTTCTTATATTTTTGGAGAAGGTAGCAGGGAAATTTTCTGCCGGAATTAGGAGAACCAATTTAGAGATTATTCAGAAGTGATTAAGGCATTATTTCAATTTGCCTTAAAGGATTTATTTGTAATTCGCAATACATATTCTGGTGTGATTTCTGCAAACTTTGTAGTTCCTATGGCATTTAAAATTGAACAGAATAAAATTGGAATGAAAGGAGATTTTGCCGTTCCATTGACAGAACCTGTCGTTTTAAGTGAGGAAAGAAAAAAATATTAGATATGATCGTGGAACAGATTAATATGGTTCTATTTAAATTCTTTAAAGCGGCATACAAATATGCATCTGATATTTGGATAATTTGTATTTTGGTTTCTCAGTATAATTGATTTTATAGTGGATTTGAAAGCGGGAGCTCTTGAAATGGAGATATCCTGCTTTTAATATATGAAATTTTATTTGTTGGTACAATTCAACAAATCAATACGGCAGTGCCGCCCCAATCGCAATATTAATGATTTTTAAGTTCTGCTTTATTAAATAGCTGTGATTAGTGTGTATTGTCAATAATCTTTCTTTTCTATATTGTTTTTTTAAATAAAAATTTTTTATATATGTAATTAAATATTATGGTAAATTATTGAAACTGACGAAAATCGAAAGAAAATTATTGTAAATAATGTTAATTTATGCTATAATTAAATGAGAAGTCATTATAAATCGTGCAAATGGGGACTACACGAGTATCAAAGGAGAAAGTACCATAATGAATATGAAGATTGTTGTATGTGATGATGATCAGATGAGCTTAGAGCAGATAAAGGAGCTACTGCTTGCGTATGGCAGGGAAAAAGAAAAGCGTATGGAGATACATACCTATATGTCGGCGGAGGAATTGCAGGCTGCACTGGAGGAGGGGGATCAGACGGAAATAGATCTTTTACTGCTTGATATTGTGCTGGAGGGAAAAAACGGGATTGAACTGGCAGAGGCGATACGCAGCAAGAATAAGGATATGCCGATTGTTTTTGTTACATCCTCCACAGAGTTTGCCCTGAAAGCTTACCATGTAAGGGCGGTGCGGTATCTGTTAAAACCATTGCAGACAGAGGCCGTTTATGAGATGCTTGATTTTGTGATTGCCCATCTGCTTACCAGGAAGGACAAGATATTTGAAGTTAATACAAAAAAAGGTTGTGTGAATATTAATTATTCAGAGATTGTGCATGTGGAAAATGTGGCGCGCAGGATGTGGGTGACACTCAAGAACGGAAAAGCCTATCAGAGTGTAGGGATACGCGATTCCTTTGAAAAACAGGTGGCAGGACTTTTGCAGGAAGAGAACTTTATCCAGCCACATAAATCATATGTGGTAAACCTCGATTATGTTTCCAGCTATACAACCTCTATGTTACATATGGACAATGACAGTGATATACCGATTAGCAGGCGCAACAGCCAGGAAGTGAAACAGCGTTATTTAAAGTACCTTACGCTGAGGTGAAAGAAAATGTTTGAGTTTATCCAGAGCCAAATATCGCTTGTCTGGTTATTTGTTTTTTATACAATATTTTTGCCGAGAAACTTAAAATTATGGAAAAGTATTTTTATTTTCAGCACCTGCACCGCCGTATGTATTTTTTTAAGCTATTTGTTTGTTTTACAAAATGGCTCTGCCGGCGCAATGATTGCAAATGTCCTGTTGCAGGGGCTGCTGATACAGCTAACGGTATATGTTGTTTGTAAATATCATGACGGCAGGGCGCTGTTTGTTGGTCTGACAGGGGCGGCATACGTTCTTTTTGGGGGTGTGATCGGTTTAGAAGCGTATATCTGGAGCGGCAGATTTTATATTGGGATTCTAGTAGCTGCATTACTGCATCTGATTGTTTTCCTTGTTTTGTTTTTTAAGCTCCGCAAGCCATTTTTAAGCCAGTTGGAACGTGAGGATAGCATATGGTTAAAACTGTGCATTATCCCGCTGCTTTTTTATGTATTGGTTTACAGTATTATGATCTGGCCGGCGGATGTGGTGGAACATCCAGAAAATCTGCTTGGTATCTTCTTGCTGGTTGTTCTGATGATCGCTTCCTATACCATACTTTTTGGCGCGATGGATGGCTATGAGAGATACCAGAAACAAAAAAATGATATTGAACTGATGGAAAAGTACGCGGATGGAATCCGGAAACAGCTTGAGATTATGCGTGTTAATGATGAGAAAAACGCAATTCTCCGCCATGATTTGAAACATCATGCGCTGGTACTCTCGGGATATTTAAAGAATGGTGAGTACTATAAATTGGAAGAACTTATGGAGGGGACGCTCGCGCACCTTGAGGATTTAAAGAATGAGGTCTTTTGCGAAAATATGGCGGTAAACAGTATTGTGGCCCAGTATGTGGAGCAGGCTCGCAAGGAAAATATTGATTTCGATTGCGAGTTGGATATTCCACCCGAACTTCCGGTCGATGAAGTGGAATTTGCAGTTGTTCTCTCGAACCTGCTAAGCAATGCCGTGCGTGAGGCGGCGGCGGACAAGAAGCAGTCCGGATTAGTCCGTGTCTATGCGCGCCGTATCAAGGGGCAACTGGCGCTTGAGATTTCTAATACCTTTGGGAATGAGGTCGAGTTTGGGAAGGATAACCTGCCTGTTTCAAAACGCGGGGAAGGGCATGGTTACGGCAGCCGCAGTGTCCGGGCTTTTGTGCAGAAATATGGGGCGGTGTATGACTATCAGATAGAGGATGGTCTTTTTAAGGTGCGCCTGGCAATATTTTTAATGAAACCTTAATCCGAAAGCCTTGCATATTAATTTTTCCGACGTTACAATATTAGTATTATCATTGCGGAGGATTAGAGGATGGCAAAAATATTAATTGTTGAGGATGAGGTTAAAATTGCGCGGTTTGTGGAACTGGAATTAAAATATGAGGGTTATGAGGTGGAGATTGCCAACGATGGCAGGACTGGGCTTGATAAGGCGCTGCATTCCGGGGCGGATCTTGTGCTGCTTGATATTATGCTGCCCGGGCTTTCCGGTATTGAGGTATGCCGCAGGGTGCGGACAGAATCGGAAATTCCGATTATTATGTTGACGGCTAAGGATGATGTGACGGATAAGGTCGCAGGGCTTGATATGGGTGCGGATGATTATATGACAAAACCGTTTGCCATTGAGGAGCTTTTAGCGCGTATCCGCGTGGCGCTCAACCGCCATACAAAACATGCTGCCGGTGCGGAAGCACCAAAAAAGGATGAACTTTCTTTCGGAAAACTCTGTTTGCAGCTTGGGCGGCATGCGGCGTATTTCGGTGAGGAGGAGCTGAGCCTGACGAAGAAAGAGTATGAGCTTCTGGAATATCTCCTGAAAAATAAGAATATTGCAGTGACGCGCGAACAACTTTTGAATAATGTGTGGGGTTATGAATATTTTGGCGATACCAATGTGGTTGATGTTTACATTCGTTATCTGCGCCAGAAGATTGATGACCGGTTTGGCGTGCATGTGATCAGCACGGTGCGCGGAGTGGGGTATATTATTAAAGATGAAAAGTAAACTGGTGGGGGGCTTGCGGAGTTTTTTACAGAAAACATGGCTGCCGTTAAAGAAGAAGAGGGATGCCTTTTTGGGAAGGATCAGGCTGTCGATGAGCCTTCGCATCACTCTGAATTATCTGAAGCTGATGGTGGTAAACGGCGTGGTTTTTATGGGTGTTTTTCTGGTTTTATACCTGAATGTCCAGACTGAGGAATACAAGAATTTGGCGGATCGTGTGACTTCTGTAGTTCTTGATGTGGCGGCGGCTCAGTCCGGCGCTGCAATCGGTAAATATATCGGGAAAGGGCAGCAGGATGCAGAAGAGAAGATCATATCTGACGACGTGAATCAGGCTGGAGGCGGCAGTGGGCAGCTTTCAGAGGCGGAGCTTTTTGCGAAAGAAAGTTTTTCCGCATGGCTTGCTGCGGTCGGTGAAAATCTGAATCCTTTTACGGGGCGGGGAGTATCCCTGATTATCCAGGAAAAAGATAACAGGAAGCTCCTTTATGACGACACAAGGTTCGAGGTAAAGGGCTTTTTGTTCTTTAAGGATCTCCATGTGGATCTGTCGGATCGGGAACACCATATTATTATAAATTCCCGCCATGCTTTTTCGATTGGCAGGACGGGGTTTGAACTGATTTATAGCTATAATATGTCAAAGGATTATAACCGGATGTGGAAATTGATTCTTAACATGTCATTTCTGTATGCGGTAATTGTATTTTTTATACTGCATGAGGCGCGGGGGCAGAATGTGCGGATGCTTATTCCGATTAAGGAAATGTCGGATACAATCAACCGCATAACTGTAAATAATCTGCATAGTGAGCGCCTTAATCCCTCCGGGGTAACGGACGAACTCAGGGAGCTTGCAGAAACTTTTAACGATACGCTCGACCGGCTGGAAACTTCCTATGAAAGCCAGAAACAGTTTGTTTCGGATGCTTCCCATGAACTGCGCACACCGATTGCGGTGGTGCAGGGTTATGCCAACCTCCTAAAGAGATGGGGAAGCAAGGATGAAGATGTGCTTGAAGAATCCGTCGAGGCGATTTCCAATGAAGCTTTGCAGATGCAGGATCTTGTTGAGAAACTGTTGTTTTTGTCCCGACATGACAAAAAAACATTGAAGTTAAAAAAAGAACAGTTTAATATGAAACCGATTGTGGAGGAGATGGTGAAGGAAACGCGCCTTGTCGCGCGGAACCGCAATATTGAAGCGCCCAAACTTGAGGCTGTCCGCGTTTACGGTGACAGGCAGGCACTTAAACAGGCGATCCGTGTTTTTCTTGACAATGCGCAGAAATATACGGAGGATGGCGATACTATACGCATTTCATGCGAGAACCGTCAGGGGGACTGTGTGATTACGGTTGAGGATACCGGTATTGGCATGAGGGGGAAGGATCTCGACAATATTTTCAGCCGTTTTTACCGCGCTGACGATGTGCGTGATAAGAAAATTGAGGGTCATGGTCTTGGTCTATCCATCGCAAAACTGATTATTATGGCACATACCGGGCGGATTAAGATTCGGACGCAGTACACGAAGGGGACGAGTTTTATTGTGACAATACCTAAGCTTAGGTGAAGGGGGAAGATCAAAGAAAGTTAAAGACTAATTTTGTGCAAAAGCACAATAGCCGTCACTATTGCGAATAGTGGCGGCTATCTCTTGTGCGCCCGGCGGCGCACGTTTCTAACCGGTGCAAGTCCGGAATCCGCCCG
>CAJTOR010000042.1 GCA_910577675.1 uncultured Lachnospiraceae bacterium
CCTTTGTTGGTTCTATTATACGAAAAATCCAGCCTTTTTTCAAGTAAATTCAAAACAATTCGTTCACTGGAAAAGGGCGTTGGTTTGAAACAGTTGACATTCTTATCCCCCTGCTTTTTTACAGGAAATATTCTTTCCATTTTATATCCGCCAATCTATCATTTATGGCATCGCTTTTTCATTGTTCCCGCTTTCACCACCATTTTTACATCCACTACTTTTTAACAAAAGTTGTCCCTGTTTAACAAAGGTACAGGCTTTGCCTGTACGGTGTTTCCTTGGTTTGTTTCACAAACCTATTCCTGCCTTGACCGAAAATTTTTGCATTCTTCCCCTTTTGTGGCTCTGGTCAAGTCCCCGCCACAGGCGTGGCAGACGCTCCGCTGAAAAAAGCGGGAACAAAAGTAAAGTACTTGCTTTCTTCGGGGAAAAATACACCTTCAAATATATTAGACATTATGCAGCACTGGATTCCTTGCAAACAATATGTTCCGAAAACAATCACCATTCAGTCTATAACAGATCATTTGGAGCAAAATCATTTTCCCCGATGATCCTATGGGTGGAAAAAGTTAAGTTTGGATATTGTTTTTTTAATTCCCGCAAACAAAGAATGGGATAATCATTATTCACATGGTAATCCGACATTCCTTGGATAATATTATATAATTCAATTCCGCTTTTCGTTAAAAAATATGGTTCAATGGATATGGAATTTAACCTACTATCGCTGTCCGCAATCACAAAACAAACCATCTCTTGATTTTGAATACTAAGGACATTATCACTTTCAAAGTCTGTCGCAAGGGCATTATCCACGGACAGCAGCCCGCATTCGATCATTGGAATTACGCTGTCTGAATATTTTAGACCTGTTTTTAATATATAGTTATAGCTTTCTACATTGTCCTCGCTTTTTTCACAAAAACCATTGTTTAAAATAAAATAACAATCACCACTTTGTAAAACATAACGGCTTAATTTATTGAAAATCTCTGCTTCCTTTTGGGATAAGTTCCGGATAATGTCCATTGTCCGCAGGGAACAAGTGCCGGACTGTTTCATTTCCCCTGCAAGTACTTTACCCCATAATCTTTGCAGTTCTTCATTGCTGATATTTCCTACCGCATCAAAGAAACGCATGATCCAATCAAATTCAATCTTAGGGTCTACCTGTTCATTATCTTCCTTCAATTCCATCGCCGCAAAACCTGCAGAGCTTACAAAATTCTTTAACTTTGTAAGCTCATATAAGGTGAATGTCTGGTTTTCCAAAAGTTTTCCCTCTTGCTGCTTTCGGTATATCTCTACATCCACCTCTGCTTTGCCATTTTTTAGGGTCAATGTCGGGGTATATAAAGTTTTAACAATACCTCCAACCGTTCCAATCAATTTCTTCAGCACTGGGGAAGATGCAAGGATCGGCAACCCCTTATTTATAATCTCAAT
The DNA here is from genome assembly GCA_910577675.1 of uncultured Lachnospiraceae bacterium. GTDB lineage: Bacteria > Bacillota > Clostridia > Lachnospirales > Lachnospiraceae > RGIG4057. Next base: position 1,450 of record CAJTOR010000042.1, read on the forward strand.
TATTGTATTTTGGTCAATCATGGATATCCCTCCTTCTTGTTTATAAAGAGATTTTACCACAATTTGCCGTATTATTCCAGAAAAACTTACGTTTTTTTACAATAATCATGGATTCCATTCCCTATCCATTTTTCTTCGGTTTTCTGCCTTAAAAGTTTATTACTCTGTTTTTTATCCGCTTTTCTTTTGTTTTTAATGATCATCTACTTTCTTGTGTCATCCCTTGCATATCCTCTATTACTTCTTGTCCCCGTTCCATCCTTCTCAAAAACATTATCAAGTCCTCATTGAAGTCCTTCCCCTGCGGGGTCTGGATGTAAACTTGATATCCCGCTTTTCGGAACGCTTCAGCGGACAGTTTTGCCTGCACCTGCCCGTGATTGCGCGGCTGTCCTTTTGCATCCCTACCATCCACGTCATTATCATAGCAGAATACAATCTCCCGGATCTCTGGATGGAGTTTTAAATAGCGGGTAAGTGCCTTATCGGACAGACAACCTTCCGCAACCCGATGATCCTCCTGCCAATCCATGCCATACCGCTTGCAGAGTGTAGCATGGCTCATGGCATCAATCGGTGCCTCAAACTCATATACCCGTTGGGAATGACCTTCCATACAGAATCCATACGTCTTGTCAGAGTTTTCTACATCCTGTCGGAAATGGCTGTCCCTGCTTGGCGCACGGAGTGCGCAATAGCGCGGTTTCCCGTTTTCATCATAACCCACAAAGGCACAGTTTTTAAAGATATATCCGTTTTTCTGTGTAATGGCTTGGTAGATTTTCCCCTGTTTCATCATCTCCCCGACTACACTGTGGTCAATGCCGCGTGTTTTCGTCAGGTAGGCAAAGGTCTGGCGGCAATCTTTATCCTTCTCCGGCAACACCAACTCCCCTTTTTGTTTTTTCTCCACCATCGGTACAAGATGTTCTGTCTGTTCGTAAGCGCGGCAGCCAAGGATGAATTCCACCGCGCTTTTAAAATCCGCAATGCCCATATATTCCTGCACAAACTGGATGATGTTCCCGGACTTCCCGCCCGTGAATTGGTAATACCCCCGCCCATGCTTAAACAGGTACAGTCCGCCACTGTGTTTTACATGGACAGTATTTTTATCACCCTTCTCAATCTCATAGCCATGCTTTATGGCAAAATCAATCAGGTTCGTGTCAAAGACCTGTTTCATCTGTTCCTCCGTAAAGGGCATTGGGTATTTCCTATTGCCTGTATATTGACGTTGTTCCATTCTGTCCCCCTTTAAGCGAAGCAAAAATTCCCCCTTATATGCAAAGAAAAGTATGTAATATTGAGGTTTGTCAAAATTACAAAATTATTCTCTTTTATGGCAAAGCATTTCCTCCTGCTTCAATAGATATTACCACATCGATTTTTCTTACTGTTCTATTTCTTCATCCTCTATATAGTCACAGATATCGTTAAGGGCTTCTTCTGGGTCACAGGGGAGGAAAGTATAGTTTTTAAAATCCTCCAAAACTTTCCGAATTTCTTCTGGGGAGTTTTGTTCTGAAGCAGTGTCATATTCCTCAAAACTGGTTGCGTAATCGTAACCGCCCTCCCCATACATTTCCTCCAAAAACTGGCGCACCGTTTCTGGCATCACCGTATCGTCCGTGCTAATACAGCCGTATTGGGTTAGGTAAGAGATTTCTGTTAATTCACTGTGGGGTTGCCCATTCATCTCCAATAACACAATGCAAAGATTTTTGCTTCCTCTTGCCTGCAAGACCCCTGGCAGGAGGATTGTTCCACGGTTTCCCCCATCTTTTCCAAAAGAATCTTCCCCATATACTTCCAACGCATATTTATGTAAGGCGTTCAGTATGCTCTTTACATACACTTTTTCTTCTGTCTGGTAATCCCTCTGTAACTGCATATAACGGATTTTGGTAAGCACATCCCGATTGATGTGATCAATGTATAAATTTATTTTATCTCTATACATTTTCCCTCCTTCTGTGCCAGTCGCCCATTCAAAACGGTTATGTTCCATTTTTATCCCAAAAACATTTTTTTATCTTACTGGATCATCCCCGCCTCCAATATCCCTGCTCCCTGCAATTCCTGAACCTTTTCATTGCTGTTCCGCTGCATCCCCCCAGATAGCAAACATTCCACTTTGTGGAGGATGCTGTGCAATTCCTTTTCCCCCAGCTCATTTTCCATCCCTGCCTGTAGTACAAGGGCATAGATTTTCTGCATCTCCCCCATTGTGAAAAGTGAGCTGACACCCTGTTTCAAATATTGAAGGATTTCCTTCTCCCCAGCAGGCATCCCAAACAACCTTTCCCGGGATACTGCCCATTCATACGCCCTATGGTCAGAGATTTTTTCCTTCGAATTGTCCTGGTTCAGCATAAAACATTCCAGCCCATGCTGGATCGCCTTTTCTGCGTCCAATGGGGCAGTCAGTAACAAGTCGTCCACCGTGTACCCATACCCATGCAGCCGTTCCTTGTCAATCAGTTTTACGTAATCATCCACTTCCATTTCCACGGCATCTTGCAAGAACATCCTGCGCCCTCCCAGGACGGAATGGGCAAACTGTTCCGAATCCTCTACCCCATAGCTGACTTTTTCTATTTTTCCATACTCCTGTACAATGGACGGCCAGTCTTTCTCATATTGCTGGAATCCAAATGTCCGGTATCCCGGCCGGTTCTGAAAGATAATATCCACCCAGACGGGGGTGGAGGAATGGGTACTGAGGTAATCCAGGTGCTTCTGGTAATCAATTTCAAAAACGTTCCCTCTTATCCCATTCCCTTCCATATCCTGCCCTTGTAGTTCCAGCCAAAACGCCCTTGGGTGTTCCTTCTTGGAATTTCCATTTGCGTTCCAAGAATTATGCGGGCTGGTCTTTTCCATATATACCTGTTCCTCCTTAAAACAATGGGTTCCTCCACGGCGGGAAAGCCAGAAAAAATACTTTGGGGCTTTCCCATCCTTTGCGGCGGCCATTAGGGTTTCCCTGTCATACGGAAAGTCTGTCTGGTGGTATTCCGTGTTATGTTCCATGATCTTTTGTAAGGTTTCCAGCACATCCACATCCCGGAAACAAGCACATGGTCTTGGGTGGTAGCCCCGCCCCTGCAAACTTTCTTGTATCTGTGCTGTGACTTCTTCTTTTGTGCCATGGAAACTTGTTCCATTAAATTGCTCCTGCTTCACAAATTCCCTGCCCTTGTCCATCTTATATAACTGTAACTTCCCATTATCTGGCAAGATGAAATTTGTCCTCCCTTCCATCCCCACATCCATTACAGGTAATTCCGAAACCAGCCCCGTAAGGTTATCCAGCACTACCGAATCCTGCCCTCGCATTTCCTGGGCTTCTGCGCGGGGCAAGTGATATATCCGCAGGGTATATTCATCTTCGTCTGTCCGAACCAGCGAGCAAACTTCATTCCATTCCATATCCTTCCTCCTCTTCCTCTTGTTCCGCTTTCCATTGTTCCCTTATCTGATATGGGACCCCGATAAAATCCAGCACTTCCCCACAACCTAACTGGTTGATGCAGTAGTCATATTGTTTTGGGTGTGTGACCTGCATCCGCTGGAAGCGGTTGGGTTCCGGCTCCAGGTGTACCCCAAACATACAGTACATACAACCAGATCTTGCGACCCCGCTGGTTTTTAGGGCATGGGTGCCATCCTTCTTTTCTATTTCCTCAATGCCTCCATAAATGGGGGCATAGGGTATCTTTGTCTTTTTCAGGTAACTTAGGACATCCTGTTCCGTCCAGAATGCCATCGGCTGGCTGACGGGGCGTTTCCTCCCAAAACCGTTACAGCCATATTTCAGCCACGCCTGCGTCCGCAGGCGGCTTTCCTGCGCCATGACCCCGGTGATCCCATGCCGCCCGGTTTCTTTCTCGAACTGGTAAACCGGGGATTTCTTCATGTGGTAACAGCAACGGGCAGATATTTTAAATGGCGCGTCCAGCAAATAATGGTATTTTTCGCAGTTGAAGGGCGATTTTTTCCCATCCGGTGTCAACAGCCTCCCCTCCAATCTCTTTATACGGATATCCTGCCCCTTCCTCGCCCCGTCCACACAGTCCGCCACTTCTTTGGAGATCACCGGGTAGCCGTATTTTTCGATGATTTGGTGGAAAGGGTATTTTGGACGTAACCAATTTACATTTTCCTTCATTTTTACAAATTCCCGTATCTCCGGGTATTCCAGCCCGGTATCCACGAACACCGCCGGGATGTCCGGGTAGACCCGCCTTGCCAAGTCAAGGAGTACTGTGGAATCCTTTCCGCCACTAAAACTTACAAAGACCTTCCCACCATATTTTATGTACCATTCCATAATCCTTGTCTGCGTGACCCGTACCTTCTGCTCAAGACTCCAGCCCTGCATGGTCTTTAAGTCCTTTCTGGTATAGCCCAACTTCCTTACCGCCTTTCACAGGAAATTTTTTGTTGTTGCTTTCTGCTTCCTGTGAAACCTTGGTTCTTCCCCTGCCCCTATTTTGTGGCATTTTGGTGAGGGTAATCCTTCCACTGATACAAGCAAGTTACTCATCACCTATGGAGGGGATGTCATCCCACATCTGATATAATCTTATTTTAGAGGGGTACAATCCCCCGTGGGATTGCGGGAGTGCAGGCTGGTCATATCAGTTCTGTTGCCACCATGCCCCGGCTTCCAAATATCCCCCTACTGTTCAATTCCTTCTCCCCCTGCCACCATCCTCATTGTTCCCATATCTTTCAATAATTGTGATGGATGGGAATAGCTTGCGGAGGTGCTTGGCATATTGGGTTTTTCGGCATCCCCTGTTTCTTGCGTGGGCTGTCCTGCCGCGCCGTCCTCAACCATGTCCTCCCCGCCTTCCTTAAATTCCAGTGCAAGGTCAAGCTGCACTTTCTTCTTTTGCAGTTCCATCAGCCGTTCTTCCTCCGGGAATGGCTTCCCACACTCTGCCTTTGCTGTTTCCATCTGTTTTTTTAGGTTCTCCAGTTCTGCCTTTTGTCCTTCGAGTTCCTCCGCAAGGCGTTCCGCTAAGTTTATAATACGGGTGATGTTGCCAAGTTCCGAGCCTCCGTAGTCTGTCCGGTGAACCTCTCTCCCACAGAGTTGGATCTCCACATCGTCCAGGAACTTCCGCACCAGCCGGAGGGAAAACCCTGCATAGCTGCCAACCTCCAGACAGTCTCCCCTCTCCAGACCAAGCCTGCGGGCGCAGACCATAAGATGCTCCGCCGCCTTTGCCCTCTCGGTATGTCCCCTCCCATCCACGACCATACAGAATTCCTTCGGTTTGTTCACCCGGTACGTTTTTAAGTCCTCTTCCCCTGCGGCAACCTGTTTTTCCTTCCTTGCCACTTGTTCCGGGAAAGCCACGGTCTTTCTTGACAGTTCGGTCTGTTGTGCCTGCCACGAGGATTTCAGCACCATCAGCCTGCCAATCTCATTGTCCGTTTCCATCTTTTCCTTCACCCTTGGGTCGGAAGCCGCCATTGCCTTAAACTCCGCATATTGCAGCACGGTTTCGTCCAAGTCGTCACAGGTGCGCAGTGCGGAACGCCCGGTCATGACCTGGCTGATATAACGCTGTTTCTGTTCCAGTATCTGCCACAGGTAAGCATCAAAGGTGTTCTCCGTGATGTAGTTGTAGATGGAAACCTCCGCATTTTGGTTGCCCTGGCGCAGGATGCGCCCGTTGCGCTGGGTCAGGTCGGATGGCCGCCACGGCACATCAAGATTATGCAGGGCAATAAGTTTCTGTTGGACGTTCATCCCAGTCCCCATCTTCTCTGTACTTCCCATTAAAATCCGGGTTTTCCCGTCCCTCACCTTTTCAAAGAGCTGCTCCCGTTGCAGGTCGGTTTTTGCGTCATGGATGAAGGCAATCTCCCCCTCATCCACCCCCTGCGCCACCAATGCCACTTTCATTGCCCCATAAAAGCTGAAGCTGCCATCCTCCTTCGGTGTTCCCTGGTCACAGAAGATCAGCTGGGTCAGGTGTTCCTTTTCCGTTTCGTGGTAAATTTCTGCCACCGTTTTTGCACACAGGTTCAGCTTGGTGTCCGGGTCGTCCGCTAGGTTTGGTTCAATTGCCCTTGGGTCGATGGAGAGTAGGCGGGCTTCATGGGTCAGTTTTAGGAAATTGTCCTTGCTGCTGTCCACCTGCCCGCCCCGGATGGCCTCAGCGCGTTCTGCTAGTTCCATCACAATCCGCTTCTGGTCAGGGGTACAGACGGATTTTATCACCTGTGGCGCACCTGTTTTTAACCCCGGTGTTGGCAGGTTTAGCATATCCGCTGTTTTAATGTCCGCGACCATTGCAAACATCCCCATCAGTTCCGGGAGGTTGTGGAACTGTGAGAAACGGTTTTTCATCTGGTATCCGTTCCCCTCCGGCCGGATTTCCAGCGAGGATGTGACCTTGCCGAAGGTTGCCGCCCATTCATCAAACATCAGAAGGCCGCGCTGCTTTAGTTCCTGCGGCTGTAAGGTTTTCTGCATCACATACAGTTCCGCCATTGAGTTGCTGACGGGTGTCCCGGTCAGGTAGACCACATTCCTCCCGTTGCTGATCTCATTGATGTATTGGCATTTCTGGTGCATATCCATTGCCCGTTTGCTGCTCTGGCTACTAACCCCTGCCACGTTGCGCATCTTTGTATAAGAGAAATTATTTTTGTAGGCATGGGCTTCATCCACAATCAGGGCATCCACGCCAAGTTCCTCAAAATTGATGACATCATCCTTCCTTTCCGCTGAGAACAGTTGGTCAATGCGGGATTGGAGGTTCTTCTTGAAAATCTGCATCTGCTTTAGGGACCAGTCCTTCCCATCACGAAATTTCTGTTCCTCAATACCCTGTGTGACCGCCTCCAGTTCCTCCCGCATGGCGGCAAGCTGACGCTCCCTTGACAGCCCGATCAGTTCAAAGCTGGAATGTGCCATGATGATGCAGTCATAGTCCCCGGTTGCAATCCGGCTGACAAAACGGCGGCGGTTTGCCCGCTCAAAGTCGCGCTCCCCCGCCACAAGGATGTTGGCACTTGGGTAGAGTTCCATGTAGGCATCCGACCATTGGCCAACCAAATGGTTTGGTACGGCAATCAATGGTTTGTTTGCCTTCCCAAGCCGCTTCATCTCATGGGCGAGGACAATGGCGGCATAGGTTTTCCCCGCGCCCACCTCATGCGCCATCAATAGGTTCCCTTCCCCATAGAGGCCATGTGCCACCACATCGAGCTGGTGTTTCCTCAGTGTGATGTCCGCTGCTAGGTCTGGCAACACAAGGTCGGAACCATCGTACTCGCGCGGGCGGATGTTGTTGAAACGGTCATTATACAGCTTTACCAGCCTTGCCCCGCGCTGCGGGTCGGAAAAAAGCCACCGCTCAAACTCTGCCTTGATCTGCGCCTGCTTCTCGCGGGCAAGGATAGTTTCTTTTTTGTTCAGGATGTACTTCTCCCGCTTTTCCCCCGTTACGGGGTCGGGGTATTCTATCTTGTCGCGGATTTCCACAAAGCGCAGGTTTAAGGATGCCTCCAGGATTTCATAGGCATTGATCCGCTCAGTCCCATAGACCTTGGTTGCCGTAATGGAACCTTTCTCATTCCCCTTGTTGGCAATGAAGTATGAACCGCTGTATTGGGAATATTGCAGTGCTGTTGCGTAGTTCCCCCACTGGTTCCTCCTCTGTGTCTGGAAAATTTCATACATGAATTCTTGGTAGACCTCCACTGGAATCCACGGTGTTCCCAAGGAGAAACTGATTTCCTGTGCGGTCAGCGGGGTGGGCTGTACCATCTTTAATGCCTCCACGTTCCGGGCAAAGCGTTCTGGCTCTTCTTCCGCCTTTATCATGGCTTCCGCCAATTTTTCCTTCACATGACCGCTTAAATATTCCCCGGCGGTCTGCCAGCCCGCATTTGGGTTTCCGCCATACAATACAGGGTCTTGGTAAACTGCATCGCCCAGTTCGGCAAGGACTTCCCCCACGGTTGCCCGACTGCCGTCCGGCTTCTGGTACAGCCCCGCCATATATTCCGGGTCAACCTTCCCTTTTACATTTAAGGATACCTTTAATGCCTCCGCTGCGGAAAATACCACGGTCGGCAAGGTTTTTGGGTGTATGGTTGCCTTTTGGAACACGGCGGTCTTGTCATACACCCCCTTTTCCCCTTTCCGCTCTTTTTCAATGGAACGTAAGAGCGGTGCGTTGGCATCCCGCGAGAAGGCGGCAACATTGGCTTTGGAGTTGAGGTAGCCATATCCCTTCACAAAACGGTCGTAGACCCTGTTTAGGTCTGCAATACGGGATTTTAGGATGGCTTCATCTTCCTCCGGGTTCAGCACCCCCTGTTTTTCATTCTGGAAGTCAATTAGGCTTCGGAGTGTTTTCGTGATTTCCACAAGCCCCCGGATGCGTTCTGCCTTCCGTCCGGTAATATCCTGTAAATACATCCGGGAATGTTCCCGGTAATAGAGTTTCCCGTCCTCCACGGTGTAGGAAAAATTGCGGACGGCTGGGTCTGCGGGGAGGGATTGCCTTTGCGCCGTGGTCTGTTCCCTAGTGTGGGCTTCCCCCTCCTGTTCCGGTTCATGGTACTCGCACTTTAGGTAGGAAACCGCGCGCTCCAACCGTTCATCAAGGTCATCGCCGGGGAGTGGGTGGCAGGCAGTGGCTTTCTCATTGCCGTACATACTGCCATCAAAGACCATCTCCCCCAATACCATCTCCGGGTGGTCAATAAAATAGCGGTTGATTGGGATGCCATCTATTGTTTCCCCCACAGCCAGCCATGGGCTGTTTTCTTCGTCTGGCACGATTTCCCTCCCCCGTTTCTGTAAAAACAGGATGTCTGTTGTCACCTCCGTTCCCGCCACCTGCCGGAACGCATTGTTTGGCAGGCGGATCGCCCCAATCAGTTCCGCCCTCTGTGCAAGGTATTTCCGGTTACCGGGGTTTGCCTTGTCCAATGTATACTTTGACGTGATCACGGCAAGGATGCCACCCGGCCGCAGTTTGTCTAAGGATTTTGCCAGGAAATAGTCGTGGATACGGAAGTGGTAACGGTTATATTTTGGGTCGTCCACCCGGATGGAGTTGAAGGGGATGTTGCCAACTACAAGGTCGAAGAACTGGTCGGGGTGGGTGGTCTTCTCAAAGCCCATGATCTGGATATCCGCCTCCGGGTAAAGCTGTTTTGCAATCCCGCCGGAGATTGGCTCAATCTCCACCCCGTACAGTCTGGAATCCCCCATGCTCCCTGGCAGGGTGGAAAAGAAATTCCCGGTTCCCATCGCAGGGTCTAAAATGTTGCCACTGCGGAAACCAAACTGCCCAAGCGCGTTATAGATATGGCGGATAATGCCCTGTTCCGTGTAATAGGCGGTTAGGGTGTTCTCCTGCGCTGCCTGGAATTCCTCATCCGTCAGGAGGTCTTTGATTTCTTGGTACTGGCTTTCCCAGTCAACTTTTCCTGGGGTCAGAGCATTTGCCAGACCACCCCAGCCAACGAATTTCGCAAGGGTGATCTGCTCCCCCTCGGTTGCCATACGGTTCTGTGACTGTAATTTCTTCAATAGCCGGATTGCGGCGATATTGTTCTGACATTTGGTCTTTGCGCCGCCATCGTAGAGGTGGTGGTCTGCTGAGAAATGGTAGTTCTGGCGGTAGGCTTGTGATGGGATAGTGGGTTGGCTTTTTTCTTCCCCTAGTTGTCCGATGGATGGTGGGGATGCCAGCCCTTCTGGTACAGGACTTCCCTCCCCTGCGTTTTGGGCAAGCTGTAGTCTTTCCCCTATATGGGTTTCTTTTATATGATGTTCTCCCTCTTGCAGGTTTCTTTCCGTTATCGTGGGATTTCCCATAGAGATTGGGACAGGCTTTGAAATATCGGGGGATTGTTTCCCTATTTCCCCATCATTGACGCTTTTATGGGCTGGCTCTGGTTCTTTCTCCTGTATTATTTCCGTTTTCCCCATCGCCTCCCTGTCCAGCATGGCATCGGTATCTGTTCCAACGGTATTCCCATAACTATTTGGGGTTCCCAGATCAAAAAGGGAAAGCTGACCATCCTGCATCATCCCTGTTCCTGCCCCAGCCGTAGGATTACTCTTGAAATTATTTGCAAGAGGGAAACTGCTTTTTGCCCCTTCCCCAAGCTTGGGGCTTCCCGGTTGTCCTAGTTCTTCCACCCCTCCTTGCCCTATGGCATTGCTTGGGTTTCCCTTCATTCCATTATCTTCTGTGTCCTCTTTCCCCCTAATCTCCACAGCCGGATAACTGCCATCCAATAATAAATGCTTTATCCGTTCTGCAAGTTCCTCATAAAGATAAGCACTTTCACTTCCTTCTTCCCGGATAGTCAGTTTTTCCGCATCCCCTGTGATATGGAAATGATGCCTCCCATCCTTTGTGGTGTAGTCTACATCCATCCCCCAGTAAAAAAGCCGCAGGGTATGGGTTTTGAGGTATGCTTCACTATCCCCACGGAAGTATTCCGCAATCTCCATCTGCCATTCCCCTGCCTCCGGTACGATATCATCCGCACACAGGATGGTATCTACAAGGGCAATCTCTTCCTCCCCCTGCTGGATGGCTGCTTTTTGTTCTTTTGTGATATCCCCCTGTGTGGCTTCCTGCCCCTGCCTTTCTGTTTGTAGGGGTTCTTTCGATTCTTCCCTTTCCTCTGGGGTTATTTCCCCATTCTGTTCTGGTACTGTCCATTCTTTCTGCAGTTTTTCTTCCCCCTCCGGCGGGATAACGAAAAAAACGCCCACGGACGGCTTAAAACCATCTGTGGGCGGCTGTGCTGCCTGTATGGGTTGTGTTGTTACCGGATGTGCATTACCACTTCGTTTGTCACGGTTTCCTCCGCCTGTTTCGTGAGCATCCCCAGATGCCCCGCCCTTGCCACCGTGTCCTCCGTTTCCGGCATCGGGTATCTGGCCAGGAGTTCCTGTACCAATTCTTTTTTCCGCCGTTCCGCTTCTTCGTCCACCTGCTGGATCATCTCGTTGATTTTCCCCTGTGCCACCAGTTCGGACAGCCGGTGCGGGTGTTTTTCCATCATGTATCCCTTCCACAGCCCGCCGAACCTCCCCGCTGGCATCTGGTCGGTCTTTTCCTCCCCGGAAATCTGGATTTCCGGGTACAGCATCCCGTTGCTGCCTTTGTGGTAAGTAAAATCCATCAATGGCTCTGTCCTCATACGCTTTCCTCCTCTCATTTTTGATGTTCTGGGTTTCCTGGTAAACCTCCCTTAAAATCGGTCTGGCAATGGAAACGGTGTAATTCCCCAATGCCATAAAAAGTAGGAGGCTGTTATAATTCTGGATGTTTTCAAAACTCCCATATCCAAATGGTTCCGTTGGTAACCCGCATTTTGAGAATACCGTAAAGGTAACACTTTCTTCCACCAGTTTCGCCAGTTCTGCTTTCACTGCCCCCTCCGGCATCCCGTAGAGGGGGCTTTTTTCCTCCACTACCCGGAACCCCTCCAGATAGGCGGGCAGCATTTCTCTGACGCGCTGCACTATTAGGCCATGCAGGCAGGCTTCGATGCTGTCCGCTTGGAGTTGGTATTTTTCACGGAAATGTACCATGGTTTCGTGGTAATCCCCCTCCTCCAACTTCCATAGGTATTTTTGCAGGTTGCGGCAGGATTGGACACTCCCATTCGTGTCAAGGAAATCAAACAGGTATTTGATACTTGCGTTCGGTTTTACCATATCAATCACCGCAATGCTTTTTGCCCCTCGGTTGATGCTGCGCCCAATCCGTGGGTCATGCCACTCGGCAAATGTCCCAAGCTGCGTGGCATTTGGTTTCTGTGCGTAGATCAACACCGCATTATCAAAGGAACGTTTGTAAAACCTTGCGACACAGGAAAGTAACCCTTTCCATTCCCCCGGTGTTTTGGTATATTCCTGCACTGACACCCGGTAAAGGTCGGCCAGTTTGGTCACTCTGTCCAAGCAGTCACCTCCTATTTTGTGGTTTTAGTCTTTCTTATTTTTCATTTTGGGTGCGCGGGGTTTTTGGAATATCTGCTAGGTATCCTACAAGACGAATTCCTATTTCTCTTGCGGATTTAAATCATCCTACATCCTTGCGCACCCTGATTTCTTCTGGTATTATTTCTCCCCTGTTTCTTCTGGGAAATCAGTTTCTCCGTTTTGGCAGTTAAAATAGAATTCCAATGCCCGATCGATGGTTTCCTCAATCTCCTTCGCACTCTGCCCTGCCGTGAAATATTTGGTGATGACCGCAGGCTTCACTTTGATGGGCTGCGGTTTGTCGCTTTTTGGTTTCCTTGTCTTTTCCCCGGAAAGGATTTGGGTGGTGGTAACATCCGTGAGTTTCCCCGTTTCGTAGTAATTACGGAGTAATTCCGCCTTTTTCATATCTAGCTTGTAGCCCTCGGAAACCATAATGTCGGCAATCTGCTGTTGTTTTTCGGCATCCTCCACAAAGGAGAGGTCATAGGCGGCGAGGAATGAGATTTCACCAGTGTCCACCCTTTTTAATAGTTCTTCATTTAACCCCGACAAGCGGATATAGCGTGCCACTTTTGCATGGGAAAGACCATATTCTTCCCCAATTTTATCCCTTGTTTTTAACTTGTGCTCAACTTGAGCAGAAGTTGGATTTTCCCTTGTTTCATGCGGGTTTAGGAGCATTTCAATCTCCGTTAAAAGGTCATTTCTCCTGCCCTGTGACTTCAATGCTTCATAATGCTGCGCCAGACAATACGCCCTTTCCGAATGGCTCATATCGGTAAAGGAGCGTTGCCGCAGGTTTGTTTCTGTCACAATCAGGATTGCTTCGTCATGGGTCAGGTTCTCCCGGACGATCACCGGGCCTTTCCTAAGCCCTGCAAGCATGGCAGCATTGCGGCGGTTATGCCCGCTCAGGATAATGTATTTCCCTTCCCCGGTATGCCAGAGGATGATTGGGAGCAGGATACCAAACTGCCGGATGCTCTCCACCATGTCATCGAGTTGCTGCCCCTCATACAGTTTGAATTTATGTTCTGGGAATGGTTCCATCTGCGAGAAGTCCATTTCCAGAATCCCGTCATGTATGGGTTCTGTATATGAAGCAGGGATATGCCCTTGGGATGCGGATTCCCCTTCATCCTTTTGCTCAAAGTTTAGCATCTCATCAAAATCCGCAAGGTTGATTTTCGGTCTAGCCAACCGCACACACCCCTTTCTCTTCTCTGCTTCCCTCTGTCGCCAAAAGTTCTTCCACGAACTGCCCGTAAGCAATGGCGGCCGGGTTATTTGGCATATACTCACAGATTGTCTTATGGTATAAGACCGCTTCTGCCACCTTGATGGAGCGCGGGATATGTGTCTTAAAAATCGGAACCATCCCCGCAAAACCCTGCTCAATCAATGCCCGCACCTGTGCGGATACTATCGTGTTTGGCGAGTCCATTGTGATTAGGATGCCTTCAATGGTTAGTCCGTGGTTGCTGTTTTTGCGGATGATCTGATAATGTTTCAGTAATTCCGCCAGCCCCTGCGTAGACAATAATTCCGCCTGTGTCGGGACAATGATGCTGTCTGCACACATCATTACATTGATCATCGGTGTCCCCATCTGCGGCATACAGTCAATGATGATGTACTGGTATCGATCACAGATGGTATCCACATACTGCGACAGGATACGCTCCCGGAAATCAACATTGCACAGGTTGCGCTCCAACGTAAAGAGCTGCGAGTTGGACGGGACTACCTCCACGCCACTTTCATGTTTTAAAATGTAACTGTCCGGCTCTGGCAGCGGCTTGTCCTCAATCACCATACGCAATAATGTGTTGATTGTCACTTCAAGCTTGTTGGTGTTCTTTACACCGTAAATAATGCTGGAATGCCCCTGCCCGTCAAAGTCAATCAGGCAGGTTTTCTTCCCCTGCTTTGCCAGCAGGTAGGCTAAGGTCGTGGCGGTGGCCGATTTGCCAACGCCGCCCTTCTCGTTCATGATGGCGATGATTTTTGCCATTCGCTATTCTCCTTTCGTGGTTTTCTGGGTAAAGGTTTTCCCTGGGTAAGTGGGGATGGGTAAATAGGGTAAAAAAATAGGACTTAATCGGTAAAACCCTTATAATGAAAGGTTTTCTGATTAAGTCCTATTATATCAGTATCATATGTAAAAACTGCCAATCCCAAATCATCCCCCGTAATCAGTTCCAGTATGCCATCCCCATCAAAATCATGTAACCCCAGATAAAATATCGTCAAGTTCATAGGATCATCAGATTTTTTTCTGGTTTCCTCACCATTCATGGGTTCATACCTCGGGGCAAGGTAATCCCACAGATGGTAGATTACTTCCAGATATGCACTCTTCCAAGTTTGGGTTTCTTCCTCCGGTTGGTCTTTTTCCATCTGCTCCTGCCCTTCCTTAGTCGGCTCCGGAGAATCCACCACAAAATCTTTTTGCCCTTCTGCTTCCTCCCCTGGTACCGTATCAGGTTCCTTCGGTTGTTTTCGTTCCCCGTCCATCAAATCAGAATCTTTTTCTGTTGGCTCTGTATTCTCTTGTATCTCAGGGGCTTTATCTGGCTCTTTGGAAGGGGGCAAATCCTGTGTTACAGCCTCCTTCCCACCGGATGGTTCCTGCTCCTTTCCTGATGGTACATTGTTTGGCATTTTCCCTTCCCCCGCCCCAGAGGAACATGCTAATAATCCATATGCCAAAACAGATATCGCAGCAAATACGAAAAAATTTCTTTTTGTTTTATTCTGTTGCAACCTAATCCCCTCCTTGCGATATAAAATTTTTTTTAGCAAATTTATAATTCTGTTTACACATCCATAATTTCCCTCTTAATGTACATAATCCTTCTTTGCCATACGTTCCAATACCGTCATCAGGCTGGAAAGCTTCCAGCCAAGATTCCCGTTAAAAGCCTCCAAAATCTCACCGGAAGTCATTGGACTTGCCTTCTCCCACAATATTTTCATAATCTCAAACTCTTTTTCCGATAATCTTTTCATAGACCCACTTCTCCTTTAAATTACTAAAATTATCACTACCTATTTGTATATAATTATACAGCATGATAAATATAATGTCAACCAGATCTATAATTACACCAAAAATATCATTGGTCATCCTAAAATATTACGGAATGATTTTTCGGAAACTATTCCTTCAGATAAATACTTTAATTATACAGAATTGTTATAATGATATAAAAATCAAGTAGGAGAAAATGACTCTTCCCCTACTCATCGCACGCCCAAAAACTCCTATTCCTCTTCCCCCACCTCAACTCTTTGCACTTCTTCTCCCTTACTTCCCCCGATCTGCTCCATAATCCCCCGGATAAAAAGCAGCCCGATCGGTCCTAGAAAGACTCCTGCCACGCCAAACAGCTTAACTCCCGCATAGATGGCAAGCATCATTGTCACGGGGCGGATACCAAGTTTCCCGCCGAGAAGTTTCGGTTCGAGAAACTCGCGCAGTACCTGACAGATAAAGAACATTAAAAGCAGAACAATCGCCTGCGTGTAGCTCCCTGCAAACAGATGTATCAATGCCCAGGGTACCAGAATCAAGCCACTGCCAAGTACCGGGAACGCGTCAAAAACCGCGATGGCAACGCCAAGCAACAGCGCGTAGGGGTTGCGCAGGATAAAAAAGCCTGCCGAGAGTATTGCAGCAATCAGAGCCAGAAGTAATAGCTGCGTTTTCAGATAAGCTGCACCCCCACCTCTTAAACTGCCGAGAAGTCCGTTTAAATATTTTGATTCGCAAAGCCTTTTGTAATCCTCCCGGTATTTTTCCATATCCTTTATAACCATAAGAGTTGAAACAATTACAATCAGGACAGTTCCGAGAATTGCTGCTGTCCCCGCAGCAAATTTCAGTGTCTTTGCCGTGAGTGCGGGTAAGATATCGGTCTGGATGCGCTCCATCAAAACTTCCATCGCCGAGGAAAGCACGCCCATAACCGTACCTTTCTCAAGCCTGAGCAACCGGTCACAGCCAATACACAGCCCGTCAACCTGCTCGGTCAGGTAGCGCTCATAAGTTTCAAAATTCTGAAAAAATGCAACCATCTGTGTCAGAAGCATCTGCCCGATTGAAAATACCGCCATCAATAAAAGGCACAGAAAAGTAAGAAGTACAAACGCCCCCGCCGCATAGACGGGAAGCCGCAATCTGCGGTGCAAAAAGCGGACAATCGGATAAAGAAGCATGGCAAAGAGTCCCGCTGCCACAAACGGCAAAACAAGCGGCAGCAAAAAGCGGAATGCCAGATAGACCGCCCCTGCTGCCAAAAGGAAATACATTCCCGATTTTATTTTCTCATCTTTTAAAAAGTCCATACCCTTACCTCTTTTTCATATCCCTGGAATTCCGTAGCGTAAACTATAAACAGCCACATACAATTATAAAACCCCAAAGGATATCACGTTAAAATCCGTTTATTTTCATGGTTATCTGGTTTAGTATAAACTTTTTTTCTGCACCTATACGCGGGTATTTTCTCTTATCAAACTATTTTTTACTAAATCTCCCATATTTATCTATTATTTTATTACGCTCCTATTTATCTATTATCTCCCATCCACGCCTTATTATCGATTATTTCCCATCCACACTTTTCCCTCCCCGCAATCAACCACATCACTATTCCCACCAATTTTCTTCCTAAGTCAGGAGAGATTATCCCCTTGCTGCTATCACAATTTGTCAAATATGTCTTGCATCCCGCCTGCTACAAAAAAGTCCCCTTATCCACTGCTCTCTTCTTTACAAGTCAGAAGCACAGGAAGTTTCCTTTACCCCCTCTTTCGTCTTTACAGGTCAGAAGCGGGGGACTCCTCTGATAGGTTAAAATCCTCCTCCAGTTCCTCTTCAAATGGCTTTCTTACATAAACAATCATCCCCTCCTCGCAGGCTCCAAACTTCCGATAATTTTCCCTGCCCTGCCTTAATGTAAGCCCATGATTCGCCCCCGATTGCAAATCAAGCACATCTGTGCCGTCATATTCCCCATCCCCTTCTTGCTGCCCCTGACCTAGGACATATAAAACATTGTTTTTTATGTATGGGTACCTCTCATCCTCCCAGTAACAAACCGGACAAATATCATACTCGCCACGCGCATAAAGTGTGCGGCAGCCACAACATAAACATCTATATTTCCCCATCGCCTTTCCATCCTTCCATATCTTCGATCTAATTATGTTCTTCCCGGGGCATGACCAAACTTGAATGCCCGCCATGTCAAAGGAAATTATTTCCCTGTGCTGCTCTCGCATGTCAGATAGGGCTTATTTTCCCACCTGACAAAAAAATTCCCCCTTACCCACCACTTTCGTTTTAACAGCTTAAAAGTGTGGGAATTCTCTGATAGGTTAAACGCCTCGGTATACATCATATTTCTACTTAACATACAATTTATTACCACACAATATTAATCAGGACAAATTTCATACTATTTAGGGATTCCCATTTAAGAATTCCATATCATTCAAAAAAACAACGCCCCATGTTTTTTAAAAAATTCATAGTAAATCCGCACGTTCTCAAGCTCCCACCATGGACTGACCTGCGCCGGGGCAGCATCCAGATTATAAACTTTCGCACCCTGCATGGCAAGCAGGAACGGCGAGTGCGTTGCCATAATAAACTGGCACTCCTCCTCCCCCGCCCGCTTTTCCAAAAGTTTTACCAGCTCAAGCTGCATCGCGGGCGAAAGGCTGTTTTCCGGCTCGTCCAGGCAGTAAAGAGTCTTGCTCTTAATCTTTCTCTCAAAATACGCGAGCGCAGTTTCCCCGTTGCTGCCAAGTTCCACTTCCTGCCCCGCCGTGCGCCTTATAAACTGCCGCCTTGATACCGAGCGGGAGCGCGCTAAAATCTGTTCCCTCATTTTATCGTAGTCATCCATACTTTTAAATTTCACACTCTGCCCGTATTTTAACTCTGCATACTGCTCTTTTGCCGCGATTTTGCCCTCCGAAATATCCTCGTTTTGCGCGCGCATTGCCAGCATATAATCAAACACATCATCGCTTGTAATAATCCGGCTGCCGGAAGGAATCCTTAATGCAAATCCCTCCTCATCATGTCCGAGCACATATTCGCATGATTCCTTATAGCGGTCAAAAAGCTCCCCGGAATTAAAAGGCGCAACCCGGTTAAGTTCAAGTCGGTTTGCAATCAGATTAAGCAGCGTGCTTTTGCCGGAACCGTTCCCCCCATAAAATATTGTAACTCTTGAAAAAATAATCTCCGAAAGCTCCTTTTTGTCAAAAATCCCACAGGGATAAGCATTGTCCACATAGCCAAAATTTCCCCCGTTCTGCCACGCCTGATCGTTTACCATCTTCTCCTCTTTATCGATGGGAAGCATAAATCGGTAGAGATAAATCCCGGTATCCTCCCCGTCATATTCCATACTGTAAGGAAGAATCCGCCCGGCTTCATATTTATTCCCCCTCGAAATTTTTTCACCTTTTTTATCCGCTGAACTCGACTGTGATTTTAAAGCCTTTGACGAGGTGATTTTCGTTCTGCGCCCGCCGTCCGCCTTACTATTTTCCTTTTCTGCACGGTCATTTGTACCGGACTTTTGCCCCCCGTTTCCTCCCTCCATAACCGCGCCTTCCGATATTAACTGCATACAAAGCTGCATCCGCACAAGTACTTCCTCCTCATCCCCACTTGTGCGCAGCACCGAAATCATCTCCTCCGCATAAGAATCCTGGCGTTTCTCATTCATCCCGGCGAGCGGGAAAAGTACGCGCTCCATCGCCGCGCGCGTAATCAAACCCTTTACTTCCGCCCGGTTTAACTCCTGCATTAAAATATATAGTTTATCCTCATTTACCATCCGTACATGCACCCGCCTTTTTACATTTTTCTCCTCCCAAACCTCCATTCCATTATAGCGGGATTTCATAGAGATTACAACCAAAACTCCCCGAAATTTCTTGCATTCTCTTTCGTTTCCCTATATAATTAAAACCGATATCAAAAGCCGGAACTTAGCCTGCCTGTCCATGGATTGCAAGGAAAATTTGTATCAAAATAACTCTTCAGTCAGTTCTTCAGCCAGGTTACCAAAACCGGAAATATGCATAAAAGAAAGGAGTGGAAGGATTATGGATTCAAAAAAGTTCAGTGACCCGCTCTCCCTGCGGGACATTAAAGTAACTGACAATTTTTGGAAAAAAGAGATGGAACTTGTCCGCACCGAGGTAATCCCGTACCAGTGGGACGCGCTCAACGACAATGTGCCGGGGGCTGCACCAAGTTTCTGCATGAAAAACTACAAGCTTGCCGCAGACTTAAACGCGCGCAAAAGGGCAGATCCATCCTATGAACAGCCTGTATGGACAACCTCCAATTTTAATCTTGTACCGGAGGATATCAACAACTTGGAGGAGCGCTTCTACGGATTTTTATTCCAGGATACAGATTTTACTAAGTGGGTGGAGGCGGTCGCCTACTCACTGACCCAGCACCCGGATGATGCCCTAGAAAAGCTTGCGGATGACGCAATTGATGTGGTGTGCGCAGCGCAGCTTGACAACGGCTACCTCGATACATTCTACATAATTAACGACCAGAGCAAGATTTTCTCAAATCTCAGGGATAACCATGAACTTTACTGCTTCGGCCATCTGACGGAGGGTGCAGTGGCGTATTACGAAGCGACCGGCAAGGACAAACTCCTAAAGACCGCCTGCCGCTACGCCGATTACATTGATTCCCGTTTCGGTTTGGAGGAGGGCAAATGCAAGGGATATCCGGGGCATGAGATTGCGGAAATGGCACTGGTGCGCCTCTACCATGCAACGGGCGAGGAGCGCTATTTAAACTTGAGCCGCTTTTTTATCGATGAGCGCGGCAAACAGCCTTATTATTTTGATAGTGAGGTTGATCACAAATTTACACCAAAGCCTGGCGAAGCTCCTCTGCGCCATTTTTACCATCAGTCACACCTTCCGGTGCGGAAACAGGAGGAGGCGGTAGGCCATGCGGTGCGCGCTGTCTATCTGTATTCCGGTATGGCGGATATTGCGCGTCTTACCGGGGACGATTCCCTGCTTGCCGCGTGCGACACTCTCTGGAATAATATTGCAAACAAAAAGATGTATATCACTGGCGGAATCGGCTCGACCAACCATGGAGAAGCGTTTACTTACGCATACGACCTGCCGAACGATATGGCTTATGCGGAAACCTGCGCTTCCATCGGTCTGGTATTTTTTGCGCGCCGCATGCTCCAGATTAAGCCCGAAGCGCGCTATGCAAATGTTATGGAGCGCGCGCTGTTCAACGGTGTATTGAGCGGCATGGCACTTGATGGCAAGAGCTTTTTCTATGTGAACCCTCTTGAGGTGCTGCCGGAAGCCTGCCGCCGGGACGAGCGGAAATTCCATGTTAAGTCCATCCGCCAGAAATGGTTTGGCTGCGCATGCTGCCCGCCGAATATCGCAAGGCTTGTCAGCTCCATTGCTTCCTACGCCTGCACGGAAAATAATGATACGCTTTTTGTACATTTATATATGGGCTGTGAGCTGAAAAAGAAAGTCGGCGAAAAAGAAGTTTCGGTTCAAATCACATCCGGTTTCCCGTATGAAGGAAAGGTTACATTAACGGTAAATTGTGATACGCCGACCGAGATGACACTGGCACTGCGCCTGCCGGACTGGGCTAAGGAATGTGTGGTCAACGGGGTTTCCACGACGAATGAGGCACTTTGCGGCGGGGAAGCAAGCCCGGTTCTTGAAGCAATCAAAAAGACAGCGGGCATCTCCTGTGCAAAGGTTTCGGACGGTTACCTGTACTTATCCGGCACCTGGTCGGGCAGTTCAGAAATCAAACTTGATTTCCCGATGGCTGTCCGGATTATGGCGGCGAACCCGTCCGTCCGCGAGGATACAGGAAAAGTGGCAGTGACCTGCGGTCCGATGGTATATTGCCTTGAGGAGGCGGATAACGGAACCGATTTGCACCTTTTGCGGCTCGACTGCAAGAACCCGGATTTCAAGGTAAACCCGGGCGCAATACTTGGTGCTCCATCGATTACAGCGAATGGATACAAAGGCAAAAATACGGCGGGTGAAGGGCTTTACCATGTTTACCAGCCGGAGAAACCTACAGAATGCCAGCTTACATTCCTGCCATATTATATGTGGAACAACCGGGGCGAGGGTGAGATGACAGTCTGGGTAAGGGAAAACTAACTCGTAGGGTATCTTTTTCCCGAAGATTTTTCACTAAGATAAAAGCAGGGCGGAATTCCCCTCTTTTGGGCTTTCCGCCTTGCTTTTATTTTTTCCCATCCGTGATTCGCCATACTCTAACCTGGCATATTTCTCCTAGCCCACTTTAAATCTCACATCGCTGCCATCACAAACGGCATCCCTTCTTTCACCGCCTCCGCAACAATCTCCTGCCCGGATACCACACAAAAATCTTCCTCCGACTTTCTCACAGTTACAATGCCCTCCGGATACAGACGCTCTTTGGAAAAATCCGCCTCGCCCATTTCTTCGCCGAGGCGTTTTGGAGAGATCAAAAGTCTGACCTTGGGATTTTTACCTGCCGCAAGTTCCTTCTCGTATGCCGCCTCCTGGGCAATTAAAAGTTTTGCAAGCACCTGTGGCGCACAGTAGGTACTGTCAAGTACCAGATTGTAATTGGAAAAATCAAAATAATCAAGCCCGTAAAGCTCCTTATACCTCACATCCTCCGTTTCTGCGCGCAGGCTTAACTGCCGCTTTGCGTCTTCCACGGTTGTGTAGCTTTCCACATTTCCGCGGTTGTCATTAAATACGCGCTCCGCTGCGACAGAGAGGTTTACCGACAAAAATACCTTGAAGGATTTCTCCACAAAATTCCACGCAAGCCTCGAGTCAAACACAATCGGCTTATCCGGGTTTTCCCTGGAAATCTTTGCTGTTGTATCATCTATCAAATGATCGTATTTGTGATCCTTGCACATAAGCTGGTTCATTTCTAGCACGCTGATTCCCATCTCCTGCGCGATTGCGCGCTGAACCTTGCCCGTCGAATAAATCTCTTTTCCGTATTCATTCTCCAAAATCCGGCAGATCGTCGATTTTCCACTTCCCAGATTTCCTGTTAATGTAATATGCATACCTTTTTGGAACGCAGTATCCGCGCCCATCCCCCATTCTTTGTTATTTTATATTTCTTTTATTGTGTCGGCCACTGCCCTATTCTTTCCAGCATCCCTTTTATATCAAGAATTCCATATGCAAATCCCTTGCGGACAAGTTCAACTGGCAAAAACTCGTCATATTTTTCAAACAGCGGTTCCTCCTTAGGATAGAGGAGTTCCATAGGGTCAATCGGAATCTTTGCCGCCTCTTTTACTACCCTGAAAAATTCTTCCCTCCCCGCCTTCATCTTAAACTGGATAAAATAAGGTCTTGAAGAATCCATACCGGAGAGTTTTAATTCCTTCGCACAGCGTATCCTTAAAAAGCGCTCCAGCGCAAGGAATGAGTAACTCCCAAGCCACGGGAACAAACACCACATTTCCCCTCCAAGGCAGATGAGCGGGTCTTTTGATATCCCCGAATAAAGTGCGGTATCCCTCGCCTCAGAAAGCCTCTTTACGGCGTGCTCCATCAGGTACGGATAGGATTTTTCTTCCGCCAGAACGTCCCGCATCCGCTCCAGTACCCTTGTGTGGACATCGCCCGGACATTGCCCAAAATAAGCCGGAATCTTGCCCTTAACCTGCGTGCAATATACAAGGTGTCTTTTGTGATCCACCTCATCGACCACCCAGGCATGTCCTGCAATCGCGATTTTCTCGCCCACCGGCGGCGGTTTTACAATTGTCCCAAGCTCCTCGGAGGCGGAGCGGACCGTGTATTCTTCATCTTCCTGGAATACGGCATAAAACCTGAAATTATTGGTAATCCTCTCCCCCGTAATCCCGACGATCAACCCGCCGTTTTCTGTCTGCTCAATATGGTTAATTTGAATCAGATGGCGCAGCATTTTTTTGTAATCTTCCTGCGATATACGGTAAAAATAGCTTAGCGGAAGCACGCGGGAAGCGAGCGCCTGTGGGGTCATTTCCCCGCAGGAAGCGAGCGTGCTCATTGTCTGGTGGTAGAGCAGGCTGTAAGGGAGCCTGTCAAGTTTTGGCGGCTCCACAAAGCGCTCCTCCATATAGAGCTGCACGAGCGCGATGCCCTGAATCAGCGACCATGGGATGGTTGCCGGGAGCATTGCCCGCGCCTCCGGCACTTCCTCGCGCATAACAAACCACATTTCCGGCGGAAGATTGCGCCTTCCGGTTCGCCCCATGCGCTGCAAAAATGAGGAAACCGTAAACGGCGCGTCAATCTGGAACGCGCGCTCCAACCTCCCGATATCGATACCAAGTTCAAGCGTTGCCGTTGTTACAGTGGTCTGGAACTGCTCTTCATCCTTCATTACCGATTCCGCAGTTTCGCGGTAGGCTGTGGAGAGATTGCCGTGGTGTATCAAAAAACGATCCGGCTCATTTTTTGTTTCGCAGTACTGGCGCAGTGTTGTTGTAATCACCTCGCATTCCTCGCGCGAATTTACGAAGACAAGGCATTTTTTCCCGCGCGTGTGCTCAAATATATAGCCGATGCCGGGGTCTGCATCCCCGGGTGCGATATCGGATGATTTCTCGGCAGAAGGCAGGGATATACCATCCGATATACCGGATGCACCCGGCATCCCCTCCGATATGTCAGATGTATCCGGCATCCGCTCCGTCATTTCCGGTACCCTTCCTTCCCCGATATAGAAGTGTTCCATTGAGAGCCGCCACTTTACACCTTTTGCATCAATGCGCGGGATTACTGTTCCCCTGCCCGTCCCCGAAGCCAAAAAGTTTCCTGTACTCTGCAAATCGCCCAGGGTTGCCGACAGCCCGATACGCCGCGGGTTTACCCCTGCCAATCGTGAGAGCCTCTCCATCAGGCAGAGAGTCTGACCGCCACGGTCGCCGCGCATCAGGGAATGTACTTCGTCGATCACAATAAAGCGCAGGTCACCGAACAGTCTTGATATGTCCGCATGTTTATGCAGCAACATTGCTTCAAGTGATTCCGGGGTGATCTGCAAGATTCCTGACGGGTGTTTTAAGAGTTTGTTTTTGTGCGACTGCGCCACGTCGCCATGCCAGTGCCAGACCGGGATATGTGCTTCCTCGCACAGGTCATTCAGACGCATAAACTGGTCGTTTATCAGCGCTTTTAAGGGACCGATGTATATTGCTCCCACCGTGCGCGGTGCATCCTCCGAAAACAGTGTCAGTATCGGGAAGAATGCAGCCTCCGTCTTGCCGGATGCTGTTGAGGCTGACAATAATACATTTTCGTCCGTGTTAAAGATTGCATCCCCCGCTGCTACCTGGATAGCGCGCAGGTTTTCCCATCGATTCCGGTATATAAAATCCTGTACAAACGGTGCATACCGCTCAAATACGCCCATATAGTTTTCCTTTTTTTAGTTCCGCATCTCCCCTCCCACCGCCCTTTTTACGCAGTGGGATTTCTCTCCTCTTCGTTCCGAGAAGTCCCACTGGGGCGGCTGTCCGGGGATCTGCTGTTTTTAGTCCCGCATCTCCCCTCCCACCGCCCTTTTTACGCAGTGGGGTGGGGGGATTGCTGTTTACAGTTCAAATTCTGCAAATTCCTGCGCTGCTGACATTTCAACATTTTCAGGCTGTGCTTTCGCGTAGGTGAATTCACCCGACCCTAAGAGCTTTTCAACCGTAAGCCCCGGGTTCTGACAGATAATATTGAGCAGCTCAATAAAATCGCGGATAACTTCCCGCGGAGTGATATTGGAATCCGCCCCAATCCTGCCAAATTCAATCCTGATAAAAGCGACCAGATCCTCCTGTGTAAGCACCTGCTCATACTCGAAAAGCTCCGCATGGATATCCGCGAGCTTCTCGATCAGTACAAGCATTTCCTCGTTGGTCAGCGGCACAAGCTTGATAACCGGCGCAAGCATGTCCTTTACATCCTCACCGCCAAAGCGCCCCGCCGAAAGTCTTGAGCGCAATGCCTCATAACTGTATACACCCCGCCGCGTATCCTCAATGCACTGCGGCGTTCCTCCCATAATAATGCCCAGATATTTTGCCTTTCCCTGCAAAGTATCATTGTACATGGTCAATATTTTCTCGTAATTGTACTGGCGCGTGATACTGTTCGGGATTTTGTAAATATTCACCAATTCATCAATCAGAATCAGCATACCACTGTAACCAGCCTGCTTTAGGAAAAACGCAAACAACTTGATATATTCATACCAGTCATCATCCGTCACCACAATATTCACGCCAAGCTCTGCCTTCGCCTCGGATTTGCCCGCATATTCCCCGCGGAACCATTTCACCACATAAGCCTTTTTTTCATCGTCACCCTCCAGATAGGCGCGGTAATACATGGTCAAAAGTTTTGCAAAATCAAAGCCGTGCACCATTTCCTGCAATGTGCCGATCACTTCGTAAATCTTTCTTTCAACCGCCGAAGCAAACTCCTCCGAATCCGGTTCCAGATCGCCCTGAGCCGCAACAGCGCCCTGCACGCCGCCTATCCAGCGCTCTAAAATCAGGGTGAGTGCGCCTCCCTCCGGGCGTGTTTTTGTGGACATATTGCGGATCAGCTCCTTGTAGGTCGCAAGTCCCTGCCCCTTCGTCCCCTGCAACCTGCGCTCAGGTGACAAATCCGCATCCACCACCACAAAATTGCGATCCATCACATAATTCCGGATGGTCTGCAACAAAAAACTCTTGCCGCTGCCATATTTCCCGACAATAAAGCGGAACGATGCACCTCCCTGTGCAATAATATCCACATCGTGCAGCAATGCGGCAATCTCCGTTTCCCTGCCAACCGTAATATACGGCAGACCTATGCGCGGCACAACGCCACCCTTTAAGGAATTAATCACTGCCTGCGCAATCCGTTTCGGTACTTTCATTCCCGTATTCCCCTTTCCAACCTTTTTCCCCACCCGGCTTACCTTCATAACCTTTATTCAATATCTACCCAAACAAAAATAATCTCTAAATTCCCCATATATTCTTGACAGTTTTATTCTCCCCCCATATCAAACACCGCCAAGCAAGCCCGCAACCTCACCCGCATAATCCTCAAGCAACTCCGGAATATCCCCGTTAAAAACAATCACCGTATCTCCAAAGCGGTCATAAAGTTTTTCATTAATAGAGTCAACCACAACCGACAGCATCAGACGGCGCGCGCGCAAAATGTCCTTATAGGGCGTGCCGTCAAGCAGACTTTGAAGGAATATGCGCTCCCATTCCTCAAGGGTAGAATCTTCCTGCACCGCTGGAATTTCCCCGAAGGGCTGCCCTGAATTATTTTCCGTCACACTCTCTTCTTTGTCCGCATTGCCATCCCACACGAATTCAAGTTGTCCAAACTTCGCCGTAACGGACTCCTGCAGATTCTCTTTGCTTTCACAATCCTTCTGCAAAAGCGCATTTCCTCCGACAGACTGCTCACAGGAAATACTAAAGACATCCTTTTCAGCATCGTCCACAATTAACTTATCCCGCGTCAGCTCCGACGCGCGCCGGATTCCGTCAAGCTTTGACAAGTCAATCTCAACCACCGGGGCAGCATCCTTTTCCCTTTTTGCAGACAGCCGGTCGATCTCCTTGTCGATGCAGTTTATAACAAGCTTTGTCATCCCTTCAAGCTTTAATGGGAATTTATAATCATACCGCTCGCGCATCCTCGCATCCACCGCATGTAAAATCAGCCCCATATCTTTATTTTTTGTGCAGTTCCCAAAATATTTCTCGCAGCTCCAATGCCCGTTGACACAGCGGTAACGGTGTATCGGGTTGACCTCATACTCATATTCCACATATTTCTTCTGGTCATAAAACACCGCGGACACAAACATCTGGTATGCACATGTGGTCAGAGTGCCAAAGTATTTTTCAGAAAGCGTCTTTTTCCCATGTT
Source organism: uncultured Lachnospiraceae bacterium (assembly GCA_910577675.1). Classification (GTDB taxonomy): domain Bacteria; phylum Bacillota; class Clostridia; order Lachnospirales; family Lachnospiraceae; genus RGIG4057. The sequence goes on from CAJTOR010000042.1 coordinate 28,457, forward strand.
TTGCATAGTGTACTGCCAGTGCGCGGAACACGCCGCAGGTTACGCTTCGCACATCATCCGGTTTTTCTTTATAAAACTTTGAACCTTCCATATTGTATTTTGAAAGTGCACAGATTGCCTTAAAATACTCCTCGTCCCCGTACTCCTCAGGGTGGAGAAAAACAAACATCGCATTGTCAAATTCCAAATTCCCGATATCTGAAAGTAACTCCCGGTCAAGATTATAGTAGACAACATAATCACACAGCCAATTCTTAATATACCGGTCAAGCTGAATATCATGTTCCCTGTAATTCTCCCAGAAGGTTTTCAGAAGTAAAAATCCTTCCTGTGGTGTTTTTGCACCAACCTGGTGCAGTAATTCGTACACATAGACAAATGCAAAAGAAAGTGGTGCGGGCGCAATATCACCCTGGCGCACCCCCGCACGCCAGGTAAAATACCCCCGCAACTGGGCTATATTCATCGCCTGGTAGGTTGGAAAATACCAGGTAAAATCCCCCGGATAAAGGCAGTTATCCGTATAATCCTCCATCATAAGCGCCTGCCGGAAAAATAATTCCTCCTTTGTCATCCGGTATCCCTCGGGGCTGTGCGGCAGCGCCCTGCACTCGCGGATGCGGTCTGGAACGGAATCATCCATAACTTCCTCCATCCGGTACTGCGGCTGTTTTGTGTACCCGCCAGACCAAGATCCTGCCTTCTGCATACTCTGCTTCACAAAATCCGCACTTTGATACTTTCCTGCGGATATTGATTCCCGTTTCCATCCTCCCGGTTTATCTTCCTGCGCATTATTGCGGCGGGGAGGAATCTTTTCCTCCTCATACAGGTTTGTACTAAACTGATTTTCTCCTCCCGCCCTCTTCCCCCTTACATTATCCGCCCATATCTCAAATGTGATCTGCTGGAGCTGCCTTGTGGTTTCACGCATTTTTTCGGTGACACTGCGAATGCTTTTAAGCGACGTTTCTTCGCCGTTCCTCCTCCTTTCCTTCCCCCGTCCAATATTGAGGGAAGCAACGGGTAGTTTTTCACTCTTCTTTGGTATTTTTTCCTCCCGCCCATTCAACAAGATACCCGCCTCCTGTGCCGCCGGGGAATCTTTTTTAGCATTTTTCTTTCTCTTTACCTTCCTCTTTTCTATCTTTGTATTGTGCAGGATTCCCGCGCCCGTTCCGGAATCATATCGATCAGAAATCCCTTCCTTTGGTTTTATCCCTGCATCCTTCCCCGAAAAAATCTTTTCCATCAGGCGGTTTACATTTTCATTAAAGGGATTCCGTCCTAAAGGCATCCCAACACCTCCCTCAAAGCTCCGGGCACAACAAATTTTTCATGTCCGGCACCGAACATATTTTCTTTCTATACTATCATACTTTTGGGTGATTTGCAATGGCTTTCAAAATGTGGGAATTCAACTGCGGGAGCAGCAAAGGGATATAAATTTCCTTTGACGAAAAGTTCCCAATCCTTCCCTTGACAAAACGGGTTCGGTAATGTATGTTTGTCTGGTAGGAATATAAATCAAAAGGAGGCTAAAACTATGCCACGTACTATTACTGTAAAAGGGGTCGGAAAGGCTTCTGCAAGCCCTGACTATGTCACCCTCTCCATCGTGCTGGAGTCATTCAATGAGAATTATGACAGCGCAATGGATCTCGCTGAAGCGCACATTCAGGAATTAACTGCGGCGCTCGTTGGTGTCGGCTTTGAAAAGGAAGCCCTGAAAACCACCAATTTCAATGTGAGAACCGAATACAACAATGAAAAAGACCAGAACGGGAACTGGAAAAAAGTCTTTTCCGGCTATGTTGTCACCCACGATTTAAAGCTTGAATTTGATTTTAACATGGAGCGGCTCTCGCAGGCAATCAACGCTATTTCAAGCTGTGCTGCACACCCACAGCTCTCCGTCGCTTTCACTGTGAAAGACCCATCCGGTCTCAAGGAAGAAATGCTTCGAAACGCCGCTGTGAACGCAAAAGAGAAGGCTGAAATCCTCTGTGCCGCATCCGGCGTTAAGCTCGGCACCCTTTTAAATATCGATTATAACTGGAGCGAAATAAGTGTTCTCTCCAGAACGGGCTATATGCTCGCGGAAGATAATCTGCGCGGTGCAGCTCCGATGAAAGCAAGATCCATCGATATCCAGCCAGAGGATATCAATGTCAGCGATACGGCAACATTTACTTGGGAATTATCATAAAAAATAAGCTGTACATACAAAAAGATAAGCTGAAACCAGAAGGTTGGAAGAAGACAGTACATCAATATTTTTAATGATATGTACAGCCGGGATATTTCTAAAAAGGTGCTTGCAGGGCGCATGACACGCTCAAGGCAGGGAAAATTCTGCGGAGGACAGCCGCCTTTGGGGCTGATGCGTGACCCTGATGACAACGGACACCTTATTATTGATCCGGAAACAGCACCTACTATCAGAAGGATATTTGACCTTGCACTTGACGGGATGGGAAACATGAAAATCTGCAAGACGCTGATGGACGAAAAGATACCAATTACGAGGACAAAGCAGACAACGGAGTGTGACGTGAATTATTATGCATGGAGCGGCTCACGCATATCCACTATCTTACGCAATCCCTTTTACAAAGGCGCACATGTTGTCTGCAAGACACACCAGAAGGGCATACGCTCCAATACCTACAACATCATTCCGAGGGAACAGCGGGAAGTCATAGAGGACTGCCACGAAGCCATTATCCCTAAAGCGGAGTGGGAAAAGGTACAGCAGCTCATAGACCGCAGACCGCCAATCATGAAGGGGAATAACTGCCCATATTACAATATTTTTCATGGTATTGTCTACTGTGCCACCTGTGGGAAGTCCATGCAGGTGCGCTATGAAAAAGTCGGGAGGACGGACAAAGACCACCGGACCGGAAAAGAGCGTGAGCCGATAGACAAGGCATACTATATCTGCCAGACTTATAACCGATTGGGGAAAGATGCCTGCACAAGCCACAAAATCGAAGCGAGGGATTTATATAACCTTGTGCTTTCGGATATACAGGAAGTTGCGGCTATGGCATTAAAGGACAAAGAAGCGTTTTATGGCAGACTGAGCCGCAGAATGGAAAAACAGTACCTTGCGGATACGGACAGTCTGAAAAAGGAATATGAGAACCTTGCACAGTGCAATCAGGAGATAGATGATACTTTTATCAGTTTATATGCAGACAAGGCAAAAGGAATACTTACGGAAAAGCGTTTCCTAAAGCTGACGGACGCAATGGAGAAAGAACAGGAAAGCAACCAGAACCGTATGCAGGAAATAGCAGCACTTATCAGTGAGGAGGAACATTCAGAGGGTGATGTGCAGATGTTCATGGGGGAAATCAGGCGGTATGCTGCCATTACGGAACTTGACGAAACGGTGCTAAACCGTTTGATTAACCGCATATTGATAGGCGAACCTAAGAAAGTTGACGGGGTGAAGACACATGAAGTGCGGATTGTATATAATTTTGTTGGGGAACTGTAAAATAATAAAGTATTGTATTATGTATCTGTAAATGACAACCATGAGGGCAGGGATTCGATGAGAGTCCTTGCTTTTTGGCTGTTTATTGTTTCATTATCAGTGATATATACGGACATAGATGTTGTTAATTATAGGTGATAGGTTTTACTTGGAGTTCAGACTAGTGTTCCATCCGGTCAGGAGTCGGACTTGTGGGCTGCATGGTTCGTGCCAGTGCCAGGCAAAATTTCGACGGCGATGCGGTGGCATCGTCTGGAAATTTTAACGACGCAATGGTACGAAACAGGTAGTACACAAGTTCAATTTCAGACTGGATAGAGTACTAGAGATTAAGTTAAAGTTTAAGATGGTCTTAACTTTGCTTAATATGTTGAACAAAAAGAATAACTTTATACGCAAAAAGCACACGGAAATCAATTTTCCATAAACAGAAAAAATAATGTATAATAGCACTATGAG
>CAJTOR010000043.1 GCA_910577675.1 uncultured Lachnospiraceae bacterium
TGTGCATACTGGAGTTCAGCGAAATGGATTTGAAATGAAACTGTCAAAGACCCGGGAAGGGCAGTACAGAGTGGACGAAATTTTGTAAAAGAAAATGGATGAAAACTATTGACAGGTACGGATTAGGGTGATATAATACATTAAAAATTTAATACTCCAAACCGTTGAAGCGGAGATAACGGCAATGATGCCTTTACAGAGAGCCTGTGATGCTGGAACCAGGTAAGAAACAAGTTGTCAAATGGACCGCGGAGGGCGCAGTCAAATGTGTTTTTCACAGAGTATTCTGCGACGCTACAGGCAGGCGTATAAATGCCGGGGATATGTTAGTATCCTGCCAAGTGCACGGTTTATACCGTGAATCAAGGTGGTACCGCGGACTATATAGTACTTGAATTAGTGCATGTTCGTCCTTGACAGAGAATTAATTTCTGTCAAGGGCGTTTTTTTATGCACACAGGCACCTAGAGGAAGATGGTGCCCGGCGCGCGGCTAGGGGAAGGTAAACCTTCCCTACTCGGTTGTACACGCGAATGGAGTTTTGGAGGAGGTGGCATTATTTTGTTATAATATCGCGGCGAAAACCCTATAGGCTTGCCGGTGGGAGTAGTTAGTAGTAAGGTGCCGGTGCCCGGATGGGCACGAGGAAGGAAATGAACCCGGGAAGTCGCTTTGAGAGGTGGGAACCTTTGCTTTGAGCGGGGAGGATGCTTTTAAATTATTAAGGAGGTAATGAGAATGGAAAATGAAAAGATCCCTTACAAAATCTATCTGAATGAAAGTGAGATGCCGAGGGCATGGTATAATCTGCGCGCCGATATGAAGCAGAAGCCTGCTCCGCTTTTAAACCCGCAAACTCATCAGCCAATGAAGGCGGAGGAACTTGCTGGTGTTTTCTGTGATGAGCTGATTGCACAGGAGTTTGATGACACCACCCCTTATTTTGAGATTCCAAAGGAAATCCGTGATTTCTACAAGATGTACCGGCCGTCCCCGCTGGTTCGCGCATATTGTCTGGAGGAAAAGCTGGGGACTCCTGCGAAAATTTATTATAAGTTTGAAGGAAACAATACCAGCGGAAGCCACAAATTAAATTCTGCGATAGCCCAGGCATATTATGCAAAAAATCAGGGGCTTAAAGGAGTTACCACGGAAACCGGTGCTGGCCAGTGGGGGACAGCCCTCTCGATGGCATGTTCCTATCTTGGTCTTGACTGCAAGGTCTACATGGTAAAATGTTCCTATGAGCAAAAGCCGTTCCGCAGGGAGGTAATGCGGACTTACGGCGCATCGGTAACGCCATCCCCTTCCATGGAAACAGCGGTGGGAAGAAAGATTCTTGCCGAGCATCCCGGGACAACGGGAAGTCTTGGCTGTGCTATTTCCGAGGCGGTGGAAACAGCGATGTCAAGCGATGGTTACCGCTATGTGCTGGGCAGCGTGCTTAACCAGGTGCTCCTCCATCAGTCGATTATCGGTCTGGAAACCAAAATTGCCCTGGATAAATACAATGTGAAACCCGATATTATTATCGGCTGTGCGGGGGGCGGTTCAAACCTCGGCGGTCTGATTTCCCCGTTTATGGGCGAAAAACTGCGAGGGGAAGCTGACTACCGTATTATAGCGGTGGAACCGGCTTCGTGCCCGAGCTTTACGCGCGGAGTGTATGCCTACGATTTCTGCGATACGGGGATGGTCTGCCCGCTTTCAAAGATGTATACGTTAGGCAGCGGGTTTATTCCTTCCGCCAACCACGCGGGCGGTCTGCGCTATCACGGCATGAATTCAACGCTCTCCGAGCTGTACCATCAGGGATTGATGGAGGCGACAAGCGTAAAACAGACCGAGGTGTTTGAGGCGGCGGAATACTTTGCAAAGATCGAGGGAATCCTGCCCGCCCCGGAAAGTTCCCATGCAATCCGGGTTGCAATCGACGAGGCGAACCGCTGCAAGGAAACCGGTGAGGAAAAAACCATTGTTTTTGGTCTCACCGGGACGGGGTATTTTGATATGGTTGCTTACGGGAAATTCCATGACGGGGAAATGAGTGATTATATTCCTACCGAGGAAGAACTATCTATCTGCCGCGATAAACTTCCGAAAGTAGAATAGATGGTAAATGTGTTATTTTTCTTGCATTTTTTGAAGCTTTTGTTTATAATAAAACCATACCGCGCAGGCTGTTGCCCGAAAGGCAGCGGCCTGCGCGCAATTATGAATGAAATGAGGGATTTGATATGAAAAACATGAACGGAATGAAGAAAGACTGCGTTTTTTTCGCAGCGGAAACTAATTGTATGGCAGGAAGGGGAGGAGTTTCCCGCACTGCTTTTTAGTGTAGTCCTGCGAGAGGGTTTGCAGGCTGCCGGAAAGAGGAATGGATGGACAAAAACCTGATTGAGGCAAATTCTCTTGTGAATGAATACAAAGTAAAGAATACGGAAGATGGAAATGTTTTTACGAGGTTGTTTAAGGGAGCAGGGAAGCAGACAGTAGAAGCTTTAAAGGGCGTTACCTTCTCGGTTTCCGAGGGGGAGTTCGTGGGGCTTGTGGGGAATAACGGGGCAGGCAAATCCACGCTGGTCAAACTGATGACGGGGATTTTATACCCGGGCGGCGGCACGCTCAGGGTACTGGGGCGCGACCCGTTTTTAAACAGGGAACAAAACAGCAGAGAACTTGGCGTGGTATTTGGACAGCGCTCACAGTTGAAATGGGATTTGTCCCCGATGGACTCGTTCCGTTTGCTCAAAATGATCTACCAGATTGATTCCGCGCGTTTTGTTCAAAATGTTGCACTGTTTGAGGAACTTTTTGATATGGGCGGATTTACGCTGCCCGATATGCTTGCGTACATTCTTTTGATGCGGGTATTTCAAAGCCTGTATCCTCTGAGTGTTTCCGATTCCCTGGGGGAGTTTATAAAAAACGGTGAGATCGCTGTGGCGCTGCTTCGCCCGGTGCGCGTGGAACTTCAATTTCTGTCGGCGGCGGTCGGGGGAGCCATCTACGATTTCTGTTTTTGTGGTCTTCCGTCGCTTTTAATGTTTTTGCTGTTCGTCCCGGTATCGCCGTTTTGTTTTGCGGCACTTCCAAAGGTTATCGCCTGGCTTTTTGGTTCTTTTGTTTTTGTCTTTTTACTTGAACTGACGGTTGGGACACTTGGCTATTATACGAATAATCTTTGGGGGCTCGGCGTTTTCAAGGGCACGGTGGTTTCCTTTTTGTCGGGGGAACTGCTGCCGCTTCACTTTTACCCTGCGCGCCTGTTGTCACTGTTTGGGTGGCTTCCGTTTGCATCAATGTATTATGTCCCGGTTCTGCTCTTTCTGGGAAAAACGGTGGACGGGCTTTCGACATACTCGGCGGTTCTCTGGATCGGAAATCTTTTGTTGGCGGCGATTTATCTTCCGCTTTCCAAAAGGATGATCCGACATATTACGGTGCAGGGAGGATGAGTGCAATGGGAAAATATGGAAGAAATTAGTAAATAATGTAAAAATGTATATTTTCTTTTTTGTGCTCAACTATAAGGAACTTGAGGTGGACAGTCTGGATTTCCTGTTTGGGATTGCTGCCAAGCTGTTAAGCTATGCCGCGGAAATTCTCTCGCTTCTGTTTATTTTTGAGCTGGTTCCAGAGATTAACGGGTGGGATAAGTACCAGGTATTTTTTGTTTATGGTTTGAATCTGGTCGGTTTTGATGATGATTCCTTTGGTGAGTTTGCGACGGGGATTGTGATTCTAATATATTCATGGGTAAAACTTAAAATTAGTCCATGGTATTTGCCGGTCGCCCTTATCGCAGCGGTTTCCGGCTGTTTTATCTATGCGGGGATTTCCATTCTGCTCTCCTCATTCTCATTTTTTACGGTGGGAAATGCGGATGTGGCAAATTTTACCATGCAGATAAAGGACATAGCAAAATACCCGATGACCATTTATCCTAAGGTACTGCAATTTGTTTTTACTTTTATATTTCCGGTTGCGTTTGTGGCATTCCTGCCGATGCGCATGATAATGGGGGATATAGGGGTGTTTTTGATTATGCTTGTGCCTTTGGTTTCGGGTGCTTTTTACTGGTTTTCAAAAAAAATATGGATGCTTTCCCTGCGGCATTATGGCAGCAGCGGGAGTTGATAAGCATTTTGTGGTTTGCCCGGGAATTTACATTGCCCGGGCAAGACCAGTTTGGAAGGTGTTTATGAAAGAATTTGGTGAGGATTATCAGTTGTTTAAACAGATATGCCATGATGGATATTGTTGGGAATTTTTGGAAGAAACTTTAGGAATAAAGGTTGTTTTTGGGAAATTCAGAGGAGGGGCGTATGGAACAGGCTAAGGGGATTTTACTGCTTGGGATAAATGCAAAATACATCCATACAAACCTTGCGCTTTACAGCTTGCGCCAGTATGCCATAAAGGCGGCGGGGATGTATGGTGATTATTACCGGGAGAATATTTTTTTGCGGGAATATACAATCAACCACCGGACGGAGGAAATTCTGCGCGGCATCTATAAAGTGCGCCCGCAGGTGCTCTGCATATCCTGCTATATCTGGAATATCCGGATGGTAAGAGAACTGGTGGAAGATTATAAGAAGCTTGATCCTGCAATACATATTTATCTGGGTGGACCCGAAGTCAGCTATGACGCTAAAGAATGTCTTATAACCATGCCCGCTGTGGATGGTGTGATGGTGGGAGAGGGTGAAGGGACATTTTCTGAACTGGCAGGGGCCTACCTTAGGGAGGAGAAAACCTCTGGGACAGGTAAAAATATAGGAAAGGTATGCGAAGGGATACGCGGTCTTGTGTACCGCGGTGCGAGGGGGGAGATTATCACAAACCCCGCAAGGGAGGTATTAAATATTTCCGATATACCATTCCCCTACAAAGACTGTCTTGATTTTGCCGATTTTGCACATAAGATAATCTACTACGAAACAAGCCGCGGGTGCCCGTTCTCATGCTGTTACTGCCTTTCTTCGGTAGAGAAATCACTGCGCCTGCGCGATCTTGCGCTGGTGGAAAAGGAACTGGATGCTTTTCTTTGCGCGCGTGTGAACCAGGTGAAATTTGTTGACCGGACATTTAACTGCAGCAGGGAGCATGCGATGCATATCTGGAATTATCTGCTCTCGCATGACAATGGAGTGACAAATTTTCATTTTGAGATTGCGGCGGATTTGCTTGATGATGAACAGATTGCGCTGCTTTTAAAGATGCGCCCGGGGCTTGTGCAGCTTGAGATCGGGGTGCAGTCCACCAACCCGCGCACGCTGAAGGCTATTTTAAGGCGCACGGATATCGGGAAGGTGGCGCAGTGTGTTGCCAGGGTGTACAAGAACCGCAATATCCACCAGCATCTTGATTTGATTGCGGGGCTTCCCTATGAGGACTATACTTCCTTTGCAAAGTCGTTTAATGATGTGTACCGCATGGAGCCGGATCAGTTGCAGCTTGGTTTCCTTAAAGTTTTGAAGGGATCGGCAATGGCGGATATGGTGGAGGAGCATGGGGTAATATTTCGTTCGGAACCGCCATATGAGGTGCTTTCCACAAAATACCTGTCCTATGGCGATGTGCTGCGCTTAAAGGATATCGAGGAGATGGTCGAGGTTTATCACAACAGCGGACAATTTGCCCATGCGCTGCCATATCTTGCTTCCCGCTTTGAAAGCCCGTTTTCCATGTTTGAAGAGATGGCACTTTATTACCGCGGCAAGGGGCTGTTTGATGTAAAACAGAACCGGCTTGCGCGGTATGAAATTTTGTACCAGTTTGCACAGGGAATAATAACCGAAGAAGATTTTCTTCCTTGCTTTGCTGAATGTCTTCTTTTTGATTATTATTGCAGGGAAAAGCCCAAAGTTCATCCATCATTTGCGCGGGCGCAAATTGAGCGGGCACTAAACTACGGAAAGCAGAAGCGAAGGGAAGTTCTCGCTGCTTTTGGGATGCTGGCAGGAGGTGAAGGAAGCTGTTATGTGGCATATTTTTGTTATGATATGGAAGCTGCGGCTGCGGGGAAAACGGTAAAATGCGGGGCTGACTACCTGTTTGATTATACTGTGCGCGACCCTCTGACTGGTGCATGCAGGGTGCGGCGGGGACAGGAAAAGAAAGGGGATGGGGGATTTTGTGTGACCGAACCTTTTGGAGGAAGAAAAGAAGGGAAAGAGGATGTTTATGGACTATCTGGCACTGGATATTGAAACAACCGGGCTTAGCCCGGAAAAAGATAGGATTATTGAAATCGGTGCCGTAAAATACAGGGGTGATAAGGAAATGGGAAAATTTTCCTGCCTCATTAAAATATGCAACCCTCTCCCGCCAAAGATTACGGAACTTACAGGGATTACCAATGGGATGCTCTCGGGCGGATGGGATGAGAAAACGGCAGTAACAGAATTTCTTAAATTTGCACGGGATACTACAGTTTTGCTCGGGCATAATATAAGCTTTGATTTTAGTTTTATCAAGGTGGCGGCGTTGCGTTATGGTCTTGTGTTTGAGAGGGAGGCACTTGATACGCTTGCATTTGCCAAAAAGCTCCACCCGGAACTAAAAAGCCGCTCCCTGTCCGCGCTCTGTGCTTATTATGGGATTGTGCAGGAACACGCACACCGCGCTGTGGATGATGCAGTATGTGCGCACAGGCTCTATCTGGCATTGAGAAGGAAATTCCCGGATTATGGGGAATTCACAGCACAGCCTCTTTCCTACAAGCCTAAAAAACAGGAACCGATGACGGCGCGGCAGAAAAAATATCTTGGTGACCTGCTGCGCCATCACGGGATGGAGTATACAGAAGAACTGGACTGCCTGACAAAAAGCGATGCTTCGAGAATGATTGACCAGCTTATTTTTACAAAAGGAAGGCTTCAATCTTAAAAACGGGAAAAACTAAAAGTTGCCATGCGCCAGATTTTCTGATATAATCTACCCTGTACGGGCATTAATACCTGTATGGGGTAGATTGTGGCAAATAATAGTGGGAGCGCTGCCGCGGCTCCATATTAATATAAAGAAAAATTACTGGTTGGGATTTTGTGTATCCAGCGAACGAAGGACACTGTCCCTTATTGTTTCCGGCAGTTCCTGCGCTTTTTCGCGCAGCATAAGAAGGGCGGTATGATTTCCGCTTTCTGTGTAGAGTGAACCGAGCAGACGGTAGGTGGAGGCGATGTCACTGCCTGTTTCGACTGCGTATTCAAGTACCTTTATTGCCTTTTCCTGCTCGCCAGCCGAAGAAAGGTGTGCGCCAAGCTCATAGAGTTTGCGCGCGAAAGTGGTAAATCGCGCATCACATCCGGAGAGGAACTGGAAATTTGCGGCACCGTAGGAGAGTTTTAAGTCGGTGTTTGAGATGCCGGAAAGATTTAACATCTGTTTTCCGTCAAGGGTTTTTAGCGTCCTATAAATATCGGCGATTTCACCCTCTTCGTCCGGGACTCCATTAAGATCCGGCAGACGGGAGAAGTCGATTGTCAGATAGTTAAGTCCCGAGATATCTTTTTTGCGGGTGGTGTTGGCTTCGAGCTCCCTTTGAAAGAACTCTTTTACTAAATCTTCCCTGCTTTTCCTGCTGTCCCTCGATTTGAAATGGATGAGGAGGATCAGGATAATTGTACATCCGAGAATTACTGGCATAATGGCACCTCATTTTTAATAATTATTTTGATGGAGGAAAATTATATGATGTTCAGGTCAAAAAAGTCACAGAGAACGGTTGCGACCGTTGTTGTCGCATTGCTTGTCATCGCGATGTTAGCTGGTCTTTTAGCAGCCATCGTTTAGCTTTATTTCCCTGTATAGTTATTTTAAATATACATAAAATAAGTGCGGATGTCAATGCCGGATGTGCATTGGGAAAGGCACGGTGTAGGAAAAATGGCACAGTACAGGGCAAAAAAAATATTTCGGCGCAAGGTGGTTTACGCCGCACTTCTTATCTTTACATTGCCGCTTTCGGCATGTACGGGTGGGCAGGACAGTGCAGAAGATGAATATGACAGAAAAGAAGAACAAAGGCAGAGGCTTAGCAGGGACTGGTTTGACGACTCGGGAGCCGAACTTGACACACAGAAAAATATAGTGGCACCGACACAGGAACTTGTGGGCAAGCCGGCGATCGACCGCGCCTATGTGCCGGAGGTCACGCCGGGGGTGCAGGCGCATAATGATCCGCCGCACATTACAGAAGTCCCGGAAAAAAAGTTGTTTGTTGCGGAGTTTACCACTTATTACAGCACGGAAAATACTTCCCGTGCCGGGAATATTGCGCGGGCGGCGGAGCTTTTAGACGGGCTTACGATAGAGCCCGGCGAGGTTTTTTCATGTAGCACGGCAATTGGGCCGATAACAGAAGAAAATGGTTATTTCCCGGCAGGAACCTATGTGCAGGGAAAGGTGGAGGACGGGATTGGCGGCGGTGTCTGCCAGATTTCTACAACACTCTACAATGCGGCTCTTTACGCGAAGCTGACAATTGTTGAGCGCGCACCGCATTCCATGGCAGTCACTTATGTAGACCCGGGGCGCGACGCTGCGATTGCCGGGAATTACAAGGATCTCAAGCTGAGGAATGACTATGATTACCCGGTTGAGATTGCGGCGAGGGCAAGTGACGGTGAGCTGACTATCTCCATCCATACTGCCGAGGAGGATATCGGGAATGAGGTTGAGCTTATCAGTATTGTTTTGGATACAATCGAACCGGGGGAGCAGGTGGTAACAGTGGATGAGAGCCTTCCGGAAGATTATTATAAAGTGACACAGAAGGCGCATACCGGTTATGTGGCGGAACTCTACCGGGTTACGCGCCGCGACGGTGTGGAGCTTTTGCGAGAGAAAATAAACACGAGCGAGTATGCGGCAACGCCGGAATATGTTACAGTTGGGGGCGGCGGCGATTAGGCTGCCGCAAAGGGGGGATTGTTTGAGTCAGAGCCCTGGATAAGCCTGGATCGCAGTCGGAAATCCTAAATTTCCGGCGCGTGTTGCTCTGGCATGGAGGGATAGATTTTCTATTTAAGTGCATGGAGGGTTAGGATGAAAAACCGGATAAAAAGCAGGATGTGTGCTTACAGGGAAAAATATTTTTCGGAGGAAATGCCGATTGAGCAGCGCCTCTTTAATGTGATTACTATAGGGGGGATATTTGCTGGAACTGTTTCCACTTTGATTGGGATCATCCTGCAATTTTCGATTCTTTCAGTGATTGAAACCACAACGGTTTTTCTTATCCTGCTTTATCTGCTTTACCGCGCAAATAAAAATAATAGATTTGATAAGGCGGCGCTGATGGTCTGTGTCGGGGTAAACCTGATTTTGTTCCCGATGATTTATTTCGCGAATGGCGGTATGCACAGTGGCATGCCGCTCTGGTTCGTGCTGGGCGTGGTCTTTGACTTTATGCTTCTTGAGGGGAAGCGGTTTTACATAGCGCTGTTTGGCGGTTTCCTGGCTGTGGTGCTGTGCGCGCTCGGCTCATATTTTCACCCGGAATATGTGCTTACCATCGAAACGGAATTGGGCGTGTATCTTGATATTATACAGAGTATTATTATTGTATCGGTAATTATCGGTGCGCTGATACGCTTCCAGCTAAGTGTCTATAAGAAAAAGAGCGAGGAGCTTGAGGCGCAGACGAAACAGCTTGCAAGGCAGGCAAAGCAGCTTGAGGAACAGACAGTCCAGCTTGAGATCGCGATTGAGCAGGCGGAGGCCGCAAACCAGGCAAAGCGGGACTTTCTTGCAAATATGAGCCATGAGATCCGCACACCGTTAAACGTTGTTCTGGGTATGAATGAAATGATATGCAGGGAGAGTACGGAGTCCGCGGTGCAAAAATATGCACATAAGATTGAAGCATCCGGCAATATCCTGCTGTCCCTGATTAACGATGTTCTTGATTTTTCAAAGATTGAGGCGGGGAACATGCAGCTTGTGCCGGTTAAATATCAGCTCAGTTCGGTTATCAGCGATATTGTGCTGCTGGTTACGGAGCGCATGCGCGGAAAGGACTTAAAGCTTGAGTTAAAGATAGATAGTAAGCTGCCATGTGCCTTATACGGCGATGAGGTTAGGATCAAGCAGATTATGTTAAATCTGCTAAACAATGCGGTGAAATATACCGAGAAGGGAAAAATAATCTTCACTGTTGCCGGGGAGCGGGGGCAGGATGGAAAATTCCTTATGTATGTGTCGGTAAGGGATACGGGAATCGGAATCCGGGCGGAGGATATCGATAAACTGACAAGGGCATTCCAGCGCGTGGATGAACAGCGCAACAGCAATGTGGAAGGTACGGGACTTGGGCTTAGTATCACTAAGACCTTTCTTAATATGATGGGGAGTACCCTCGAAGTGCAGAGTGAATATGGGAAGGGATCGGATTTCTTTTTCCGCGTGGAGCAGGAAATTATGGATGAGCGTCCAATCGGGAAGATTAATCCTTATGAACTTCATTCGGAGGCTGCGGCTGCCGCAGTTACTTTTACGGCTCCGGAGGCGGAAATCCTGGTTGTTGATGATAACCGCATGAACCTCGATGTGTTCCGTGCACTGTTGAAAAAAACAAGGGTGCGCGTTATGACTGCGACCAGCGGCAAGGAGTGTCTGCGCCAGGTACAGAAGCAGGAATTTGATATTATTTTCCTCGACCATATGATGCCGGAGATGGATGGTGTTGAAACTTTAAAACAGTTGAAAGCCCTGAAGGATAATCTTTCAAAGGATACACCTGTGATTGCGCTTACAGCAAATGCCGTTGCCGGGGCGAAAGAAGAGTATATTGCGCAGGGGTTTGCCGACTATTTGTCAAAGCCGGTGCAGGGGAGCACCCTTGAGAAAATGGTGCGTGCTTACCTTCCGGAAAAACTGGTACATACGGGGCGGGAAGAAAATGGTCAAGATAAGAAGGACGCGGAATCTGTACGCGAAAGTAAAGAAAAGGAAGCGGCGGGGGACGGTTCTGGCGAAAACGTTTTCGATAAAGACGGTGTAACCGTTTCTTCCCGGACAGTACAGGATTCCTGTGATGGTATTGCAGAGGAAAGATTTCCGGGTGAGAAGCTTTTGTGCGCCCACCACATCAAAGCAGCGCGCGCTCTTCCATATTTTGGTCACGATGTGGAGATGTATCTGGAGATCCTTGAGGAATTCGGGGCGGGTATGCCGGAGCGCGTTGTCAAACTTGAAGCATCAGCATGGGACTGCGAGTCGTATGCGATTCTGGTACACGCGCTAAAATCCAATGCAAAAAATGTTGGTGCGGAAACGCTGGGTTTGATGGCGTTTGAACATGAGAAGGCGGCAAAGGCTGGAAAGCGCGATTATATTACGCAGGCTTTTTCGCAGTTGAAGGAGGAAATGGAAGTTGTAAACCGTGGAATCCGGAAGTTTTTCAGGGAATTTGGGAATACCTTTGATTGACAGGGGGCTTGTATTGTTTGTGCGAATAAGCTGGGGCAAACAACTGTAAACTGGAAGTTGGTTTTCACTCCTTAAATTAAAACTCTCCTTCTATTTTCACGGGGGGAGGAACATGCTATAATTGGATTATGGAAAAGGAGGGAAAACAATGGTTAACAAGAATGCGGTCGGGGTTAGGATTGCTTCCCTGCGCAAAAGGGAGGGTTTTTCACAGGCGGAATTTTCTGCACTGTTGAATGTCAGCCCGCAGGCTGTAAGCAAGTGGGAAACGGGAGTTTGCCTGCCAGATATTGAAACTTTACTGAATCTGTCATGGATATTTAAGACGACTGTAAACAATATTTTGGAAGGTGATGACTATATTGGGGAAGCGGCAGGTATGGACAGGGGACTGATGTTTTTAAATAAGATTTTGATTTGTCCGGAGTGCCGCAAAAAATTGAAACTAAAGAAAACGTGCGATAACCGATTTTCTTATGAATGTGAAAATCGGCATGAATTTTATGTGATTGACGGGGTGCTTGATTTTGGGACTAGGGAAATCCCGGGGGAACAATGGTCTTTGAGTTATCGCAATTACGAGGAATACCTGCATGAGCATTATTGGAGCAGAAATCCGAATTATGACAGGGGACTTAATGAAGCGGATATTATTTGGGACAAGCTGAAAGAACTACGTCCCAAGGTAATACTTGATATCGCCTGCGGAACGGGGCAGGGAATTAAGCGCCAGATTGAGAGGATTAACTGGCCTGCAACAATTATAATGGCGGATCTAAGTCACAGAATATTGAAATGGAATAAGGTTTATTATAGATCCGAGTGCAGGAATCCATATGTTGATATGGTTTATCTTGCGTGCGACGGTGCAAATCTGCCGGTTATGTCGGAGTGTGTGGATGTGGTATTTTCAAATGCGGGATACGAGAGTATGCAGGCCAAAATGATGGAGGGATTTTGTGAGGCGTACCGGGTTGTAAAAAGCGGAGGCTGCACCATTTATACAAAGTCAGTAATTGAAGGTTATGGGAACGAAAATTCAAGAAAATGGATGGAACTTCTGCTATCCAGCATAGAAGAAAGTGAAGCGGGAATGTGGAAGGAACAGTTTGTTGATGTGGATCAGTGGGTGGAACATTGTAAAAGTACTGGTTTTACAAAGAATGTGTTTTCGAAGGTTTACGGCGAGCTTCCTGTACCCGATACGGATGTATTTCCTTTTGAAAATGAGATGGCGCAATGGATGGCAAGCTATGTTTTTGTTTCGTCAAAGCCATAAAGTTTAGTGCATTGGCATGATTGAGCGGGCATATTAATTTTTGGCTTGACTTTTATAAAGTGCTGTGATAGAATATAGAAAATTTATTAAAGGCGATGACGAGAAGGAGTAGCTGTTGCGGGCGTTTTCAGAGAGAGGATGGCGGTGCAAATCCTTAACAGTGCAGCAGGGAAGCAGTCTTTGAGCCGCAGACCGAACAGGGAAACCCAAGTAGGCTCTGACGGAGGCTTTACCGTTAAAAGAAGCATGGCATCGGAGCAATCCCGTGCCAACAGAGTGCAGAGTATTCTGAATTTAGGTGGTAACACGGACATGATGTTCGCCCTAAACTGGCTGTAATGGTCGGTTTAGGGCGTTTTCTTGTATTGCCGGAAGGGAAAACAGCCTGCTTTTGTGCCTGTAGAAGCGGTTTGGTGGAAGTTTCAGGTTGGGGGCGGGGAGAGAAGAGCGGGAGGTGGTTTTATGAAAGCGGGGAAATTGCCGGGGGTGGTGGAAAAACGTTCGCTTCTTATGTACACAGAAACAGTAAATCCCAAAGCGGGTATACTGGGGATGGAGCCTGCACAGGTTGTTTGCAGTGAAGGTGGGAATGGGCATTTCTATATGATGGCAACCGATCAGATGGGAATATTTGGAAATGACCGTACAAAAGCATTTTGCATCGGTGTGCTTTTTGACCGGGTGTGTGGGAAGCTGGCGGCTTGTGGTGCCACAGGGGAGGCATTTACGGTCAGTTTATCCCTTCCTTCTAAGTTTGAGGAAAGGGAACTAAAAAAATTGGCACAGGATATCGCGCAGGCTGCGAAAGAACGCGGTATTTTAGCCTACAGTGTCCAGGCGCAGGGGCGTTTAAAATCCGGGGAGGAAGGCGTTGTGCAGATGACAGTGACGGGGGCGGGGACAAAAAGCGCGTCTGCCGCACCTTTACAAAAAATATTACCAGTCGAGGGAAAATCTATTATTATGGCGGGATGTGCGGCGCTTGAAGCAACGGCGGTGTTTATTCTGGAGCGGAGGGAATTCTTGCTGCGCCGCCTTGCATCCGACTACCTCGCCGGGGGGTTGAAAAAAGCCGCACAAACGGATATGCGTGCTGCAGCGCGCATTGCGTTTGACTGTGGGGCGCTGGTCAAGACGGCGGGTGAGGGCGGTGTTTTTGCAGCGCTGTGGGAACTGGGGGAGTATCTTGGATGCGGCATGGATTTAAACCCCTACGAGATTTTGCTGCATCAGGAAACCATAGAAGTGTGCGAACTTCTCGATGTCAGCCCCTATATGCTTGCGTCCGGGGGATGCCTGTTCGCCGTGACGGAGGATGTTTGTGCACTGCTTGCAGCGTACCAAAAAGCGGGTATCCCCGCCGCGAAGATTGGGACGCTAAAGGAAGGGCGCGACCGCGTACTGCACCACGGGGAGGAAGAGCGCTTTTTAGAGCCATTCCGTGCAGAGGAAATGTACCGGGTATTAGAAGGAAGTTTGCGGAACTAAAAAACAGCAAATTCCGTACAGCACCCGGGAGGGATTTATGGGAGCAAAGCGTACAGAAATCACCTCCCTGGGTTTTGGGTGCTGGGAGGAAGTTTGCGGAACTAAAAAAAGAACTAGAAAAACAGCAAATTTCGAACAGCACCCGGGAGGGATTTATGGGAGTGGAGCGTACAGAAATCACCTCCCGGGGTTTTGGGTGCTGGGAGGAGATTTGCGGAACTATAAATAAGGAGGACTAGGATTATGGAAGAGAAGAGCAGGGAGCAGTTAAAGGATGTAATACTTCGCGCAATCGATAAAAACGCGAAACTTTCAACAAAAGACCTGGCAATTATGCTTGGATATACAGAGGAAGAAGTGACAACAACCATCGCTGAGATGGAGGCGGACTCCGTAATCTGCGGTTATCCTACCTTAATCAACTGGGACAAAACAAACCGGGAGCGCGTCACAGCATTGATTGAGGTCAAGGTAACACCGCAGCGCGGGCAGGGCTTTGACAAGATAGCGGAGCGCATCTACCGCTTTGACGAAGTTGAATCCGTCTATCTGATGTCCGGAGGATTTGACTTAACCGTAATCATCGACGGAAAAAGTATGCGCGAAGTGGCAAATTTTGTATCGAGCAAACTTGCACCGATGGAGGCAGTGTTAAGCTGCGCAACGCATTTTGTTTTGAAAAAATACAAAGAACATGGTATTCCGCTTGTAAGCGAGGTTGAAGACGAAAGGATGTTGATTACACCGTGAGAAATCCATTAAATAAAACCGTGACACAAATAAAACCATCAGGAATCCGCAAATTCTTCGATATTGTAAGTGAGATGAAAGACGCGATCTCCCTGGGCGTTGGCGAGCCGGATTTCGATACGCCGTGGCATATCCGCGAGGAAGGTATCTATTCACTTGAAAAGGGGCGAACCTTCTACACCTCGAATGCCGGACTTGCGGAACTAAAAGAAGAAATCTGCCACTACTTAAAACGGCGGTTTAACCTTTTATATAACCCGGCCAAAGAAACGATTGTTACCATCGGCGGCAGCGAAGCGATCGATATTGGGCTGCGCGCCATGCTTGACCCGGGGGATGAAGTGTTGATCCCACAGCCAAGCTATGTATCCTATCTGCCGTGTGTGACACTTGCCGGCGGTGTCCCGGTTGTGATTGAACTAAAGGCGGAAAATGAATTTCGGCTCACGAAACAGGAAGTCCTTCGTGCGGTCACCGAAAAAACAAAGGTGCTTATTATGCCGTTCCCAAACAACCCGACCGGTTCAATTATGACCCGTGAGGATTTGCAGGACATTGTGGATGTAGTGTTAGAGAAAGATCTTTTTGTGATTTCTGACGAAATCTATTCCGAGCTGACCTATGGCAGCAACCATGTATCCATTGCCGAGTTCCCGGGAATGAAGGAGCGGACGGTCGTTATCAACGGTTTCTCAAAATCCTACGCAATGACCGGTTGGCGGCTTGGCTATGCGGCGGGGCCGGAAAATATTATCACACAGATGATAAAAATACACCAATTTGCCATTATGTGCGCGCCGACCACAAGCCAGTATGCGGCGGTGGAGGCGTTAAAAAACGGGGATGAGGATGTTGCGGTGATGCGCGGGGAATATGACAAGCGCAGAAGGTATGTGGTCAATGCGCTGCGGGAAATGGGGCTTGACTGTTTTGAACCAAAGGGCGCATTCTATGTGTTCCCCGATATCCGTGGGACGGGCATGACCTGCGATGAGTTTGCTAACCGCCTGCTTTTGGAGGAGAAAGTAGCCGTGGTTCCGGGTACAGCCTTTGGTGACTGCGGCGAGGGATTCTTGAGAATTTCGTATGCGTATTCAATTGAAAATCTGAAAATTGCGCTGGGAAGGATTGCGGAATTTGTAAAAAGACACAGGTAGGGGACGGGCGGAATACCACCTTGTCCATAAAAAAATTTCACAAATTAAAAGAATCAGCTTGAAAAATCATTCCCAGTTATGGTAGAATAGCCTAAGATGCATTTGACTAGATTATTTTACTACAGGAGGATAAAATATGGCGGCAGTAAACGCTGATTATATCAATCCATTTTTGCTTGCGTCAACCAAGGTATTGAAGGACATGATGATGTTGGACGCTAAGCTTGGGAAGCCTTATCTGAATAAAAATATGACTTTCAGTGCCGATTCTTTACTGATAATGTTAGGTGTTACGGGGGAAATGAAAGGTCAGGTCATCCTGTGCTTCCATAATGATGTCGCGCTTGATCTCGCCTCCAAGATGTGCATGATGCCGGTTACCGAGATGAATGAGCTGGCTCAGAGTGCAATCTGCGAATTATGTAATATGATTCTCGGCAATGCCGCGACCGTCTTTTCGACGAAAGGTGTTACGATCGATATTACGCCGCCGACCACCTGCCAGGGCAATGTTTCGTTTTCGACGGATTATGCGGCGAATATCTGTGTCCCTGTTGTCTATGAGGACGATAAGACAATCGAAATCAACGTTTCCATTAAAGGATGATGCAGGGCATCATCCTTTTTTGGATAGAAAAAAGGAATGAGGAAAGGTTTTGGGAAACCATGTTAAATATTGTATTACTTGAGCCGGAGATCCCGGCAAATACGGGGAATATCGGACGAACCTGTGTTGCCACGGGCGCTCGATTGCACCTGATAAAACCCCTGGGCTTTGATATCTCGGAGAAGGCGGTGCGGCGCGCGGGGATGGATTATTGGTTTTTGCTTGATCTTAAAGTATATGAGAATTACGGCGAGTTTCTTAGCAGGAATCCTGGCGCTAAAGTATATATGGCGACAACAAAAGCACAGAAAGTATACACGGAGGTATCTTATGAATCGGATGCCTTTATCATGTTCGGCAAAGAAAGTGCGGGCATCCCAGAGGAGATTTTGCTGGAGAACAGGGAGCGCTGCGTGCGTATTCCAATGCTTGGGGAAACGCGCTCGCTTAATCTTAGCAACTCTGTGGCAATTATGGTCTATGAGGCGCTGAGGCAGCAGGACTTTGCAAATATGAAGCTTGCGGGGGAACTGCACAGGCATAGCTGGTAGAAAGGAATAATAATGAACGAAAAAGTATTGAAAACCCTTGAGTTTACGAAAATTATCGAAAAACTTGCGGGATATGCGGGCTCTGCGATGGGAAGGGCAAAGTGCGAAGCGCTCGTGCCCCTTTCTAACCGCGGGGAGGTTGAGGAATTGCAGCAGGAAACTGCGGATGCACTTTCAAGGCTTTTTAAGAAGGGGACACTCTCCTTTTCCGGGCTGCCGGATATCGGGGCATCCATCAAGCGGCTGGAGATTGGGTCAACCCTTGGCGCGGGGGAGCTTATGAAATTGAGTTCCGTGCTTACGGCGACATTGCGCGTGAAAAATTACGGGACGGGCGGCAACGATGAACTTACGGATTCCCTGAGCGAACGTTTTTCACTTTTGGAGCCGCTCTCGGTATTAAACAACGAGATAATGCGCTGCATTATTTCTGAGGAGGAGATAGCGGATGATGCGAGTCCGGGGCTAAAGAGTGTCCGCCGCCAGATTAAGGCGGCGAATGACAAGATACATGACCAGCTTGCCAAGCTGATAACGGACGCGGGGACGAAGCTGATGTTGCAGGATGCAATAGTCACAATGCGAAATGGCCGATATTGCCTCCCAGTAAAACAGGAATATAAGAATTCTTTTGGCGGTATGCTGCATGACCAGTCGGCAACGGGTTCCACGGCATTTATTGAACCGGCTTCGGTGGTGAAGTTAAACAATGAGCTTGCAGAACTTTCGATAAGGGAGCAGCAGGAGATTGAGAAGGTGCTTGCGGCGCTGAGCGGCCAGGCAGCAGAACACACGGAGGATCTGACATATAATCAGGCGACACTTGCGGAATTTGATTTTATTTTTGCGCGTGCCGTACTTGCAAAGCAGATGAAAGCAATACAGCCGAAATTTAATGACCGCCGCTATATCAATATCCGCAAAGGTCGCCATCCTTTGATTGATCCGCACAAGGTGGTTCCGATTGATGTTCATCTTGGTGACGAATTTAACCTTTTAGTAATTACAGGACCAAATACGGGCGGCAAGACGGTTTCCTTAAAAACCGTTGGCCTGTTTACACTGATGGGTCAGGCGGGGCTGCATATCCCGGCTATGGACGGCTCGGAACTTGGCATTTTCAAGGAGGTTTACGCGGATATCGGGGATGAGCAGAGTATTGAGCAAAGTCTTAGTACGTTTTCGTCGCATATGACAAACACTGTAAAGATACTTGAGCAGGCGGATGAGGATTGTCTTGCCCTGTTTGACGAGCTTGGGGCAGGTACTGACCCGACGGAGGGTGCGGCACTTGCCATGTCGATCCTTACTTACCTGCACAATCTGGGTGCGCGCACAATGGCGACAACGCACTACAGCGAGCTGAAAATCTTTGCACTCTCGACAGAGGGTGTAATAAATGCGTGCTGTGAGTTTGACGTTGAAACCCTGCGCCCGACCTATCGCCTGCTAATCGGTATTCCGGGCAAGAGCAACGCTTTTGCAATCTCGTCAAAACTCGGCTTGCCGGAATTTATTATCGGGCGGGCGAGGGAATTTATCGGTACAAAGGATGAGAGTTTTGAGGATGTCATCAGCCGCCTCGAGGAGAGTCGTGTAACAATGGAGAAGGAGCGCCGCGAAACTGCGAAGCTGCGCGCGGAGGCGGAGGAACTGCGGAGGAAACTTGAGGAGAAGAACACACGCATTGACAATGCGAAAGACCGCATCCTGCGCGAAGCGAACGAGAAGGCGAGGGATCTTTTGCAGGAGGCTAAGAATTATGCGGATGAAGTTATC
Organism: uncultured Lachnospiraceae bacterium; assembly: GCA_910577675.1. Lineage (GTDB taxonomy): Bacteria > Bacillota > Clostridia > Lachnospirales > Lachnospiraceae > RGIG4057. Next base: position 19,054 of record CAJTOR010000043.1, read on the forward strand.
CGCAAGTACAACAAATGGGGGCAGGGCGGTGCCTTTGGCAAGGAGATGGAACAGGAGCGCGATGCCCTGCGTGAAAAACTGGGTGATAAAGATAAGAATCTGGCACTCAAAGCAAAAAAGGCTAAGAAAAAGGCATCGGCGGAGGAAATTAAGGTCGGCGATACCGTGCATGTGTTAAGCCTGAACCTAAAGGGAACCGTAAGCACACTCCCAAATGCGAAGGGAGATCTGTATGTGCAGATGGGGAGCCTGCGCGCACTTTTAAACTTAAAGGATCTGGAACCTGCGGAAACAGATGCGGAGGAAGAGGAAAAGAAGACAAAGACATCAAGTGGCAAGATACGCATGAGCAAGTCGTTAAACATCAGCCCGGAACTCAATATTATAGGCAAGCGTGTTGACGAGGCAATGCCACTCGTTGATAAATACCTGGATGATGCATATCTTGCGCACCTGCCAAAGGTAACCATTATCCATGGGCGCGGCACGGGAGCCCTAAAGGAGGCAGTGCACGGACAACTCAGAAAAACGAAATATGTGAAATCGTTTAGGGTGGGTGAATTTGGTGAAGGAAGCGGCGGAGTAACAATTGTGGAATTCAAATAGCGGGCAATAACCGGATTGTAGAAAAGGGGAAGTCATAATGGCGGAAAAACAAAAAATTTTAATTGTGGATGATGATGAGAATATTGCGGAGCTGATTTCCCTGTATCTTATAAAGGAATGCTTTGACACTAAGATTGTTCATGATGGTGAGATGGCGATAGTGCAGTACAAAGACTATAGGCCAAACCTGATATTGCTCGATCTGATGCTCCCGGGCATCGACGGCTATGGGGTGTGCCGCGAGGTGCGCAAAGATTCAAAGGTGCCGATTATTATGCTCTCGGCAAAAGGGGAGGTTTTTGACAAGGTGCTTGGCTTGGAGCTGGGGGCGGACGATTATATTATGAAACCCTTTGATTCCAAGGAACTTGTAGCCCGCGTAAAAGCGGTTCTGCGCCGTTTCCATTCGGAGGAAAAGCAAGCGCAGCCTGCGGGCAAAGCAGCCGGGGAATATGTATCCTACCCGGATCTGTTTGTCAGCCAGACCAATTATGAAGTGACCTGCAGGGGCAAGCGTGTGGATATGCCGCCAAAGGAACTCGAACTGTTTTATTTCCTTGCATCACACCCAAACCAGGTATTTACGCGCGAGCAGCTTCTTGACCATATCTGGGGGTATGATTATATCGGGGATACCCGCACGGTGGATGTGCATATCAAGCGCCTGCGCGCGAAAATCAAGAATCATGAGCAGTGGGGGCTTACGACGGTCTGGGGGATCGGCTACAAATTTGAGGCGACGACGAAGCCTATAAGGTGACGGCAGAATGAAACATAAAGCACTGTTAAAACTGATTTTATGCTATGTGATTGCTGCGATTTCCATGTTTGTCATGTTAAATTATTTTGGTGCAAAGCGCCTGGACAAACAGTTTGAACAGGAGAAGGCGGATCTATTAACGGAGGAGGCGGGGATGATTGCGGAGGAATATGTCACCCCGTATTACCGCGATACGACCAGGCTCAGCGATATGCTGGTGCAATTGCGCAGTATCGACCGCTTTCTCGGCACGCGCATCTGGGTTGTGAATACGAACGGCACGGTTTTTGTGGATACCGGTGAGGGGAGCGCGGCGCGCGGTATCAATGTTGACAATTATAATCCCAAATTCCTCGATGAGGTTGTGACAGCAAAATATCTGACTAATATCACATTCCAGGGGGTGATGACAGAGGAAATGCTTGTGGTGGCACAACCTCTCTATCTGAATTACTCCCTGCGCGCCTATGTCTGTATCTTCCTGCCAATGGATTCTGTAAGGCAGTCGGTTACGCAGTATCTCGATATTGTGAATATATGTTATATTGCGTTTATGGTGGTGCTTCTTTTAATATTTGTAGTAATTTACATTATTACGCTTGCACCGGTGCGGCGCATGACACAGGTAACGGAGGAATACGCGAGGGGGCATTTCGATGTGCCTATGAAAATCCGCTCAAATGATGAGTTTAAAAGCCTTGCGAATGCAATAAAATTTATGGCGGATGAGTTCAAGAACCTGGATGATTACCAGAAAAAATTTGTCGGTAATATTTCCCATGATTTCCGCTCGCCGCTCACTTCGATCAAGGGCTATGCGGAGGCGATGGCGGACGGCACCATCCCGCAGGATATGCAGAAAAAATATCTCGATATCATCCTGTTTGAAACAGAGCGGCTTACAAAGCTTACAACAAACCTGCTGACTTTAAACGGGTTTGAGAACAGGGGGGTAATACTTGAAATCACAAGTTTTGATATCAACCGCATTATCCACCGGACAGCGCTTAGTTTTGAGGGAACCTGCACGAAAAAGAGGATTACCCTCAATCTGGTTTTTGGCGATGAAACTTTTTTCGTCAACGCGGATATGGGGAAAATCCAGCAGGTACTCTACAATCTGATTGATAATGCAATCAAGTTCAGCAACCCGGATTCCGCGATTGACATCAGGACGGAGGAGAAAGCCAGCAAAGTGCTTGTTGCGGTGAAAGACTATGGCATCGGCATCCCAAAAGAATCCATCAAGCGCATATGGGAGCGGTTTTATAAGACGGATCTTTCGCGTGGCAAGGATAAGAAAGGTACGGGGCTTGGGCTTTCAATTGCAAAGGAGATTATCCAGGCGCACCGGGAGAATATCAATGTGGTCAGCACGGAGGGAGTCGGGACAGAATTCATTTTTACATTGGCGAAAACCTTATAAATTTGTTCATACTTCGTTCATAGGTCTGTGGTAGAATGAAGGGTAATATTTGCTGTTGCAGGGATGGCTGCGGCAGCGTGCGGTAGGATATGGCCCTGACGGCGGGTTTCGGATACAGTTTTGTTTTTGGTCGTGGAGGAAGTCCGAATGGAACAAAAGGATCAGGAGGGGAACAAGGAGTATCAGTTTATTCGCGAGAAAGTGGTTTCAAAACGAAAAAGCAGGATAAAAAAGATGCTTCTGTCTTTTGGGTTTACAATATTTTTGGCGGTGGTCTTTGGCGTTGTGGCAAGGGCAGTATTTTTGTGTGCGGACGGACCGGTAAGGAGGCTTCTCGGGCTTGAAAATGAGCCGAATACAACACCCGCAGCGCGCCCTACCCCGACAAAAAGCCCGGTGCGCCCGGGAACGACACCGGGCACGCAAAAGCCGGGTGCGGATGTGGGACAACACAGCACGCCACCATTAAAGACACCAACACCCGAAGTTGAGAATAGCCTGACGGGGGAACCGACATCATTTTTCCCGGGTACTGCAACACCCGTCCCAACACCGGGAGAAGGGGAAAGTGCGGTACCCACACCGGGAAAACCGTCCATAACGCCGGGAGTACCCGTGACAGGGGAGCCTTCCGCGTCTGTCTGCCCGACGGGCGCGGAGGAGATTACTCCAACCGTGAACCCAAATGGCGAGCCTGGAAATCCAGAAGATGGGGATGCTGCACCGACAAATACACCGTCTTTTGCAGAGCAATACTGTAATCTGTTTGCCGGAATGCAGGAGGTTGCAAAAGAGGTAGGGCGTTCCCTTGTGACCGTTTCTGTTTTTGTGAACGGGATTGACTGGCTGAGTAACCCATACCAGACAGAGAGCCAGACCACCGGTGTTTTAATCGGGCAGAATGAAACGAAGCTTTTGCTTCTGGTCAATCTCGACCGCATCCAGTCGGCGAGCCGGATCTGCCTGACTGTAAATAAAGAACATTATGAGGCGGAGCTTTGGAGCTATGACCGCGATTACAACCTGGCAGTTATCCGCATCGACACGCAGGGTTTGCCGGAACAGTTCCTTGCGGATTCAAAAACAGCGCTGTTTGGGGAGTCCTCCTCGCTTACCGCCGGGACACCGGTATTGGCGCTTGGGAACCCGAACGGCTATGTTGGTTCCATGGATTTCGGCGTTGTGATGAGCAGACAGAGTGTGTATTATATCACTGATAACAGTGTGGATTTATTTAATACCAGCACGATGGACAGTGAGGACGGGGATGGTGTGATTGTAAATCTTAAGGGGGAGATTATCGGGATTATCACCCGCACCATGAAATCGGGATTGGATGAATCCATGTGCACGGCGGTTGGCAGCACCAAATTAAAAGCCGTGATTAACCGGCTGGCTGCTGGTCAGAAACAGGTATATTTCGGTATCTGCGGTGAGGATGTGCCGCAGTCAGCTCTTTCGGAACAAGGGCTTCAAAACGGTATTTATGTTATGGAAGTTGAATCGAATTCTCCGGCGTTTGACGCGGGGATTAAGACGGGGGATATTATTACAAAAGTGGATAATAATTCGGTTTATTCCTTCCATGGGTTTAATTCAGTTTTAAATCAGAAGGCTTCCGGTCAGAAGATGGAAGTGACGCTATGGAGGACAATTCGGATGAAGGCGGAGGAAATTAAGGTGATCGTTGAGCTTGGGGAGCGTTAGGACATGTCTTAGTGGAATTCGGGTTTTTTTGGATGGGAGCGCCGCAAAGTTCTTCGCTTTTGGAAATGGGTTAAGGCAAAAGGGTGTGGGGGTGGATGTTGTCGTTACTTGAATATGGGTGCTGGACAGTTATAACAAATATAGGTGATTTATAAAAATATATTATAACCGAATCCACTCCGTTTTGAGTAACCGGTGCAGATTTAGTGAAAAAATCAGGATAGGATAAGAATAATGAGGAAAGGAAGTGTGGCAGGATGAGATATTTGGCGGAATTAAAAGAGGGGGAACTAATTAAGGAGATCTACCTTTGCAAAAAGTTGCAGACATTAAAGACAAAGGCTGGTAAAAGCTATTATTCTTTGACATTGCAGGATAAGACGGGGGTGGCAGATGCAAAGGTCTGGGAGCTGGGAGCCGGGATTGAGCATTTTGACGTGATGGATTATATTTTTATTGACGGCCAGGTGACAAGCTTCCAGGGGGCAATGCAGCTAAATATCAAGCGTGTGCGCAAATGTCAGGAGGGAGAGTATGACCCGGCTGATTATATGCCGATGACAACGCGCAATATAGAGGAGATGTACCAGGAATTTTTAGGCGTGGTTTCGATGGTGAAAGAGCCGCATTTGCAGGAACTTTTACAGAGTTTTTTTGTGGCGGACAAAGATTTTGTCGCGCGCTTTAAACGGCATTCCGCGGCGAAGGCTGTACATCATGGATTTATCGGCGGTTTGCTGGAACATACTCTTGGGGTGGCGAAAATGTGCGCCTTTATGGCGGATTCCTACCCTCTTCTTAACAAGGATCTTTTACTTACGGCAGCAATGTTCCATGACATAGGGAAGATGGACGAAATTTCACCATTCCCGGAAAATGATTACACGGATGATGGAAATCTTCTTGGACATATCTATATAGGGGCATCGCTGGTAAGTGCGCGCTGCCGTAGTATTGAGGGCTTTTCAAAGCGTATGGAGGGGGAACTTATCCACTGCATCCTTGCCCACCATGGGGAACTGGAGTACGGCTCCCCGAAAAAGCCCGCACTTGCGGAGGCAATGGCACTCTATATCTCGGATAATGCGGATGCAAAGATGGAAACTTTAAAAGAGATTTTTTCGTCGGCGGATGCAAAACTTGAGTGGGTGGGATACCAGAGGCTTCTGGAATCGAATTTGAAGAGAACGTTACTTTAGGGAGTAGGGGAATAGGAGTGGGAGGAGCGAGGAAAGTTGGGTGACTGGGAGGGTAAGACGGCTGAAAGAACAAGGGGGCGGGAGAAGCAGGGAGGTCAGATGACTGGAGTGGGAGAGGTTGGGAGGGGTGAGGAAGGTCGGATGCCTGGGAGGATAAGACGGTTTAAAGAGCAAGGGGCGAGAGAAGCAGGGAAGAGTCAGAGGTCGAATGCCCGAGGAGGAATGGGTAGGGAGGGGCAGGCAGAGGTTAGATGCAAGGAAGAGATAGAAACTGGGGAAATGGGAAAAACTGGATGAAAAAGGAGCAAGTTATGGCACAACAGATGGGCTGCGGTTTAAAAAAGAATGATTTGTTTGAATTGGCGATAGACTCCCTTGGCAATGAGGGAGAGGGAATTGGCAGATATCGTGGTTTTACCTTTTTTGTAAAAGATGCCATACCGGGTGATGTGCTCCTTGCACGCGTGTTGAAATTAAAGAAGAATTATGGTTATGCGCGTGTGGAGAAGGTTCTGTCCGCCTCACCCGACCGTGTGGAGCCGCTCTGTCCCGTAGCCCGCCAGTGTGGCGGCTGTCAGCTCCAGCATCTTTCTTATGCGCGGCAACTGGATTACAAGCAGGATAAAATAAAAAACTGTCTGGAGCGCATCGGTGGATTGACAAACGTGGAGCTGGAGCCAATCATCGGCATGGAAGTTCCCTATTACTACAGGAACAAGGCTCAGTTTCCAGTCGGGCGTGGAAAGGATGGCAGTGTTGCGATTGGTTTTTATGCGGGGCATTCCCACAATATTGTAGATACAGAGGAGTGTTATATCCAGGCTCCGGTCAACGCCGTGCTGATTGCTGCGGTGCGCTCTTACCTGAATGAATATGGAGTTTCGCCCTACTGTGAGGAAACCCACACCGGACTGGTGCGCCATATTTTAACACGGGTCGGTTTTTTTACCGGGGAGATTATGGTATGCCTTGTTGTGAATGGCTCGAAACTGCCGCATGTGGAGGCTTTGTGGGAGAAACTTGGGCGTGCGGTAGAGGAGTGGAACCAAAGGGAAGAGCGGAAAAGGGGACAGGGCTTTCAGACACAAATGGAAGGTCAGGATTGGCAGGGGAATTCGCAGGAATACAGGGATCAGATAAGGAGGCAGATAGACCGGGATAATCAGGAAGTCAAAGGAGCCGTGCGGAATGCACAATGTGAGATTATTGCTGCCCCACAGGGCGGATGGAATAAAGGGGAGTTGCGCAGTGCTTGTGATAGTAGTTGTGCGAATCATGCTGTTAAGTATAAGCTTGTAAGTTTATGTCTTAATGTTAATATGGAGAACACAAATATTATACTTGGCAGCAGGGTAATCCCACTTTATGGGGAACCTTACATTACGGATTTTATCGGTGCGGTAAAATACCGGATTTCGCCACTCTCATTTTATCAGGTCAACCCGCGCCAGACACTCCGCCTTTATAACCAGGCGCTGGAATATGCGGATTTAAAGGGTGGTGAAACAGTATGGGATCTGTATTGTGGCATCGGGACAATCTCGCTCTTTCTCGCGCAGAAGGCGGGGATGGTTTACGGCGTGGAGATTGTGCCGCAGGCGATTGAGGATGCGCGGCAAAATGCTGAATTAAACGGGATTACAAACGCACAGTTTTTTGTGGGCGCAGCGGAGGATATACTGCCGCAAAAGTATAAGGAAAGCAGCGGCAAAATGCGCGCGGATGTGATTGTGGTAGACCCGCCAAGGGCTGGCTGCGCAAAGGAACTGCTTGAAACAGTAGTAAGGATGCAGCCAAAACGAATCGTCTATGTATCATGCGACCCGGCAACACTGGCGAGGGATGTGAAGTTTTTGGGAGAGAATGGGTTTCGGTTTGAGAAGGGAAGGGGAGTGGATCAGTTTGGGATGGGGGGGCATGTGGAGAGTGTTGTGTTGATGTCACGGAAGGAGAAGTAAAGGGTGGAAAAAAATAAATATGTTAAGCTGATATTTAATTTGTATCTTAGCGTAAAAAGTTTTGTAGGTATCATTAAGGGACTTGAGAAGTATAAAATAAAACTACACGACTTGCAGTTTTTGATTATCGTGCTTTTTGAATGCAGGATGTATTTTACCTAAACTGATGTCGGGACAACTGGATGTTTCCAACCTCGACCTCTAAGTCGCTAAAATTATCGTTGCCTTTATAACACTTATATGGTACAATTATATTATAAAACAATGGAGGTACAATATGGCTACACTGCAAATTTGTATTGACGACGCGTTAAAAAAGGAAGCAGATGCACTTTTCTCAAGCCTTGGATTAGACACATCGACAGCAATACGCATTTTTTTAAATGTGTCTGTTGAAAATTCTGGAATTCCTTTCTCCGTACAACATAAGATGATTTCTAGCTCCCTTCAAGAAGCTATTTACGATACCAGATATCGCAAAAATCTTCAAGGTCCTTTTGATAACGCTGAAGATGCAGTTGCTTCTATGCTGGAGGATTAATCTGTGTATAAAATAGCTTTTACAAATCGCATGAAAAAAGATACCAAGTTAATGAAAAAACGGGGGAAAGACTTGAGCAAACTTGTCAATGTGCTTTCCTTGCTTGCAAGTGGTAGTACATTGCCCGTGCAATATAGAGATCATCAATTAACTGGCAATCTGCAAGATTTCAGAGAATGCCATATTGAGCCAGATTGGCTACTTATGTATCAAATTTATGAAGATACTCTTATTCTTTCAGCTACTGCTACAGGCAGTCATGCAGATTTATTTGGGGCGTAGATCTGACATTTCCAGAATTGTTTTTTAAGCCACTAATTGCCTCAAAAACGGCTGTGTCATTTCCTCGTTATCGCCTCTGCCGAAGCTGGCTATGTGCAAGCACATGCTAGGCTTCGGCATTTGGTTATACGCACTATGTGCGGATGAGCCTCTAAATTATCGTTTGTTGTTTATAATATTATTCAGGAAAGAAGAGGTGAAGAATCTGTGATACATATGCGTTTTTATTGTGCATAATGTTTAAAAAAATAATGCTTCCTATAGTGCAAAACTGTAAATATATTCAGTCAGTTATATATTTGGAATTGTTTTTGTTGTCAATTACGCAACGTTTGGAATTATTAGAGTGGGTAACAGGAACTTTAGGGATTATTAGTATAGAAATATTTATTTTGATACTCGAAAAAATGATAAGTAAACAACAAGACAAGAAAAAAGTTAATGAAGGGGTTGGTTATCCTAACCCTAATTTATATCCTACCAGAAGGAAACAATTAGAGAGCGTTTTTGTGGTATAATAATTTATCTTATTTGTGTTAGAACTAATAAGCCTTGCGAATAGGAGTGGCAAATATATGATTAGAAACAATATAGAAGTAAATGTAAAAGTAAAGTGCATAGAGAATGAAACCACACAGGCGCAGCTCGCCGAAACTATCGGAACAACAGGTCAGTATGTAAACCGCATCATCAAAAAGAAGGATGGCGTTGTAAATAAGACCTTCGTGCAGATGATAGAGGCTCTGGGATACGATATTGAACTGACCTATGTGAAGAGAGATTGAACTTAAAAATCGATTATTTTGGAGAGGAATCATGATATGAGTGATTTAATACCTTATGGTGAGCAATTTGAAAAAATTGTAGATATTATCGAGTCTGCCAAAGAACGTGCATACCGAAAAGTGAATGAGGAATTGATTTTAATGTATCGTGATATAGGTGAATACATTAGTAAGCAGTCTGAAAACGCTGAATATGGCGATGCTTTTGTGCAGAAAATCGCAGATTTCTTCGCAGCCAATTATCCAGAGCTGAAAGGATTTAATCGTCGTGGACTTTACAGAATGAAGCAGTTTTATGAGCTTTATAAGGACAACGAAAAAGTGTCACCATTGGTGACACAATTGAGTTGGACGAACCATCTTAAAATTATGTCTGCGTGTAAGAGTATGGAAGAACGCATATTTTATATGAATATGTGCATCAAAGAGCGTCTTTCCAAAAGAGAACTGGAACGACAGATTGACAGCGGATATTATGAAAGATATATGTTGTCGCAGAAACCGCTGACCCCTGCCATCGAAGAATCAAGAAGAGCAACTGGTAATGTTTTCCTTGATAATTATGTGCTTGATTTTCTTGATGTGCCAGAAACAGTTTCTGAACATGATTTGCAGAAGTCTATTATACGAAATCTGAAAGATTTTATTCTTGAAATCGGTAAGGATTTTACCTTTATTGGAGAAGAGTATCGTGTGCAGGTCGGAAAGCATGACTATTATATTGATTTGCTGTTTTACCACAGAGGACTTTCATGCCTTGTGGCATTTGAACTGAAAATCGGAGAATTTAAGCCGGAGTATGTTGGTAAGATAAATCTCTACTTGGAGGCTCTTGACCGTGAAGTGAAAAAAGAAAATGAGAACCCAAGTGTAGGTGTTATCCTTTGTGCGAGCAAGGATGATGAGGTGGTAGAATTTGCTCTTAGCCGTAGTTTGTCTCCGACAATGGTTTCAGAATATAATCTGAAGTTGATTGATAAGAAACTGTTGCAGAAGAAATTGAAGGAATATGTTGAATTAGCAGGAACGGTTTCTGACGAGGAGTAAAAACGAGTACCACGAAAATAAAGAATAGAAGTTGTACCACAGTAGCTAATATAAAACAGATACATGATTTCACTGCGAAATGGTGTGATATATTCCAAGGTACATTAAAGAAGGTGCGTATTGTATCAAACAACATCTGCTATGGTAAGCAGCTACGATAAAAATGGTCTGCCGGAGGACTTTGTAGATTTTGCAGAAACGTTATTTGACTTCATCCGTTTCTATGGTTTGGGAGGAATTCTTGACCCTTCAGTATATGGCAAAGTAAAACGCCACAAATATAGTGCTTCAAACTTCGGATCTGTTGATGTTTATGGATTATAATACAGGGAAAAATCTTGACTTCAATATTTGGATTTTGGTATAATATAACGGCTTGTATGAAGAAAAAAATATCTATCCAAGAGGAAAATCATAGCAACAAGAGGTCATAAAAGTGTTTAAGATAGCCATTTGTGATGATGAGCAGGAATTCATCGTCGAATTAAAGCAAAATTTAAGAAGATATGCAGATGAAACGGATAAGACTTTCTGCTTTTTTGAGTTCAAGGATGGAACGGAACTGCTCAAAGATTATCAGCCGGACTTTGACTTGATTTTTATGGATATAAAGATGGAAAAGCTGAACGGTTTAAAGACAGCGGAAGAAATTCGCAGGATGGACAGTACCGTTGGACTTATTTTCTTAACCTCTTTGAAGAAATATGTATGGAGGGGTTATGAATACGGTGCAGTTAATTACCTTTTGAAACCTGTGAAATACGGTGTTCTGAAAATGGAGCTTGACCGCTATTTTGCCCGCTATCAAGGAAAAGATGAGCCGTATGTGAGCTTTCAGAACGACAGCGGTAAATATAAGGTGCTGTATAAAAATCTCTGCTATGCGGAAACTGCTAAGCGAAATGTAATGCTGCATTTTGAGGGACAGCAGCAGATAATCTACAAAAATATGAAAGAAGTATCTGCCCTGCTTTTAAGCCAGCCACAGTTTGCCTGTCCGCATCAGAGTTTTGTAGTCAATATGGCTTATGTAAAAAGTGTGGAGAACTTGGAAATTGTGATGACCACAGGAAAGCGTGTTCCAATTAGTCAGCCTAAGCGTAAGGACTTTATGATAAAGCTGACGGATTTTTGGGGGGATATGCTGTAATGTGGGTTTATCAATGCTTGGATATTATATCAACACTGACAGAGGGTTGGGGGGTATATTTTTTTAGTACGTTCTTTTGTAAGAAGCCAAGATTTCAGTCTTGTATAAATAAATGGATTATAATAGGTGGCTTTTTTGCATTTGTTTTCAGTTTAACATGGTTTTCTGAATTGGGAGCATATAAAATACCGATTATTTATGTTGTGTCAGTTATTATTGTGAAAATATGCTATAAAGATTCTCTTTATCAGTGTATTATCAGTTATGAAATGTCTATAACGACGATAACAATGTTATCAGAAGGTATAGGTACACTTTTAGGGAAATTTTTGTATGGAGAAAATATACTTGTCCTGATAGATGGTACATCTTTTTTGCGGTGGGAAACATATATCATGACTTTGTTAGTGAGAGGTTTGACATTCTTGGTATTATACAGAATATGTAGGAAGTTTACTTATCAGCTTAACCTGAAAGATTTTTTGATTATTACATTTGTTTTTATCACAGGTTACATAAGTTTTATGTATAGTGCTGTCGAAAACCTAAATTTTCACAAAGTATCGGATGGCATGATATATTTCATTGCGGCAATTTTTCCTGTACTCGTTGTCTTGATTTTCCTGTATGTCAAAAATACGGTACGTCTCCGTGAGCAGGAACAGAAAGATAAGATACAGATTGCACAGCTTCAACAACAGTTTGCCTACTATCAGGAAAAGCTAAAGGACGAAGAAAAAGTACGCTCCGTGTACCACGACATGAAAAATCATCTGCTTGTCTTGCAAAGACATATCTTACAGCGGCAGATTAACTCTCCCGAAACAGCGGAGATGGTAGAAAAACTGCAATCACAGGTGGCAATGTATGAGGACTATGTGCATACGGGCAACGATATTCTGGACATCATTTTAAAAGAAAAATCCGAGCTTGCCAGAGAAAAGAGTATCGCTTTCTCTGTTACCGCCG
>CAJTOR010000044.1:0-69 GCA_910577675.1 uncultured Lachnospiraceae bacterium
GGAGCCCGTACAGACCGGAAGGAATTACTGGGAGCGGAGCGGACAGGAGTTCCTTTAAGGGATAGGGGG
>CAJTOR010000044.1:167-31265 GCA_910577675.1 uncultured Lachnospiraceae bacterium
GCATGCGGAACTAAAAACAGCAGGAGCCAGTACAGAGCCGGAAGGAATTACTGGGAGCGGAGCGGACAGGAGTTCCTTTAAGGGATAGGGGGATGGGAGGGCGGATGCGGGACTAAAACAGCAGGAGCCAGTACAGACCGGAAGGAATTACTGGGAGCGGATAAGAGTTCTTTCCAAGGTTGAGGGGATGGGAGGGCGGATGCGGAACTAAAAACAGCAGGAGCCAGTACAGAGCCGGAAGGAATTACTGGGAGAGGAGCGGACAGGAAGCCTTCCCAAGTGTGTGGGGATGGAAGAGTAAATGGGGAATAAAACACCAGGCGATTGGACAGAACTGGATGGATTTCTTAAAAAATATACAATAAGTTTATTTAAACCACTTGACAAACCCAGACCATTTGTGGTATCGTAAAAAGCGGTTAGTTTGACCGGCACTTATTATCAGTTTTTTTGACCTATGGAAAGGGGGCGATTTGTATGACAAACTTATATTTAACGGATGTTGTGCGAATCGCTTTGTTATCTGTCAGGTGAATTTTTTCAAGCATCCGTTTGCGGGTGCTTTTTTTATGCATATGGGCAAGTAAGGAATTTAGCTGTTTACACAGGCTCCCTGTGCTACAAATGCATCAAGAATTGAAATATAGTAAAATGCATTTTTACAACTAATGTAATTCTACATTTTGTTATGTATGATAATATTTATCAAGCGCAGTATCTGAAAACGGTATCTGGCATGTGGCGGGTAGGGAAAATATATTTTGCTTGATTAAATGAATATGCCGTAGTATACAGAACCGATAAGAAAAATATGGTTAAAAAAGGGTTGACGACTGTTAATTCCTTAGATATCGGACATCTTGATTTGTCGGTGTAAGTTTAGATGTTGCATGGGATTATTACTGTCATAAGAATTTTAGCCGATCAGGGATATGAGGAAGTAGCAGAGTGGATTTTGAATTTCCTTTGACATCCAAATATAAGTTTGAATAGGAAAAGTGCAAAAACAACATGGATAGCCGCATTTGCCTATATCGGGTATGGGCAAATAAAGCAGATTATCAAAACTATCCGAAATAAAAAATCAAAACTTATTGAAGGAGTAAGGGAATGAAAAGATTAAGCAATATTTTAAGGTCGATGGACGAAAATACCAGTACATATGTAGAAATGTATAACGGGACGATGAGGGTCGTTTTACCTACCGGCGGGGATTCGGTCAGTTATTTTGACTATAATCCGACTTATTACCAAGGTGAGATTGGCCTGTTGATTACAGGGACGAACAAGCAGGCGCAGGATAAACCCACGCTGACCTGGCAGATTCCTGCCGCGATGCTTGGGATTAAGGATTTTACTCCCGCCGCCGCAGATTATTGTCTGAGGGCGTTCGGGAAATATGTGGACGAACTGAACGAGGAACTTTACAACAGGGCGCGCACTGACAAAGAAAATGGAAAATATTATATTGACCATCCAAACGGGGTGGTCTTAAAGAGGAACACGGCATTTTTTGCAATATGTACCTGCAAGGACTATGTGAATGGAGGAGGGGTGACGGTTTATGTGATTGAAGATGAAAAACAGCTCCCGCCAAGGATGTGCCTTTGCCTGCGCATGCAGGTGCAGCTTCCGGCAAAACGTTTAAAGAAATCCATACATATGCTGTGTACCGACCTGCCTCAGGCCATTGACCGGTTTGTTGCAGATTTTGACTGTGAAGGATTGGAGGAGAGTGTTAGGCTGGAGGCAAAGCAGGAGGGAATCCGCGCGTGGTTAAGGCAGAGTGATTACTGTGCGTTCATTGCAAACGGAAGCATCCTTCCGCGCTCTAAAGGCAGTGACCTGCCAATGGAGGATGCCGTTTTGTTTGCGTCCGTGCCAGGGGAGGAAATAGAAGTCTGTGGTGTGAAAGGATTTGGAATAAAGCGCGGGGTAACAGTGATTACCGGCGGTGGCTACTCAGGAAAATCAACTTTGTTAGACGCGGTTTCAGCGGGGATTTACAATCATATTGCAGGGGATGGGAGGGAGCTTTGTATCACGGACGAAACAGCAGTAACAATTTCAGCAGAGGAGGCAAGGAGCGTTAAGCGGGTAAATATTTCACCATTTATCAAGTGGATTCCGGGTGGGAACCCGCATGTTTTTTCAACGGAGAGGGCATCCGGTTCCACCTCGGAAGCCGCCAACATAATGGAAGCGGTGGAATGTGGCGCAAAACTTTTGCTGATAGATGAAGATCGGAGTGCGACGAATTTTATGATCCGTGACCGGATGATGAAAGAGTTGATTAAGAAGGAGCCGATCACTCCGTTCACCGACAGGGTTAATGAATTGTATCAGGTACTAAATGTATCAACAATACTTGTGATCGGGGGGAGCGGGGAATATTTAGCTGTCGCAGACCAGATTTATGAGATGGATGAATTTGTGATGCGCAATGTAACAAAACGGGCGAGGCAGTTGTGTGGTATTACAGAGAAACCCATGGAAGAAAATGCCGAAAGCTTGATGGATGTCAGTGATTTTAACGGTACCGGCAACGAAACCTTTATGGCGGATTGGAGCCAGGACAGGGTGCTTTGCGCCGAATGTTTTAGCCCCTATCCCAAGGGCAGTGGCAGGGAGTATCTAAGAGTTTCTGAGATGGGATTTTTGATGGTTGGGGATGAGCAGATTGATGTCAGGGGACTGCATAATATTGTTTCAGGTCACCAGCTTGATGCGTTAGGATATATGCTGCGGTATTTGGAAAACCTGACAG
This sequence comes from uncultured Lachnospiraceae bacterium, assembly GCA_910577675.1. Classification (GTDB taxonomy): domain Bacteria; phylum Bacillota; class Clostridia; order Lachnospirales; family Lachnospiraceae; genus RGIG4057. Next base: position 2,935 of record CAJTOR010000044.1, read on the forward strand.
GTGGGAATCTGGCGGGTGGCGTTATTTTAAAGGAATTCAGCGCAACGGAAGGGTTGAAAAAGCGCATAATCCCGGATAATATTTCCGCGGATGGTGAGGGCGGGTCGATGGAGGAGTTGGGTGCGGATGGTTTCCCGTATGTGGAAACTATTGACCTTGATGTGCAGATTGACGCACTCTATGAAAAAATCGACCGGGAGGGGCTTGATTGTGTATTTTCTTCCTATTTTACCTCCATGGGAAGGTTCCTTGATCTGCCGAGAAAATGTGAATTAAAAGCGGTGATTAACCGGATGAGAAAAATTAGTTTTGTTTCAGGAAAAAATGGGAAAATATTGAATTGTAGGAGATAATATTATGGAGCGGGACAATTATTTTGTAGAAGGTTTGCAGGGCGCGGGCAAATCTACTTTTGTGCATAAGTTTTCGGAACAGTTTCCGGATTATAAAATTTTTCGTGAGGGGGATTATTCCCCGGTTGAACTGGCCTGGTGCGCATATTGTACGGAGGAAGAATACAGTGGGATATTGGAGGAATATCCGGCGCTTGAGGGAGAGATAAAGGCAAAAACTATATTGGAGGGAGGACACAGGATAATCTGTTACACGCAGATATTGACCGATATCTTGGATTTTCACAGAAACCTTGAAAAATTTGAAATATACAATGGGAATCTGGAACGGGCGGCTTTTGAAGAAGTGGTTCTTGGGCGATATGCGAAATGGAACGGGAGGGGGCAGGTATTTGAGTGCTCTGTTTTCCAGAATATAGTGGAGAACCAGATGTTGTATCTCCAGATGACGGATGACGAGATTCTTTGTTTTTACAGGAAATTAAAGAATATTCTTGAGGGGAAACCTTACAAGATAATTTATCTGGATGTGGATGATATTGCGGCGGGGATTACCTGTATCCGCAAAGAGCGCTCGGATGAGAAAGGGAATGAATTGTGGTTTCCGCTGATGGTTCGGTATGTGGAGGAATCGCCATATGGGAAGAAGCATGCCCTTGCAGGGTTTGAGGGATTAATTTGCCATCTTGCAAGGAGAAGGGCGCTGGAACACCGGATTATGGAGGAAGTCTTTAAGGGAAGAGTAATTATATTTAAATCGAAAGGCTACAGGATGGAGGAGGTTTTGATGCAGCTAAGGTAAGGTGTGGCAGATTCGTTTGCGTCGGGGAGGGTAACACGCGGGGAATGCAGATGCATTGTGGGTCGCAAATTTCTATGATCTATAAAAGGGCGGGGGAGGATGTTATATACTTATAAAGAGTATCGGCGGCGGGGTTTTTGCTCTTTTTGCGGTCGCAGACAATATGGATGGAGTGCATTGGCATATCGCAGTCAATCCGGATTTTTACCAGTTTTTTTTCCTTTAGCAGCGGTGCTGCAAGACTCTCCGGGATAAAGCCGATCCCGAGGTTGTTCTCAATCATGGGGAGCATAAGACTGGAAGTTTCAACCTCCATATCCGGTTCAATATCTATTTTGTGTTTTGCAAAGAAGTCCTTGTACAGATGGTAGGTAGCAGTTTCACGCCCAAGCCCGATCCATGGGTATTTTGGGAATTCTGTCAGCGCCAAAGGGTTTTGGCATAAATGTTTATACTGCGTTCCTCCAACCAGCATTTCCCTGAAATCCAGTACTTTTACAGACAAATAATTGGGCGGCAGTTCGAAGGGGGATGTGATTGCTGCAAAATCCAGCCTGCCGCCTGTCAACTGTTTTAAGATTTCCGGCGTTGTGTGGTTGTGGATCTTAATATTGATTGCGGGGTACTGCAGTCTAAAGTCGTGTAATATATGCAGCAGAAAGAGGGAGAGGGCGGTTGCTGTCGCACCGATTTCTGCGGTGCCGCAGTTTGGGGAATCTTTCCTGGTAATTTCATCCTGTGCGCTTTTAAGAAGCTGATACGCTGATTCAGCGTGCGAATAGAGGAGTTCGCCTTCCTGGGTAAGGCGGATTCCCCTTGCCTCGCGGATAAATAACCTGCAATTAAGCTGCGACTCGAGCAGTTTTATAATGCGTGATACATTTGGCTGGTTACTGCCAAGCGCTGCGGCTGCTTTGGTCATATTTCTGTATTTTGCAACAAAGTAAAATATTTTGTAGTATTCAAAATTGATATCCATATGTTTTTTGTATTTCTCCAATATATTATATATATTTTTAATATCATATGAAAAGTATTATAATACGATTCAGGGCTTATGTAAATAGGCTTGGATAAATTGATACAGAAAGGACATGGTTTTGTGAATAAGGATTTAACGGCGGGAAAACCGTCAAAAGTACTCTGGGAGTTTTGTCTTCCGCTGTTTGGCAGCATTATTTTTCAGCAGCTTTACAATATTGCGGACAGTCTGGTGGCGGGAAAGTTTATCAGCGAAAACGCGCTGGCAGCGGTTGGGAACAGCTATGAGATCACTCTGGTATTTATCGCTTTTGCATTTGGCTGCAATATGGGCTGCTCCGTTATTGTATCGCAGTTGTTTGGCGCAAAGGAATATGCCAGGCTTAAAACTGCGGTGACAACTGCATGTATTTTCAGCGCCATCCTCTGCGGGGTATTGATGGCGGCGGGGATTTTTTGCTGTGCGCCTCTGCTGCATATTATTGATACGCCCAAAGAAGTATTTGCTGATTCAAAGCTGTATTTGGATATTTATGTATGGGGACTGCCGTTTGTATTTTTCTATAATATTGCAACCGGGATTTTTTCGGCTCTGGGGGATTCGAAAACACCATTCTATTTTCTGGCGGTTTCCTCCACATCCAATATTGCGGTCGATATTTTGTTTGTAAAAGCGTTTGATATGGGAGTGGCAGGCGTTGCGTGGGCAACGTTTTTATGCCAGGGTATAAGTTGTGTTTTGGCGGTTATTGCAGTGTGGAAACGGCTTGGAAAAATACAGGCACAGGAGAAATCAGCACTTTTTGACTGGCGGCTTTTCAAAAAGTTTATCGCGATTGCCATTCCAAGCATCTTGCAGCAGAGTTTTGTGTCGGTGGGAAACATTATAGTCCAGAAGGTTATCAACGGTTTTGGTTTTTCGGTTATGGCAGGTTATTCCGCCGCTGTAAAGCTGAATAGTCTGGCAACCACCTCTTTTATCACAATCAGCAACGGAATTTCCAACTTTTCCGCCCAGAACCTCGGAGCCCATAAGTACGGGCGGATAAAGGAGGGCTTTGGTGCCGGGCGGAAAATGGTATGGTGTCTCTGTATTCCGTTTTGTTTTTTGTATATTGCATTTGGAAAATATTTCCTTCTTCTGTTTATGGAGGAGAGTTCGGTTGAGGCACTACAGACCGGTCGGCAGTTTTTGTGGATTGTTTCCCCGTTTTATTTTGTGATTGCCGTGAAATTTATTGTGGACGGGATTCTGCGCGGGGTGAGTGCAATGCGTCAGTTTATGATTGCAACTTTCACCGATCTGGTATTGCGCATTATTCTGGCTTTTATCTTTTCTGCCTGGATTGGCTCCGCACTTGGCATATGGCTTGCGTGGCCGGTCGGATGGATTGTTTCAACGCTTATGTCACTTGTCTTTTACCGCAGTAAATACCGCGAGATGGCTGATTGTGCCATCAGGTAAGTTTTGTGATGAGTTTACCAAATACATATATTAGCATCAATGGGGGCGTTCTCCGTACCCGCAGGGGTGGCCGGTTCACCGTCCACAATGCCAAGATCTTCCCACACATCGCTGCTGTCAGGTTTTTCCCCCTGTGTCCATCATTTTGCCCGGTATTGACATCCCTCATAGCTTACAATGTCGCCGCCCGTGTAGACCGCGGTTTTATCCCATGCCTTAGCGGAGGAGGCAGGAGCTTTGGGGGTGTCTGTGGCAGGTGGTTCTGTGTTCTTATCAGGCGTTTTGCCCATATCAGGAGCCCCGGTGTTTTCCGTCTGATTTTCGGGTGGGGCAATATCTTTGGTGGGGGCGGGGGTTATCTCCGGCATTCTGGTTGGAACATCCGTTGTTTCCGGATTCTTGTCCTGACTATTTGTCGGGGGATTAACCGGGGTTTCATTTTGAGCAGTATCTTCAGGTGGTGCGGATGTTATCTCTGTAACTGTGCCAGGGCTGTCTTTTGGAGGTTCTTCCTCACTTTTGTCAGGGTTAAAGTCCTCGCCCGGGTTTTTGGTGGTATCTGGATTTATGTCGGGAGTGTTTGTTGGATTATCTGTCTGGTTGTTGTCCGGGTTTACGTTCTGACCTGGATTTATGGTTGTGTCCGGATTTATGTCGGGAGTGTTTGTTGGATTATCTATCTGACTATTATCCGGTGTTTTTGAGGGAATATTTGCTGTGCTGTTATTGTGGGCAGTATCTTGGTTCGGGTTTGTAGTTGATTGAGGAAGTCCGCCGGGATCCCCTTTCTTGTTATCTGCATGGTTTCCACCCGACCCGGCAGGGATATCGGTATTAGTGCGTGGTCTGATATGCAGCCAGATAAGGGAGGCGGTCAGAAGACCAAGTACAAACCCGCCCAGCGCATAATATAGCCGTTTCTTTTTTTCCATAATTGTTTACCTCACTGAAATCTGATTTTAACCGGAATTTCCACGATTAAGATTTTGCGGGTGGATTCCATGCTGGCGGGCAAAGCAGTGTGGTGCTTCTAATATCTGGAAGCACGTCATAGATGGAACAGCCCATCCGTGCCTCAAAGTTTTCCTTTATGGCAAATTTGGCATTCCAGCGCTCCACTGTATTTTTTCCTATTCCGTATCTTCTCGCCACATCGACGAAGCGCTTTTCCAAAATGCAAAAACCGTAATCGGTGGCCAGTGAATCACACAGTTGGATAAGGAGGTCATAGTCATCCCATTCGCAGTGCGAAAGGAAAGCTTTGATTTGTTTTTCCTCCATGCTTTGCGGTTCAAAATCAAATTCTTTTAGGAACAGAGGGTAGGAATGTGTCATACATATTCTGGCAGCCTCTTCCCATCCGTTCTTAATACAGTAGAGGTACCCCTCGTATATATGGCGGGGGATATTGACTATGCCAACCCGCCTGCCGATATCGTGCAAAAGTCCGAGTATGTAAGCCTTTTCCACGTCCATTCCGGGGAGTTTTTCAGCGATATTTCGCGCGGCAAGCCCCGTATTTTCGGAATGCTTAGTCCAGGGATCGGGATTTTTCGTGCCGGCAATTTCAAGTTCTTTCAGTGCTTCGGAGATGGTTGGCAGCATAATGGCCTCCTTATAAATAATTTATTGGCGTTATTTTTGCATCTGTAAACTGCGGGTAGTTTTATTTTGTGTTTGTAAATACCCTGTGTTATTAGCTGCGGTTTTCTATGTTGTTTTGCTCTTTGATAAATACAGTGTTTTGGTGGATGCTACCATTCTTTTTTTATCTCGGATTCGAGGATGCCAAACCTTGAAAGAAATTCATCCATATCCTTTTGGTTCCGTATAACCATTATTTCTGTAAATTTGCCCGTGGTAGTATGCTTAAAGCCCGCTACCTGCTCCCCGGTGCAGATGCTTGAGCGGATTGTCGGTTTCTGGTTTTCCCTGTCGAAAGGCTCGGCTGTTTTTTTTCGTTTGAACATAAGATTCCCCCTCTTTTTATGTCACTTTAAAGAAGCCATGTCTGCTGCTGCTATTTTCGATCCATTCGTCGAGTGTGAGTGGTTCATAGTTTGAATACATACAGAAGCAGTTAATCATATTGCAGGGGATGGGACGTTCTTCCCCCTGTGCATTTACTGTTATTGTGCTGCGCGTGGTTTGTTGGAATGTTTCAATCAGCCGCTGATCCATGGTGTCGTGGACATGGCCGTAAAGCATAAAGGTTTTTGGGGTATTGTCAGCTCCCGTGCGGTACTGTCCATTATAGCAGATTATGGGGTAATGGCAGAGGACTACCTTGCGCTTGTTATCGGAAAGTTCCTCGTATGGTTTCACCCATATAAAACGGCTGAAATCCGCTTTTTTATCATCCAGGTAGCGGTCGTGGTTGCCCTTAATCAAGTAGAGCCTTCCGTTTAAGCGCTTGATAAGTCCGCTTGTTTCTGTAGCACTTCCGAGGGAGAGGTCACCGAGGATTACAACATCGTCGTTTGGGCGGATTTTTCTGTTCCATTTGGCAAGCATATACTCGTTCATTTCTTCCATACAGGAAAAACCGCGGCAGTCCATGCGGTCGTTTAGGGCAGCGTGGAAAAAGTGACAGTCTGCGATATAATATCTTATGGTATCACGTCCTTTCTGGTTTTTTTATACCCGTTTTGTTTTTGACTTGGGGAGAAAATTATCATTATAGTATCTAGTAGAATTGTAGCATGATATAATCAGTAAATCAATTTAAATATCAGTTTATTAACCTATCAGAGAAATACCCCGCTTCTAAGTTGTAAAGATGAGTTTAAAGGTGAAAGCGGTGTGTAAAGGAGGCTTCTTTGTGTCGAGGGCAGCTTGGGGATATGAAATTTCCCTTGACTTATATTAGCTTGGAGGATATCGGGGTATGGGGAAATTTAACAATAATAAGACCAGTTAGAACTTTAATTAAGTGAGGATGCAAGGTTAAAACAGTTTTACCCGTTAATTCCCGTGCGTGAAAATTGATGGGCTGTTGAAAAATGGTATATTCTAATATATAGTATGGATATCTAAGGCATCTTTACCGTATATTGTGAAATATCCAAATTTTGTAACAGCCCCCTTCGTATTACAGTCCGGCATAATGCGCAATCAGGAGTGCGCGGAATGTGAAATCACAGCTTTTTTTAAGTTTTGACCGCCAGTCGGTTTCAAGCTGGAGCCCGAAATAAGGCGACCAGCCGCGGAATTCACCCTCGTAGGTTTCTGCACGGCAGATGCCATCGCTGTCTACCTGTGAGAGAATATAGTCAACTTCCTCTTTAAGCTGTGGCAGATATGGGTACAGACCGCAGCGGGCAAGCCATTCTGTTTTCTCAAAATTTACCCTGCGTTTTTTGTCCGGTGACTGATGATTCATGCCATCACCCGAAATAGAATATCCTTCGTTCAGATACCATAGCGGTCCTACAGCATGTCCGACCCAGCAGGCAACCGGAGTGTTTATAATTTCAGGGCGGTCTGTGCGCAGCAGATGACGGAACGATTCTGCGAGCATGGAAATATTTTCTTTATTCTTCCATTTTTCTGGAGAAAATGCCAGAGTTTCAAGATGATAGCGGCATGGCCAGCGTTCCCCGCTGTTAAAAAGCCTGCATTTTTTGGTCGGGCGCGACACGTCAAAGATGGAATCAACTTGTGTGACCCTGAGGAACGATTCAAGTGCGATATTGATAAGCGGCTCAATATCGATAATATCGTCGTAATGTGCCCTTGAAATGCAGGCGCAGCGGATTGTGTTCTGACCGTAGGCGGGAGTATCATATTCGCTGTAGTATTTTCCGGCATAACAGTGATTGTTCAGCTCTGTGGTTGCGAAAGCGTCCATCGCCCGATTTAATAGTTCTGTTCCCGAAAGACCTTTTTCACCCATGTATTTTGTGGCGACTTCCTGATTGTCGTATTGCCCGGCGTTTTTGTTGCTGCCGTGGAAACCAAGCCCAATCCAGCCGCTTGGCAACTGCTTTTGGGCGATCAGGCTGATAATTTTTTCCTGCAATATTTCATTTTGAAGTTTTTGTTCCTCAGCGGCGGTAATATCCATTAATACTTCTTTTTTAACGCGCAGCCGGATGGAGGGGTTTGCGTTGGACAATAAAAAATTAATCATTTTCTGCTTCATAGGATTCCCCTTTACTGAATAATTTTGTTGCTAAGTTCGGCGGTTAAGTATATAGGCTGTTAAAATGCGGGATATGCATTGCCGCTTAACTGGCTGAATAATAGTTTTAACCTATCAATTTCTAAGTTTCTTTGACTATCCGCTCCGGCGATGATAAGGACAATATTTTCCATTTTCATATAATTATAGCATATTTTCCGGGTTTTGTCGTTGATATATATTAAAGTACCTGTAAATTGGATGGATTTAGGGATGCTATACTGGTGTTATTATTGGGAAATGGTATGGCATTATGGGATGTCCCATAAGGAAAGTAGAGGGTGGGATGATTAATAAAAGTTATGCGGGGATAATCGCACGGTTTTTGGAAAAACTGTTGACAAATAGCGGGACGGCAGATATAATTGGAGATGTATATACCCATAGGGGGTATATGGACGCGAAGAAAACCGCGTGGATTCGGGCGCGTTAGGATGGTGGGGATTGTTCCGGCGCGGCCTGGTAAAATATCGGATAACAGGAGGGCGCGATGAAGCAGGAAGTTTATAAAATCGGCGGCATGAGCTGTGCGGCGTGCAGCAGTGCCGTGGAGCGTGTGACCAGGCGTATGGAGGGCGTGAGCCGAAGCGATGTAAATTTGACTACGGCGAAGATGAGGATTGAGTATGATGAGTCGCTTGTGTCGCCGGAACAGATAATCAAGAAAATTGAGAAGGCGGGATTTTCAGCGGAGATGTATGTTGACGATAAGGAAAAGCAGAAGAAGGAGGCTAAAGAGCAGGAGAGGGAATTAAAGGCGGCAAAAAAGCGGCTGGTTCTCGCCATTGTTTTTGCCGCGCCGCTTCTGTATCTGTCGATGGGGCATATGGTGCCGGTACCACTTCCGCTACCGGAGTTTTTATCGATGGAACAGCACCCTTTTACTTTTGCGGTGGCACAGCTTGTCCTGACAGTGCCCGTCCTGGTTTTTGGGCGCAATTTTTATCTTCACGGGTTCCCAGCGCTGTTTAAGGGCAATCCCAATATGGATTCCTTAGTGGCAGTTGGAACGACGGCGGCGTTTTTGTACAGCCTTGTAATGACTGTGTTAATTCCAAGGGATATGCATTATGTGCATCAGCTTTATTATGAGTCGGCAGCGGTGGTTGTGACCCTGGTTATGCTGGGAAAATATCTGGAGAAGCGCAGCAAGGGGAAGACCTCGGAGGCGATAAAGAAGCTGATGGCGCTTGCACCGGATACAGCGGTCCGTCTGGTGGATGGCAAGGAGTGTGAAGTGCCGGTGGAGGAGCTTGCGCCGGGCGACCTTATTGTTCTGCGCGCCGGAAGCCGCATACCCCTCGATGGTATTGTGGTATCCGGGGAGGGAAGTGTGGATGAGTCAATGTTGACCGGGGAAAGTCTGCCGGTTGAGAAGGGGGAGGGCAGTGAGGTTATTGGCGGAAGCCTGAACTATGACGGTCTGCTCACCGTGCGGGTTACGCGCACGGGGGAGGATACAACACTTGCAAAGATTGTAAAGCTGATGGAGGATGCGCAGGGGAAGAAAGCGCCGATTTCAAAGCTTGCGGATCAGGTGGCGGGATTTTTTGTGCCGGCGGTTATGGTGGTGGCATTTGTCGCCGCAGTAGTCTGGCTTATTGCGGGAAAGGATTTTTCTTTTGCACTGCGTATTTTTGTATCGGTGCTTGTGATTGCCTGCCCATGTGCCCTGGGGCTTGCAACGCCGACGGCGATTATGGTTGGAACCGGGTTAGGGGCGCAGAATGGTATACTTGTAAAGTCCGGGGAGGCGCTTGAGATGGCGCAGAAGGTGGATACGGTGGTACTTGACAAGACCGGGACTATCACGCAGGGAAAGCCCGAGGTAGTGGCGATCTGGGCGGAGGATGGCCTGTGGCAGGCGGAAAAACAGGATGCTGTGCCGCAGACCGCATCAAAGAATGTGGCGGAAGGCGGGGAAGCCAGCATTTTTAATGAAGGTCAAACTCTGACCTCTGGTCAAACTCTGACCTCTGGTCAAACTCTGACCTCTGGTCAAACTCTGACCTCTGGTCAAACTCTGACCTCTGGTCAGAGGGAGATTCTCTGCCTTGCGGCGGCTGCGGAAAGTGGCAGCGAGCATCCGCTTTCTAAGGCAATTCTTGCAATGGCGCATAAAGAAGGGATTGCTGTTCCCGCTGTGTTAGAGTTTCGCAGCCTGACAGGTTATGGCGTGTATGTGCGCACACAGGAGAACCGTGAGATTTATGTCGGGAAGGAGGAGCTTGCAAGGGAGCACAGTGAAAATTTTTCACAGTGGCATGAAGGGGCGCAGGAGCTTGCGGCGAAGGGAAGGACACCGATGTATGTTGTGGCGGATGGGAGTACTCTTGGCATTATAGGTGTGGCGGATACAATTAAGCAGACGAGTGCGGCGGCGGTGGACGCTCTGCGCGGGGATGGCGTGCGCGTTTATATGCTGACGGGGGATAACAAAAGGACGGCGGAATATATCGGCGCTATGGCTCATGTGGATGAGATTGTGGCGGAGGTATTGCCGCAGGATAAAGCCAATATAATTGAAGAGTTGCAAAAGCAGGGAAAAAAGGTTATGATGGTGGGGGACGGCATCAATGATGCCCCGGCACTTGTACAGGCAGAGGTGGGCTGTGCGATTGGAAGTGGCAGCGATATCGCGATTGATTCGGCAGATATTGTGCTGATGAAGTCCGATTTGCTGGATGTGCACCGCGCAATCCGTCTAAGCCATCTGACCATCCGCAATATCAGGCAGAATCTTTTCTGGGCATTTTTTTACAACACGGTCGGAATTCCGGTTGCGGCAGGACTTTTGTATCCGTTTAAGGAAATTTTGCTAAATCCTATGCTCGGGGGATTTGCAATGTCTTTAAGTTCCGTGTGCGTGGTCAGCAATGCGCTCAGGCTGAGATGGAAAAAATTGTAAAAACTCTGCGGGGCTAGTCTTAAATAAGGAGTGCCCCTGTGGTGGGCAGGGGGGAGATGAGGTGACAAATGGAAGAGGGATGTGAATGCAAAAAGAAATACCGGCAGGCATCGGAGGCAACGGAGCTGATACACCGGTTAAACCGTATTGAGGGACAGATCAGGGGGATCCGCAGCATGGTGGAGAACGATGCCTACTGTGTGGATATCCTGACGCAGGTTTCGGCGGCTGGCGCTGCCCTTACTGCATTTAGCAGGGAGCTTTTAAACAGCCATGTGCGCACCTGCGTGGTGCAGGATATCCGCGGGGGCGGGGAGGATAAGGTGGAAGAACTTTTAAAGGTAATCCAAAAATTTATCAAATAAAAAGAAAGGCGGTAAGGATTATGACAACGTTAAATGTGAAGGAAATGAGCTGCAACCATTGTGTGGAGCGTATCGGGAAAGCGCTTTCACAAGCTGGGATCAAGCACAGTATTGATCTTGATGCCAAGACAGTAACGATTGATGGCTGTGAGAACTGTGTCAGGACTGCGATTTCGGAGCTTGATGACATCGGGTTTACGGCGACGGTGGCATAGAACCTGTATTTTGGACAAAGTGGGGTACAAAAGCTGAAAAAAGACTATTTTCTTTTGCGGGAAATCGTGTATAATTACATTAGACGGGAAGATTTGCGGCAGCAGGATGGATGGGGAAAGGACTATGAAGGATTTCCTGTCCTGATTGCTGCCCCTGTAAATTAAGATACTATTTGGAGGCGGATTATGGAAAAGATGGATCAGAAACCGGCAAAGCGGAAAAAATCGACACTTAACATAATTTTCGCGGTCTTTTTCGTGATGATTGTGTTATATATGCTGCTCGGGCAGCTATTTAGCAAAAGGGGCGGGACGCGCAGCGAAGCTACGGCGGAAATGATGGATGCGAAGTGGGTTCGTGTGCTTTCTGACGGGACGCGGGAACCGATTAAACTTCCGGAAAATTTTGATGTTCCTAGGGGGGAGCAGGTTGTGATAGAGGGTGTGCTGCCGGATGAGATCCGCGGGGGGACATGGATTGCTTTAAACAGCCTGCGCCAGGAAATAGGGATTTATATTGACGGAAAGTTAAGGCATGAGTTTTCAAACCGGGATACGGGGATTGCGGGAAAATACAGCACGATGGCGTATGTTTTTATGGAGCTTTTCGAGCAGGATGCGGGCAAACCCATCCGGATTACATGGATGACGGATTCGATGTATACCGGAATGATAAGCGAGATTTATTACGGGGAGCGCCTGGTGCTCTGGGCAAAGTTTTTTAGCGAGAATCTGCTTCAGGCTGTAATGGCAATCTTTCTTTTCCTGTTTTCGGTAATTGCGATTATTTTTGGTATTTCTATGGGACGCTCGTTCCAAAAACCTTTTGCGCTTGAGTATCTGGGCTGGGGAATTTTACTTACGGCAGTCTGGATGCTGAGTGAGTCGCGCCTGCGCCAGCTTTTTTTTATAAATATGCCCGTGATTTCCGATGTGTCATTTATGGCGGCGGGTCTTATGCCGTTCCCGTATGCGGAATATTTTGACCGGGTGCAAAGAGGGCGTTTTAGGAGGGGATACCGGGTAGTTAAGCTGGCGAGCCTTATCAATTTCTGTCTTTGTACAGCTCTGCATGTAATGCGGCTGGTTGACTTTTCGGATTCCATGCGCCTTATACATATAATGATTTTTGTGACTCTGATTCTGGTCGGTGTTACCATGGGGATTGATATACGGCAGAAGAGAATACGTGATTACATATATGTTTTTATCGGATATATAGGGCTTGTGGCTGCGGTTTCGATTGAGGTGGCAGGTATCTATCTGGCGCAGAACCGCAGCGAGACCATGGTGATGGCATCCATTCTTCTTTTTATTATGGCGATGTTAAAGACCGGGCAGGATATCAGCGAACTTGAACGCGAGAAGCAGGAGGCGCTTGCGACAAACCGGACAAAGACAAATTTTCTTGCCAATATGTCGCATGAGATCCGCACTCCGATCAATACCATTATCGGTATGAACCAGATGATCCTGCGGGAGAGCACGCAGGAGGAAATTCTTGAATATGCGAGCAATGTGGACAATGCCAGCAAGCTGTTGGTTACCCTGGTAAATGATATTCTTGATTTTTCAAAGATTGAGTCCGGCAAGATTGAGATTGTGGAGAAATCTTATCAGCTTGCCAGCCTGCTTAATGATGAAATACATTTGCTTGAAACGAAGGCGGAAAAGAAGAATCTTCAAATTGTGGTCAGTATTGATGAGAGTCTTCCGTCCGCGCTGGTGGGGGATGATATGCGTATCCGCCAGGTAATTACAAATCTGATAACAAATGCGGTGAAATATACCAAGGAGGGCAGCATTGCCCTGACAGCTTACGGGGAATGGATGGATTATGAAAAATTTGTGCTGAAAGTGGCGGTGCAGGATACGGGCATGGGCATACGCAAGGAGGATCAGGAGCGTTTGTTCCAGCGCTTTGTGCGCTTTGATATCCAGAAGAATTCTACGATTGAGGGCAGTGGTCTGGGTCTTGCCATCACAAAGAGGCTGGTTGACCTGATGCATGGTGAGATTCGTGTGGAGAGTGAGTATGGAAAGGGTTCGACATTTTTTGTTTCCATCCCGCAGGAGGTGGTGAGCTTTGGACCGGTGGGCAATCTTGAGAGCGCTTACCACAATGAGGTTTCCTCAAGGAAAAAGTATCATGAGGCATTCCATGCGCCGGAAGCCAGGATTCTTGTGGTGGATGATAACACAATGAATCTGGCTGTGGTAAAGGGTTTGTTAAAGCGCACGGAAATAGTGATTGATACGGTGACCAGCGGGATGGAGTGCCTGCGTATGACGCGCGGGAGTAAATACCATCTGATTTTTATGGACCATATGATGCCGGAGATGGATGGAATACAGACATTCCATCGTCTGAGGGAGGAGAAGGATAATCCGAATTCTGATACGAAAGTGATTGCCTTAACAGCAAATGCGATTGCCGGGAGCAGGGAAGAGTATTTGAGGGAGGGATTTATAGATTATATTTCGAAGCCCGTTGATGCGGCAGAACTTGAGATTGTGTTGATGTCCTACCTGCCGGAGGAACTCGTTATCACCGCGCAGAAGGAGCAGGAAAGGGCGATGAAGGAGGAAGGACAGAGAACTGAGGAGAAAGGGCAGGAAGCGGAAGAAGTACGGGAAGGGCGAAAGTCCGAGGAAGAAGGGCAGGAAGTTAAAGGAATCCAGGAGGGACAGAGGTCTGAGGGGGAAGGGCAGGAAGTTAAAGGAATCCAGGAGGGACAGAGGTCTGGAGGGGAAGGGCAGGAAGTTAAAGGAATCCAGGAAGGACAGAAGGTGGTAGAGGAAGATATGCAAAAAGACACAGGGAATAAGAACGCTTATATTGACCGGGCAGTGGGACTGACGCACTGTATGGATATGGAGGATATGTACGCCGAAATTTTGCAGGATTACTGTTCGGAAGGGATAAAATACCAGGAAAAACTTGCGGATTGCATGGAAAAAGGGGACTGGAAAAATTTTACAGTTTATGTACATGCGGTGAAGAGTTCCTCAAAGACCATCGGGGCTGAGATTTTCGGTGAGGAGGCGCGCGTCCTTGAGATGGCGGCAAAAGAAGGGAATATCAGCCTGATAAAGGAGAACTGGGAAGGATTCCTTGTGGATTTTAAGGCGGTGATTGCCGCTGCCGAAAAGCTGTGTGCGGGGATGTGATATGTGCAGCAAAAAATGAAAAAAGGAGTTGACAGGGCGCGGATTCTGTTATATAGTGTATCCATAACTTAATAAATCACATTTCTCTTATTTAGAGTGACGGAGAGTAAAGACTCTATGAAGTCCGGCAACCCCCGAATGGGAAGGTGCCAAGTTGAGCGAGCAATCGAACAATAAGGGGATTTGAAGAACAAAAATCAAGTCCGCCTTATAGGCGGACTTTTTCTGCCTTATCTGGCGGATTTTTTGTGAATTTCACGTCCTTAGATAGAGCGGGCGGATGGAAATAATCTTCAACGGGATAAGGGAAGGGGCGGAATATATTTCTTTTTGCCCGGTACTTTGTGGCTGTGCGCTGCCTGCCATAAAGTGGCTTGTGCATGTGGCAGCGCAGAAAAGAGGATAACATGGAAGAAAAGAGATTATTTACATCAGAATCCGTGACTGAGGGGCATCCGGACAAAATCTGTGACCAGATTTCTGACGCGGTGTTAGATGCTTTGATGGAACAGGATCCAATGAGCCGCGTTGCGTGTGAAACTGCGGTTACTACCGGGCTGGTTCTTGTGATGGGGGAAATTACAACGCGGGGTTATGTTGATATTCAGAAGCTGGTGCGCGAAACCATCCGCGAGATCGGCTATGACAATGCAAGTTATGGATTTGACTGTGATACCTGTGGCGTGGTGGTTGCCTTAGATGAGCAGAGCAAAGATATTGCAATGGGTGTGGACAGGGCGCTTGAGGCGAAGGAAAACACTATGTCGGAAGAGGATATTGAGGCGATTGGCGCGGGTGACCAGGGTATGATGTTCGGCTATGCCACGAATGAAACGCCGGAGTATATGCCGTACCCGATTTCCCTTGCGCATAAGCTTACAAAGCAGCTTACAAAGGTGCGCAAGGATGGCACACTCTCTTATCTGCGCCCGGACGGGAAATCCCAGGTCACGGTGGAATATGATGAAGATGGAAAACCCATCCACATAAATGCTGTGGTACTTTCCACCCAGCACGATGCGAAAGTGACACAGGAGCAAATCCATACTGATATTAAGAAGTATGTTTTTGACCCGGTGCTCCCAAAAGAACTGACGGACGAGCGGACAAAGTTTTTTATCAATCCGACCGGCCGCTTTGTGATCGGCGGACCGAACGGGGATAGCGGTCTGACCGGCCGCAAGATTATTGTGGATACATACGGGGGTTATGCGCGCCATGGCGGTGGGGCTTTCTCGGGGAAGGATTGCACGAAGGTGGACAGGTCAGCGGCATACGCTGCGCGCTATGTGGCGAAAAACCTTGTGGCGGCGGGACTTTGTGACCGCTGCGAGATACAGCTTTCCTACGCGATTGGGGTTGCCCAGCCGACTTCGATAAATATCGATACTTTTGGCACGGGCAAAAAGACTGCCGGGGAATTGATTTCGATTATCAGGGAGAATTTCGACCTGCGTCCGGCGGGCATTATCAAAATGCTCGGCTTGCGCCGTCCGATTTATAAGCAGACAGCAGCTTACGGGCATTTTGGCAGGAACGATCTTGACCTGCCGTGGGAAAAGCTTGATCGGGTTGATGTGCTTAAAAAGTATCTCTAATTCTTAAAAAAGCTTAAAAAAATTCGAAAAACAGGCAAATAATAGAAGGGTTATGGTATAATGTCGTCAGGCTTGTATCATAACCCTTTTTGATGGTTGGATAAGTAATTGGAAAATATCAAAAAATAATTTCCTCTGATAATTTTTTACGGGAGAGGGCGGTATGTTTTAAGTGGGAGGAGGGGCGCGGATTGGATCTGAAAGGAAGGCTGAAAATAGCGTTTATTATTATTATTACGCTACCGGTTCTTATGATGGCATTGGGGGGGAAGGTGATATTGGAGTACCTCAGTGTGACAGTGCAGCATACTTACGATGTCGATGCGGATACGATGCAGGTTATCACAAACCCGCTGCGCATTTTAAACCGTGTGACCAGGGAGGCGTATAACCAGATTAAGCTGGTTGCCATACGCGAGCCGGAAAAATTTGAGGATGCTGCATTTATAGAGAAGATGAATGCGGAACTTTCCTATAAATATTCATACCTTGTGCTGCGCTGCGGCGAGGAAATCGTATATTTTGGCGGGAAGGGCAAGCCAGAGGAGGTGGTCATGCTTCTTCCGGATTTTGGAGAGCACAATACCGATTTGGATGGTGGTATTTATGTTGGCGAGAAGAAACCGGTTCTGATAAAACACCAGGATTTTTATTTTTCGGATGGGAGTGAGGGCAGCATATTTATTGTGACGGAGGTTAATGTCCTGATGCCGCAGCTTCGCAATTCGATTATCCAGATTATTGTCTGTATGGTTGCCGTGATTGGGATTACTGCGGTGGTACTTGTTATTTGGTTGTACCGGACGATTATCCGCCCGCTCAATACTTTGAAGGTGGCGACAAACGAGATGAAGGGTGGGAACCTCAACTATTCCATTTCGGGCGACCCTTCTGACGAGATCGGCCAGCTTTGCGAGGATTTTGATGAGATGCGCCTGCATATGAAGGAACTGATAGAGGAGAGATTACAGTATGAGCAGGATTCGAAAGAACTTATCAGCAATATTTCCCACGACTTGAAAACGCCGCTGACGGCAATTAAGGGCTATGCGGAGGGGATTATGGATGGAATTGCTGACACACCGGAAAAAATGGAAAAATATGTAAAAACAATTTATACGAAGGCGAATGATATGTCGGTGCTTGTGGACGAGCTGACTTTCTTTACGAAGATTGACAGTAATACGGTTCCGTACAATTTTATGATATTGGATGCGAGCGATTATTTTACGGATTGTATTGAGGAACTAGGTCTGGATATGGAGGTCAAGAATTTAAAACTTGATTTTGTAAACGGGATTGAGAAGGGGACGAAGGTTTCGGCAGACCCCGAGCAGTTAAAGCGTGTTATCAATAATATTATTGGAAATTCGGTAAAATATATGGATAAACCGGAGGGCGAGATTGTAGTGCGGCTGTGTGATGTGGACGGGAATATACGCATAGAACTTTCAGATAACGGTCCCGGCATTGCAAAAAAGGATTTGCCATATATTTTTGACAGGTTCTATCGCGCGGATGCTTCCCGCAACTCGAAAAAGGGCGGCACGGGTCTTGGGCTTGCGATTGCGCAGAAGATTATTGAGGAGCATGGGGGCAAGATCTGGGCGAAGAGTGAGGAAGGGGTTGGGACATCCATCTGTTTTACATTGCCAAAGCTGTCGATACACAAAAATCTTCCTCCTGCAAACTCGGAGTATGGGGCTAAGGGAAGGTATTTGAAGAGTATGCGGCTTAAGGAATAGGTGCGGAAACAAAGAGAAAAGGAGGAAATGAAGATGAGCAGGATTTTGATTGTGGAGGATGAAACGGCGATTGCGGAGCTGGAGAAAGATTATCTGGAGCTTTCAGGGTTTGAGGTGGCGATTGAAAACAGCGGGGATGAGGGGCTTTCGCGCGCGCTGAGTGAGGACTTTGACCTGATTATCCTAGACCTGATGCTGCCTAAGGTGGATGGTTTTGAGATTTGCCGCCAGATAAGGGAGGCAAAGAATGTTCCAGTCATTATGGTTTCAGCAAAGAAGGATGATATCGACAAAATACGCGGCTTGGGGCTCGGTGCGGATGATTACATGACAAAACCGTTTTCGCCAAGTGAGCTGGTAGCCCGCGTAAAGGCGCATATGGCGCGTTATGAGCGCCTGATCGGGTCAAATGCGAAGGAGAACGAGATTATCGAGATACGCGGAATCCGCATCGATAAGACGGCGCGCCGCGTGTATGTCAACGGTGAGGAGCGCACATTTACCACGAAAGAATTTGATTTGCTTACTTTCCTAGCGGAAAATCCTAACCATGTATATACGAAGGAGGAACTGTTCCAGAAAATCTGGGATATGGAATCCATAGGGGATATCGCGACTGTGACAGTGCATATTAAGAAGATACGCGAGAAAATAGAAGTAAACACCTCCAAACCCCAATACATTGAAACGATTTGGGGAGTAGGCTACAGATTTAAAGTATAAAACGTCCCCAAATCGTTTTCGTTTGGGGAGTAGGCTACAGATTTAAAGTATAAAACGTCCCCAAATCGTTTTCGTTTGGGGAGTAGGCTACAAATGGGGCTGTTGCAAAATGGTATATTTTTGGAATATATAGTAGGGATATCTAAGATTTCTTTACTGTATATTGAGAAATATCCCAATTTTGTATCAGCTCCATTTTTTATCTAAAATGCAGTTTGTTCAATATGTCCTTGTGCAAAACGTAACCCAGCCAAAAGTACTTGTGTTTGTTTTGTAAAAATGTTATCATGGAATCAGGAAGAGGTACATAATGATGAAAAAAGAAAGCTTCCTAATTTAGAAGTATTCTAGAAATTATGTGGGTTTTCCATGTAATACTGAGAGTTTTGGTCTGGCTGCCTAAAGCAGGCTGCCAGGGTGGGAAGGGACGAATTTATCGCTTATTGGATACTGCGGATCAGGAGATGCTTGTTGCCCTTAAAAAAGTTTTAGTAAAATATATAAGAAATCTGGGAGTCTGGTTGCTTTTAGATATGTCTGTACTTGAAGTGCGGCGGCGATATTAAAGGTTATACCAGATGCTTTTCAACCGCATGTATGAGTACAAGAAAAAGATGAAAGAGGCGAGCCAAGGCACAGCCATAAAAGAATTATAGAAAACTATGGCTTTGATATCCTTGACATAAATTCTTTTTTGCAGTATGATGAAAGCAATTTGCCTATTCGGATGATGTGGAGGAGATAATTATGTACCATTGCTGTGTTCATTTTTATTTGATCGGTGATATGAACCATAAGGACGACCTGTTTGGGACAATTAAGAAAATGTCCCCGCTCGAACACTTTTCCCACCAGTTTTGTGAGGGCAGCATTCCGGACGCGGATATGGCGGCGGAGGCGGACGCTATTTTTGTGGACTTGCGGGGAATGGATGTGGAGGGGACGATGGGTTCCCTGATTGCGGCAAAACGGCAGGATGCGCAGTTGGTCTTGTTTGCGGAAAAAGGGCAGGTTGCCAAGCTTTCCGGCTATTTGGATGGGATCACGGATATATGGGTCTTGCCAGTGTCGGGGGAGGAGTTTGCGTTTCGGTTCCTAAGATGGCAGCAGAGCCTGAAAAAGGATCGGGATTACAGACAGACCTCCCATTTTTTGGAAACAGCGATTAACAGTGTGCCGAACCTGGTCTGGTTTAAGGACAAAAACGGGATTCATGAGAAGGTAAACGACAGTTTTTGCAGGACGGTAAACAAGCCAAAAGAGGTAGTCGAGGGCAGGGGGCATGCTTTTATCTGGGATGTGGAGGAGGATGATCCTGCATGTATCGAGTCCGAGCGCGAGGTAATGGAAACGGGAAGAACCTGCGTGTCCGAGGAAACGATCCAGACGGGCGAGGGGACGAAGCTTCTCACTACATATAAGTCGCCCCTCTATGATTTTGATGGCAATGTTATGGGGACGGTTGGCGTTGCCATCGATATTACCAGGGAGCGGGCGTTCGAGCAGGAGATTATGAAAAAGACCCGCACGCTGGAAAAGGTTTTTACTTCCATCGACTGTGGAATCCTCTGCCATTCATTAGATGGTTCGCGCATTCTTAGTGTGAATGGGGCGGCGTTAAAGATTCTTGGTTATGACTCCAGGGAGGAACTTGAAGCAGCAGGTTTTAATATGGTTGCAAATTCGGTTTTGGTAGAGGATAAGGACAGATTAAAAAGCCGTATGCAGACACTTGAGAAGGAGGGCGACAGTGTCAGTACGGAGTATTCCGTAAAACATAAGAACGGGGAAGTCCTTCATGTTATGGGGAATATCAAGCTGCTGAAGGAAGATGGGGAACTTTTTTATCAGCGGTTCCTTCTCGATTGTACAGAACAGAAAAAGCAGGAGCGGAAAAATGAGCGCCGTCAGATGGAGCTTGTCCAGGCGCTCAGCATCGATTTTAATCTGGTATGTTATTTTAATCTCGATACTGGAACAGGGAATACTCTGCGCGTCAACGAGTGCCATAACGATATGTTGAAGCCTATATTTGCACAGGTGGGTGATTTTGACCTGGAAGAAAAAATGGACAGGTATATAGAGAACTGCGTGTATGAGGAAGACCGCAAATTGCTGCGGGAATGCTGTTCGAGGGAATGGTTGGCGAAAGAACTTACTGAAAAGAATATATGTTATATAAATTACCGGACAAATTGTGATGGCGAATTGCGATATTTCCAGATGAAGGCGGTGCGCACCGGAAATTGGGAAAAGCGGCGCGGAGCGGTGCTTGGTTTTCGCAGTGTGGATGATGAAACAAGGAGTGAGATGGAAAAGAAAAGTATATTGGAAGGTGCCCTGATGCAGGCGAACCGCGCGAGCAAGGCAAAGAGTATTTTCCTTTCCAATATGTCCCATGATATCAGGACACCGATGAATGCGATCGTCGGTTTTACAACCCTTGCCATCAACCATATCGACAGCCGTGACCAGGTGGAGGAATATTTAAAGAAGATTATGTCATCGGGGAACCATCTGCTCAGCCTGATTAATGATGTGCTTGATATGAGCCGGATTGAGAGCGGAAAGATGCACTTGGAAGAAAAGCCGTGCAGCCTGCCGGAGATTTTGCATGGGCTTCAGAATATTATCCAGGGGGATGTCAATGCGAAGCAGCTTGAATTTTATGTGGACACCATCGATGTCTTCGATGAGGAGATATATTGTGATAAGCTGCGATTGAACCAGGTATTGCTCAACCTTTTGAGCAACGCGGTCAAATATACGATGACGGGCGGCACGATTTCGTTCCGGATTACTGAGAAGGCGGGAGCGCCGGAGGGTTTTGCGTATTACGAATTCCATATACGGGATACGGGGATTGGCATGAGCGAGGAGTTTGTCGCCCATATTTTCGAGCCTTTTGAGAGGGAGCGCAATTCCACGATCAGCGGGATACAGGGGACGGGACTCGGAATGGCAATCACCAAAAATATTGTGGATATGATGAATGGTGTGATTGAGGTTAAGAGTACGCTCAATGTTGGGACGGAGTGCAAGGTATCGTTTATGTTCCGATTGAATACGGAGGAGAGGAAACCGGTCGAACTTCTGGAGTTTAAGAACTGTCATGCCCTGGTGGTGGATGATGATTTTAATACCTGTGACAGTGTGTCCTACATGCTTCAGCAGATCGGTATGCGCGCAGAATGGACACTCTCGGGCAAGGAGGCAGTACTTCGCACGAGACAGGCTCTGACTCGCAAGGATGATTATGATGTGTATATTGTTGACTGGCTCCTGCCGGATGTGAACGGGATTGAGGTGGTTCGGAGGATACGCCGGGAAACAGGCGGGAATGTACCTGTGATTGTGCTGACTGCATATGACTGGTCGGATATTGAGGATGAGGCAAGGGAAGCAGGTGTTTCCGCGTTTTGCAGCAAGCCCCTGTTTTTATCGGAGCTTAGGAGTTGCCTGAATTCCCTAGTAAACAATTACGATTCAGGGAAAGAATATAAGCGCAGGGCAAAGAGGGATCATACGGAGCGTATCCTGCTTGCGGAGGATAATGTGTTAAACCAGGAAATCGCTGTTGAGCTCCTGAGCGAGGAAGGTTTTCAGGTTGAGGTGGCGGACAATGGGCAGATGGCAGTGGAAATGCTGGAAAAATCTGATCCGGGATATTACCAGCTTGTATTGATGGATGTCCAGATGCCGGTGCTAGACGGCTATGGCGCGGCGCGCAAAATCCGCAGTTTTGGGAATAAGGAGCTTGCTTCCATCCCTATTTTTGCGATGACGGCAAATGCTTTTGAGGAGGATAAACAGGAGGCGTTGCACAATGGTATGAACGGGCATATTGCGAAGCCGATCGATGTGAAGAAACTGATTTCGACGCTGGATCGGGTGCTCGGATAAATTACGTTTCTGCCGATTGTCAAAGTTGTATTAAGTGGGCAGTGTAAATTTTTTTAAGAAAGTGGGACGAGATGAAAAAGGGATTGTTGAAACAAGTGTTTCTTGGGATTTTGATGCTTGGTATATTCCTCCTGATGAGTGGTGTTCTGATTACGGCGAATGCTGCCACCAAGAAACAGGGGGGAGCATCCCGCGAGGAATCAGTCGAGATTGAAGTAGGTGATATCCTGACTGGGACGGTAACCCCGGAGGATAAGGAACAGTGGTATAAATTTACAGCCGGGAAAGATGCAAATTATTGGTATCATTTTGAGTATCTGACCACCGATGGGAAGAGCCATAGTGCCGAGGCAAGTTTTTATGATGAGGATATGACCAGTCTTACTGGACTTGCTGGTGGAATTGCGGACAGAAATGAAGATTCATTAAAGTTGAGTCCATCCGGCACCTATTATATCTGTATCAAGTGTCATCCGTATCTGGGCAGTTCATCGTTTAAAATTGTTACGTCGAAAGCATTGGATGACGGCGCGGATACGATGGGGAAAGCGGATGTGGAGCTTATCAGTGGCAAGAAGTATGATTTTGCTCTTGAAAACCGGATGGATGAGGACTATTTTTACTTTATTGCAGGGGATAAAACTTCTGAGATAAAGGTTGGGAATGATATCCAGAGGGGAATTATCTGGTATGTGTACGATGAGGAGAAGACAAAGCTTGGAGAGGGAATTGCAAAACAGGATGAAACCCGGAGTATAAAGGTAGATACCGAGGAAGGGAAGAAGTATTACGTCTGTGTTGTGCCGTATTTTGCCAACCTGTATCGGGATTCGAAGGAGCTTTCCGGGAATTATACTTTGAGTGTGGAAAGTGGCAACAAGCCGGACGATGGTATTATGTTTGCTGTCACTTTAAAGAAGGGGAGCACGTTGAAACTTGATGCATTTTTGCAGCCGTCGGGCGGCAAGGCTTCAAAAGCAACATGGAAATCCAGCAAGAAGTCGGTGGCGAAAGTGGATTCCAAGGGAAAAATCACGGCGGTAAAGAAAGGTTCGGCAGTGATTACCGTAACAGTTGGGGAATTGACAGAAAAGATCAGGGTGGATGTAACGAATTAAGCCCCTGTAACATGGAAACTTTGTTGACGTAAAGTTTTACGGGGTGCCGAAAGCCACGGCATCCCGTTTTTGTGTTTTGCCATGGGGGAGTCCGTATATAACAACCAATCAGAAGGGGGCAGAGGGCTGTCGATAAGAATTTCCATAAAAGATATAAAAAAGGGTCGCAATTTCCAGGGGTATTATGGTATAATATCGTCAGATATTTTACCGGTGCTGATTTTCTGTCCTGAGGAGGGCATGGTGTAGTATCAAAAAGGCGGTGTGGATGGGCGATGTTGTTAGTATTTAAGTTTAATTAAAGCTTGTCTGCACGGAAGTTTCTAGCCTGAAAAACAGGTAACATTTACTATGGGAGCTTCCGGAAGGAGAAATTATGCATACATTTATGATTTTTGCACAGATACTGGTATTGGTGCTGGTTTTTTCTGCACTGCTGCTGATCTTACATACTGATGTTACAAATATGCAGCAGATGATGGTATTCTTTCTGGTCTGTAGTCTGGTTCAGAACGCGGGTTATCTTTTGGAGCTTGCTTCAAAAGAACCCCAGGCGGCGCTGTGGGCAATTAAAATGCAGTATCTGGGTTCTGGCTGGGTAATTTTGTTTTTTTTGCGGTTTATTTATTATTACTGCGGGGTCAGACTACCGCGCCCAGTGATACCCACGCTGGTTTTGGTCAATATGACGATTTTCGGGTTTGCATGGACGAGTGATAAGCATACCATGTTTTACCGGGCAAAAGAGTTTGTCACGGAGGCGGATGGCTATTCCCATTTCGTGTTCCAATATGGTTTTATGTATTATATTTTTGCAGTTTTTTGCTGCGCTATTCCCTGTGCGATGGCTTTGTGGGCATTATTTCTGGCAGTGCGCAGGCATCCGGACAGGGAGGAAACAATGCATTTCCGTCTTATCACGTTGCTTTGTCTGGTGCCGACAACTGTTTTAGCTCTTTACAGTTTTAAGGTTATTAAGGGATATGACCCCTGCCCGGGGACGTTAGCCATCACACTGTCTTTTATCGTGATTTTTGTGTGGGCGAAACAAAATTATGACCTGAGCCGTGTAGCGGCAAATACTGCGCTGGCGGAGATTGATGACTGTGTGATTTTCTTGGATAATGAGCAGCGGATTACAGGATACAATCCGGCTGCCACTGGAATTTTCATCACGTTAAATCCGGGGAGTGTCGGTCAGCGCATCGAAGATCTGGACAATTTCCCGATGGATATTTTTGGGACGGAGGGTCCTTATGAATTCCAGCTTCACGGCGGATATTTTGAAGGGCATTTAAAGGTCATATTCGACAGGAAGGGTACCCTGCGAGGTTATGTGCTGCTGGTGTTCGATATTACCAGGACTAAGAATTATATTGAAGAGATCAAGGAAATGCGCGAGCGGGCTGAGGAGGCGAATTCAGTCAAGGGTGAATTCCTTGCAAATATGTCACATGAGATACGGACACCGATGAATGCGATTATGGGATTGAGCGATCTTTTAAAGGAGGAATCTAAGGGGAAAAAGATTTTTAATTATGCCTGCGATATTAAAGCTGCATCGCAGAACCTTTTAGCTATCCTGGACAATATCCTTAATATTTCTAAAGTTAAGGACGGGAAGATGGAATTGGTTGAGAATGCATATTATATTAAGAAACTGGTGCATGAAGTGACCGTGATGATGCAGATGGCGGCGAAACAGCAGGGGCTTGAAATGCGCTGTGAGATTGTGGATACAGTACCTTGCAAATTCTATGGGGATGATGGAAGTATAAGGCAGATCCTGGTTAATGTGCTTAACAATGCAATTAAGTTCACACGGGAGGGTTATGTACAACTTACCGTGGACGGGAGTTATACTACGTCCGGCATGTGGAATTTGGTATTTCGGGTGGAAGATACGGGTATTGGTATCAAAAAGGAAGATATGGAGAAAATCTTCGAGAGCTTTATCCAGGTGGATTCCAAAAATAACCGCAATGTGGGCGGGACGGGGCTGGGACTTTCAATTTCAAGGAAGTTGGCAGAGCTGATGAAGGGTAAGATTGAGGTGGAGAGTGTTTATGGGGAGGGAAGTACTTTTACCATCACACTTTTGCAGCAGGTGCTGGATAAGCGGACAGTAGCAGAGCAGGAGGAGGAACCGGAAATGGAACAGGAAGACGAGATGAGGATGTTTACCGCACCGGATTATAAGATTTTGGTGGTTGATGATAATCTGATCAACCGACAGGTGGCGGTCGGGATGCTCAAACCTTATGGTGTCCAGCTCGCGAAGGCGGAGAGTGGACCGGAGGCGATTGAACTGGTGAAGAATGAGCGGTTTGATTTGATTTTCATGGATCATATGATGCCGGATATGGACGGGGTGGAAACCACAAAGATCCTGCGCGCGGATTGCGGTGAGAACGGAAGTACACCGATTGTTGTTGCGCTTACGGCAAATGTGATGCCGGGTGTTAAGGAAATGTTTATGGCAAATGGTTTCCAGGATTTCCTCGCCAAGCCAGTTGACCGGGAACCAATGTATCGAATGCTTGACAAATGGATACCGGATGAGCGGAAAGTTTATGCAGATTCGGAGGAAAGTCAGGCGGAGGAGGAACCTGCCAGCGAAAAAGATTTTTCGGATATTGTCATGGACAGCATTGACATAAAGAAGGTAATGGAGTATCATACCGGTACAGTGGATGATTATCTGGAGCTGCTCCAGCTCTTTTACATGGATGGTCTGAAAAAGACAAAATATCTGCAAGAACTCTTGGAATGTGAAGATATGAAGAATTACCGCATTGAAGTTCACGCCCTGAAAAGTGCATCTGCCAATATCGGTGCAATGGTGCTGTCCGGAAAGGCTAAAATCCAGGAGGATGCGGCTGCGGCACAGGATGTTGAAACAGTGCGCGCAACCTATGCAGAACTGATGGAGTTATACAAAAAGCTTCTTGATGAGATCAAGGAGCTGCTTGGAAAGAAGGGACGTTTTGGGGCGGAGGATGATACTGACAAACCGGAGATCGCGGTGGATGCGATGCAGGGGGGGATCAGGGAAGCCCTGGAGTTTGTGGAGCGCTTCAAAACGAAACTTTGTGCGGAGAAGGTCGAGTGGCTGATGGGACATAAGCTGCCATCAGAGATCAGGGAACAGCTTGCGGAGATTCGGACGAAGCTAAAGATGTATGAGGATGATGATGCGGAGGATATGCTGCGCAGCATGGTAGAAAATTTTTGATGAGGAGTTTATAATAGAAAGAAAGGTGGACTGAAATGGAAAAATTAAGGATTCTGGCAGTGGATGACAATATGGTAAATCTTGCGAGCCTTGAGCAGGAACTGAAGGATGAATATGAGGTTATTCCGGTAAGTTCCGGCAAGCGCGCGATTAAATTTCTTTATATTGAGAAGGTTGATTTGATCCTTTTGGATGTGCAGATGCCGATAATGGATGGGATTGAAACATTGCGTGAAATCCGCACGCAGGAGAACGGCATCACAGTTCCGGTTATTCTTCTAACAGCCAAGAAGGATAAGGAAACGGTGATTGAGGGTTCGAAGCTTGGTATTATGGATTATATTGTTAAGCCTGTCAATTCGGATGAACTGCACGAGCGTGTTAAGCGCGCGTTAAAGCGCCGCGGGGTGCTTCCGATGGAGGGCGATGAACTTTACCGCCTGGTTAAGGATGTACTTGCCAGTATACAGGGCGGGAAATTGAAAGCGGCTGTTATGAAAATTGATGAGATCATGGGTTACCAGATTGACGAGGCGGTGTCCGGGCGTGTACATGCGGCGAAAGTGAAATTGCAGTCGAATGACCTGCCGGGTGGGGAAAGCATGATTCAGCGGGTGTTAAAGATGATGGAGCGCGATTCAGGCATCGGTGCGGGAACAGAGAAACCTACTATCAGCCTCGGTGAACTGAATTCCAGAATTCTGTATATTCTGGATGATTTAAAGAATTTTGATATCAAGGAGGCGCTTGATAAAATTGATAATCTGATGCGTTATTCCATTCCGCAGAATCTTCTAGAGTCGTGCCAGAAGGCGCAGGAACGTCTTGAGGCATATGATGATGATGAGGCAGAGAAATTGATGCAGGATGCCCTCAAAAGCCTGGGGGCGGATCCGGGACTCTTTCGCCAGCAGCGATAGGTATGTCTGGCGGGAAGAATATGGTATTGGTTATTTAGAATTGATAAAAAGCCGGGACTTTTTTGTATCAGTCCCGGCATCTTTTTTAGAAAAGTTTTTTGATAGCATCGAATGTATCGGAAATTTTGTCAGCGGTTATTTTTGTTTTTACCCCGTCCACCACTTTATTGATGATGTCGTCCGGCAGGTCGATACCAAGCACTTTTTCCACGGCTTTGACCGGCTCCGTCTGGAACTGGGTGAGAAGGCTCTTGTCCTTTGTAACGGTTTCTACAACTTTTTCAATCTGAGCTTTAATGTCCATGATTTCTACCTCTCTTCTATTTTTTGTGGAACCGCAAGCAGGTTTGGATTTTTCTGGGTAAATTTTACATTTTTAGTAAAACAAGATTTCCCAGGTAAGCGGCTCTAATAAATTTTATGTATTTATGATACAATAAACACAATATAAAGTCAAGAAAAAGGAAAATTTTTTTAAAAAGTATTGACAAGTATTCTTTTTAATGGTAATATAAATAAGCATTGTTTTTGCAGTTGTGGCGGAATTGGCATACGCGCATGATTCAGGTTCATGTCCACTTACGTGGGTGTGGGTTCAAGTCCCATCAACTGCACTGGAAACCTTGAAGCCGGATATTATATCCGG
>CAJTOR010000045.1 GCA_910577675.1 uncultured Lachnospiraceae bacterium
GAAGTATGCGTACAAAAATGAAATTTATTAGCAAGGTGACTGTTGCCCATTTTGTCACATATTTTATATGCGGTGTGCTATTTTCAAAATTGTTTAACAATTAATTTAAATAGGAATGACTTCTTTATAATAAGGAAAGACCTTCTGTAGAATAAGGATGGAACCATGATTCTGTGATTATGGTTACAAAGCATGTGCTTATGTAATCAAAAATAAGGAGGGGTTTTATTATGAAAAGGAAATTGATGTCTGTTGTTATGATGCTGCTTTTGCTGGTTGCACTCGTTGCCCCGGGGAAGGTTTCCGCCGCTTCGAAACCAAAGCTTAGCAAGGCGAAGGCGATGATGGAAGTGGACAGTAAACTGACGCTGAAACTTGGTGATATTGCCGCGACCGATGTGAAATGGAGCAGCAGTGACAGGAAGGTGGCGATTGTTTCCTCAAAGGGTGTTATCACGGCAAAAGCTGAGGGCACTGCAACCATCAAGGCAAAGTATAACAGCAAAACATATAGTTGCAAAGTTACGGTCGTGGACAGCAACAAAAAGGAAAATA
The DNA here is from genome assembly GCA_910577675.1 of uncultured Lachnospiraceae bacterium. GTDB lineage: Bacteria > Bacillota > Clostridia > Lachnospirales > Lachnospiraceae > RGIG4057. The sequence continues at coordinate 556 of CAJTOR010000045.1, forward strand.
AGATTGAAACCTATTTAAAAGATACTTTTGGTACTGCCAAGTATAAGGAGGAGGAAGATGGTGTAATAACCGAGATTTATGCAAAAGATAAGTCCGTTATTGTTGCCATTACTACCAGCATATATGCAGAGATGGGACTGTCAGAAGAAGAGATCGAAGTGGCGGCGGAAAACTCGTTTGAAATTTTGAAAGAAACCATGGAAGAGATTCTAAAGGGTGCCCAGAAAGATGCATACAAAGATGCAAAAGTAGTTTTCAGGATTTACGATATTGACAAGAATCTGTTGTATGAGCGGGTGCTGGAATAGAAAAGGAAAAGGTGAATAATGTTATATCATGTTTCGAGGCAGAGCGGGCTGAAAATCCTGAAACCCGCAGTATCCACGCACAAAAAACCATATGTCTACGCGATACAAAACATGGTTACAGGTTTGTTGTTTGGCGTAAAGAAGGATGATTTTGACTTTATAATATCCGGTGATGAGAAAGGATGTCCCATAGTTTACGAGTGCTATCCGGATGCATTTGTGCTCGCGTACAAAGATAAGAGCTGCTCGGTCTACGAGCTTGCAGAAGAGGGATTTATGCGGGGCATGACGGGCTGGAGTTTGGAACTTGTCTGTGAGAAAGAGGTTGTGGTGCAGAACGAGATTGTAGTTCCAGACCTTTATGGGAGGCTGCTTAAAGAAGAAGAGCATGGGAATATAGTAATTCATCGGTATGTGCAGGATATGGAATACAAAGCAAGGATAGCAAGGCATATCACGGATCGTTTGCTTCGTTTTGATATTGATCTTTCACATTGTATGGAGCAGGATACAAGGTTTAGGGACTATTATGGAGAATTAGTCAAAGCCCTGGGCTCTGTGACGGACGGGCATTTATTATTATAAGAGGTTGTAAGGAAGGCGGCATTTTATAAAATGCCGCCTTTTTGTGCGTTAGAATATGCTTTTCAATTTTACAGTTCGTGCACACCAGAAAACAATTCGTGCACAAACATTATTTTTTTTGAAAGGCATGGTATAATGTCGTCAGATATTATACCAGCGCTGATTTGCCGTCCGACTAAAGGGAGGACAATTACCAAGGCAAATCATGCGCATCCCCCGTAGGGAAAGCGCATAAATGCGCTTAGCATGTCCGGAGGACATGGTATAATAACCACACAAGAAAGGGAGGGTTATATGGGAAAACCAGATAAAAAGAAAAAAGAAAAAACAAAAAAGGAGGGATGCAGGGGGAGAGGTAAAAGCACAGAGAAAAGAAATGTCCCATACACTTCCATATTCAGTAATATCCTATGGAGTATCCGGAAACAATTAGAATATTCGCCGTCCGTGTTCTACATGCAGATGTTGCGCGTACCGCTTAACGTCGGGCTGGCATGGTCGGGGATTTACCTGCCTTTCTTGGTTGTCGCGGAGGTGACGGGGAATCGGGGATTTTCCCATTCATTGGTGTATATTGGTGGACTGCTGCTTGCAATATTGTGCGCAACCATCCTGAAAAGTATATTTGACCGCCTGATGGATGCAAAAGAAACGCTGCACCGCTGCCATATTTCCTATGAGCTAAATAAGAAGTCAATGGGGTGTTTTTATCAGATTTATGAAAAGAAGGAGATGCTTGATCTTGGGGAAAGAGCCAGACAGGCAACCGAAATGTGGGACGGGGTCCAACCCACAAAGGATATGACAAGACACGCGTGGGATTTTGTCGAGAGTGTACTCTGTTATGTGTTGTTCGGCACCGTTATCTCATTTGTCAGTCCATGGCTGCTTTTACTTTTAACCCTTGCCCCGGCAGTAAACTGGTTTTGTGTGAAATTATACCAGAAATGGGAGTATAAAAACAGGTCAAACTGGATGGAAATTGACAGGAAGTTAGATTATATACAGTGGAAGACAGCCGATTTTGCCGTGGCGAAAGATATCAGGATATATGGTATGGCAACCTGGATGGAACAGATGTACCGGATGCTTTCCAAAGAGTACATGGCATGGGATAAAAAAAGGATAATAAGGGAATACCTCTCACACTTAGCGGACCTTATCGTAATCCTTTTAAGGGACGGTGCAGCATATGTTATCTTGGTTTTAATGACATGGGAAGGTAAAATCACAGTTGACCAGTTTGTCCTTTATTTTGCCGCCATATCCTCATTTGCCACATGGATTGGGAACATATTAAATAAGTGGAACCAGATGCGCCACACAAGCCTGCGCCTCTGTGATTTGCGGGAATACCTCGAATATCCGGACAGGGATGGCAAGAGAAGGATAAACCCGGATGATTACAAGGAAAATGCACCGGAAATCAGATTTGACCATGTATGTTTTCGATATGACGGGGAGGAGAGGGATACCCTGCACGATATCTGTATAACAATAAAAAAAGGAGAAAAAATAGCCCTTGTGGGACTGAACGGGGCGGGAAAAACCACGCTTGTCAAGCTTTTATGTGGTTTGTACCAGCCGACAAAAGGGGAAATCTATATGGATGGCGTGCCGGTAAGCCAAATCTGCAAAGAAGATTACTATAAATTGATTGCCCCAGTGTTCCAGCAAGTGAAAGCCGCGTTTTTTTCACTCGCGGAAACTGTTTCATGCCGGGGGGAGGAGCAGACCGATTTTGCGCGCGCAGAGGAGTGTATCAGACAGGCGGGGCTTTCAAAAAAATTATCTTCCCTACCAAAAGGAATCCACACAAAATTTGACAAACAGGTGAATCAGGACGGGACGGAACTTTCCGGGGGTGAACTGCAAAAGCTTATGCTTGCCAGGGCATTGTACAAGGATGCCCCGGTTCTGGTGCTTGATGAACCGACCGCCGCACTCGACCCAATTGCGGAAAGTGAAATCTATAAGAATTACAAAGATATGACAGAAGGCAAAAGCGCCCTGTTTATTTCGCATAGGCTGGCATCCACCCGTTTCTGCGACCGGATTTTATATCTGAAGGATGGGCAAATCTATGAGGAGGGCACGCACGATTCACTGATTTTGGCAGGCGGGGAGTATGCAGAACTTTATAAACTGCAAAGCTGCTGGTATCAGGCAGGAGAAAAAGAAGAAACAGCTTTTGCCCCGACAGAATTGGAGGAAGTATGAAAAAGGAAGAAAAGATGAAGTGGGGCGAACATTCCGCTATCTTTCGGCGGGCGGTAAAAATGCTTTTTCGTCTGGATCGGGCTTTCGCCCTGTGTACTATTTTTAATGCGTTTTTTGGCTCTGTAATACAGTATGTCCCAATTTATTTCTCCGCAAAACTGATCGATGCAATCTGGACGGGGGCAGCGAAAAGAGAAATATTCTTTTATATAGCGCTTACGGTTGGCTTGACTTTTCTGCTTAATCTTTTGCTTACCCTGTGCAGGGTAGTGGAAAATATCAAGATTGCCAACCTGTATCGGGAGAGTGAGTGGATGTATTCTAAGAAAGAGATGGAGATGGAATATTCCTGCATTGAGCGCCGTGAAATTGTCCTGCTGCTTGAGAGAAGCAGGATGGAAAGCCAGACAGGTTACAACCTTTATTATTTGTACACCAGTGTGAGAATGTTGGTGCAGTATATAACAGTTATTGCTGCCTCCATTTCTCTGACCGCTTCTTTTTTTGGAGTAAAAGCCGTGCCGGGCAGTATGAAACTTGCCCTGGTTGCGGGGCTGTTAGCCACTGTGCTCTATGGGATTTACTCCACTGCAAAGGAGGAGGCAATCAACCAGGAATTTTGGAAGCAGTGTGTAAATTTAAATATTCTTGCGGAAAAATATGGAATTTGTATCAGTGATTACAGTATGGGAATGGATATCCGGCTCTATGGTATGGATGAGAAAATAGCGGGGGAGAGTTTAAAGACCGATATGGAGTTTTATGGGGACTATATAAAGAAAGACAGGAAACGCCTGTTTTTATCCATTCCATCGGTGGTGCTTAGCCACCTGTTGCGGTTCGGAGTCTATATGATACTTATTATGGCAGTTATGAAAGGGACAGTATCCGTTGGTTCCATTGCAAAATATGTTGCCTGTATTATGCTTTTACTTGATGCGGTTTCCGGGCTGGTGAGTACGTTCCAGAGAGTATTTGCAAATAATTACTATCTGAAACGTTTCTTCTCATACTTTGATATTAAAAACAGTATGTATCAGGGATCGCTCACAGTGGAAAAACGTCTGGACAACGAGTACTATGTGGAATTTAAGGATGTTTCCTTCCGTTATCCGGACACGCAGGAATATGCGCTTAACCATGTCAATGTAAAATTTAAAGTGGGGGAAAAACTTGCCGTGGTCGGAATGAACGGGAGCGGCAAGACAACTTTTATAAAATTGCTCTGCCGTCTGTACGACCCGACAGAAGGGGAGATTCTTTTAAATGGGGTGGATATAAGGAAATATGATTATGATGAGTACATGTCCATATTTTCCGTTGTATTCCAGGATTTTACTCTTTTTTCCTTCACAGTAGGACAGAATGTAGCTGCGGCAAAAGAGTATGACAGGGAGCGCGCCAGGAAAGTTTTGGAGCGGGCAGGATTTGGGGAGAGGCTTGCCACAATGTCGGCCGGGACGGACACCTACCTGTATAAAGACTATTCGGAGCAGGGAGTGGAGATTTCCGGCGGGGAAGCACAGAAAATTGCGCTTGCGAGGGCGCTATATAAAGATGCACCGTTCATTGTGCTCGATGAGCCGACCGCGGCGCTTGACCCGGTATCGGAGTATGAGGTGTACAGCAAATTCAACGAACTTTCCGGGGAGCGGACGGCAATCTATATCAGCCATCGGCTTGCCTCATGCCGTTTCTGTGACAATATTGTAGTATTTGATGCGGGCAGGATTGTTCAATATGGCACCCATAAAGCTCTGCTTGAGGAGGAAGGCGGAAAATACCATGAATTGTGGAATGCGCAGGCACAGTATTATGTTAGCGGGAAAGAAGAGAGGGCGCAATCCGCGCAGTGATATTTAGAAAGAAGGTACAATGATGGGAAAAGAGAAGAAAAAGCCCTACACTACAACCTGGAATAATATTTGCTGGAGTATAAGGGGGCAGCTAAAATATTCCAGGGTGGCGCTGTTTATGCAAATCTTATTTATCCCGCTAAATGTCGGGCTGGCGTGGACTGGCATTTACCTGCCATCCCTTGTAGTCGCGGAGGTGACTGGGGGTGCGGGATTTTCACACGCGGCATACACAGTCGGCATTTGGATGTTTGCCATCCTGTGTGCAACTCTTATATGGAATGTACTGGATTATTATGTACATACCTTAGACCAGATTTATACGTGCAAAGTCAGGGATATGCTATATGAAAAGGCGATGGGGCTTTTTTATCAGTGCTACGAGAAAAAGAAAATGGGGGATCTGTTCTGGCGGGCAGAGAGAACTACCCTGAGGTGGAACGGTGAGGAACCGGTTGCGGATATGACCTGGCATGTAAGAAAGTTTTTAGAGAGTGTAATCTGCTATGCACTTTTTGGTACTGTTGTATCCTTTGTCAGCCCGTGGATACTGCTATTATTAACCCTTGCCCCAGCGGTCAACTGGTTCTGTGTGCGGGCATACCAGAAATGGGAATATGCAAACAGGGGAAAATGGGGGGAACTTGACCGGAAACTCTATTATGTGCAGAGGAAAACAGAGGAATTTACTTCTGCAAAGGATATCCGGGTTTATGGTATGGCAGGCTGGATGCGGCAGATGTATAAACTGCTGTGTGAGGAGCATTCTGTCTGGGATAAAAAAAGGCTCTGGAAAAGCTATTTCTCACGGATTGCAGATCTTTTTGTAATCCTTTTAAGGGACGGTGCGGCGTATGCACTTCTGATTTCGATGGTGCGTAAAGGCGAGATTTCTGCGGAGCAGTTTGTACTTTATTTTGCCGCGATCTCCTCGTTTGCCACCTGGATTGGGAATATCCTTGACGGTTGGAATAAGATGAGGGGAACAAGCCTTCTGCTGTGTGACCTGCGGGAATATCTTGAATATCCGGATCCGGAGGGGGCAGGCAGCATGGACGGGGCAGGTAAGTTTACACCTTTTGATTTAAAGGGGCGTGCGCCGGACATTATCTTTGACCATGTAAGTTTTCGCTATGAAGGTGCCAAAAATGACGTGCTGCATGATATATGCCTGACACTGCATAGCGGGGAGAAGCTGGCGATAGTAGGAGTAAACGGCGCGGGGAAAAGCACGTTAGTAAAACTTTTGTGCGGGCTGTATGAGCCAACCGACGGAAAGATCCGTATTGTGTATGCGGATGGCGGGGATAATCGAAAAACCATATCTGTCTGCCATATTCCGCGAAGGGAATACTATAAACTCTTTTCGGTTGTTTTCCAAAAGGTGAACCAGATGTTTTTCTCCATAGCGGAAACGGTTTCCGGCTGTGGGGAAGACGAATGCGATATTATGCGCGCAAAAGAATGCATTAAGCGGGCGGGTCTTTCACAAAAACTTGACTTGCTGCCGGATGGAATCCACACAAAACTTGACAAACAGGTAAATGAAGGGGGGATTGAGCTTTCCGGCGGCGAGATGCAAAAATTAATGCTTGCGAGGGCGCTCTATAAAGATGCCCCGGTATTGATCCTTGATGAGCCGACGGCGGCACTCGACCCTATTGCGGAGAGCAGAATCTATGAAGAATACCAGAATATGACAAGGGGAAAAAGTTCCCTGTTTATTTCCCACCGGCTGGCATCCACCCGTTTCTGCGACCGGATACTGTATATGGAAGGCGGGAAGATTATGGAGGAAGGTACCCATGATTCACTTCTGGCAGCGGGGGGAGAATATGCAAAACTCTACGAAATTCAAAGTTGCTGGTATCAGGAGAAAGGGGAGGAATAAAGATGGAAAAAGAGAGTGAAAACCTGAAGATGGGTGAACATCTGGCAATACTATCCCGCGCAGTAAAAATGTTGTTTTCACTTAGCCGTGGCTATATTTTGTGCACGATATTAAAGTCTTTTCTCGGCGCTGCCGTCCTGTATGTGCCAATCTATTTTTCAGCGCGGCTTTTGGATGCAATCTTATATGGTGCGCCGGCTGGGGTGGCTTTTCGGTATGCAGGACTTACAATCGGGCTTGCCTTTTTGTGTAATCTCCTGCTCACCTGGATTAATGCAGCCAGGAATGTCTGGGAAGAAAAACTTTACAGGGAACGGGACTGGATGTTTTCGGAAAAAGGAATGGGAATGGAATATTCCAGCACAGAAAACCGGGATGTTGCATTGTTGCTTGCGCGTATCCGCGACGAAAGCAACAGCGGATATAATCTGTTTTTTCTCTACAACAGCCTTGCAACAGGAATCGGGCATATTACCAGTATTGTATTTTCCGCCGCCCTGCTCGTTTCCTTTTTTATGTTTGGGGCGGTGGGGATGGGATCAAAGCTTGGAATAGTGGCGGGGATTATTCTGACCATTATATGCGGTATTTTTTGTACGGCACAGGAGAACAAAATAAATCTGAAATTCTTCCACAACAATGTAAATGCAAATTTATTAACAGAAAAGTACAGGAAACTGGTCGGGGATTATTCGGCGGGGATGGAAATCCGCCTCTATAATATGGAAAAGAAAATTATCTCGGGCAGGGCGGGAGCGGAGATGGAATACTATCGCAATTGTATGGAGCGGAACAGGAAAGGTGTGCGTTTCATATTCCCCAACATTATACTGCCCCATCTGTTAAAGTATGCGATCTATCTGGTGTTGATATCGGCTGCAATTTCAGGGGCGGTTTCGGTCGGTTCGATCGCGAAATATGTCGCCTGCATTATGCTTTTGCTGGAAGCGGTTTCCGGGCTTGTCCGTGCCTTGCAGCGGCTGTGTTCCAACAACTATTATCTGAAACGTTATTTTTCGTATTTTGATATCCCAAATGATATGTACCAGGGATCGCTCACAGTGGAAAAACGGCTGGATAATGATTATTATGTGGAGTTTAAGGATGTATCGTTCCGATATCCGAATACGCAGGATTATGCCCTGCGCCATATCAGTGTAAAATTTAAAGTGGGGCAAAAGCTTGCAGTGGTCGGCGTAAATGGCAGCGGGAAAACAACATTTATTAAACTGCTCTGCCGTCTTTATGACCCAACCGAGGGAGAGATTCTGTTAAACAGTGTGGATATCAGGAAATATGATTATAATGAGTACATGATGCTTTTTTCCGTGGTGTTTCAGGATTTTGCACTTTTTTCCTTTACCATCGGGCAGAATGTGGCTGCTGCCAAGGAGTATGACAGGGAGCGCGCCGAAAAAGTTCTGGGGCGAGCCGGTTTTATGGAGCGCCTGGCTCTGATGCCCGACGGAACTGAAACTTACCTTTACAAGGATTATTCGGCGCAGGGTGTGGAGATTTCAGGGGGAGAAGCACAGAAGATTGCACTTGCAAGGGCGCTTTATAAGGATGCCCCGTTTATTGTGCTAGATGAGCCAACCGCAGCACTTGATCCCATGTCGGAGTACGAGGTATACTCTAAGTTCAATGAGCTTTCCGGGGAGAGGACTGCAATCTATATCAGTCACAGACTGGCTTCCTGCCGTTTCTGTGACAGCGTAGTAGTATTTGACAGGGGAGAGATTGTCCAGTATGGTTCCCACAAAGCACTTCTTTCGGAGGAAGGTGGGAAATACCATGAATTATGGAATGCGCAGGCGCAGTATTATGTCGGTGCCTAGACCTGGCAGGATAAAAAAATACCCCTTGCATCCCAAGGAATCCTGTGCTATAATACGCTTCATAAAAAGCGATGACGAAGCTGCGGCAGCAGGAATCCTACAGAGAGCCGGTGGATGGTGCGAACCGGAGGAGAATTGTGCCTTTCCACTTCCGAGCTGCCGGGTAATGCCGGAAGGTGGCAGCCTTTATCCTGCGTGAAAGAGGGTTGGAAACCATATGGTTTTCATCCAATTTGGGTGGTACCGCGGAAGCAATAGCTTTCGTCCCATATGCGAGTGCGTGTGGGGCGGAAGCTTTTTTCATGCGCATTAAGAAAATAGCAGCAATGAAAGAAAAATTAACAAGAAAGGAAAAAGTTGATATGTTGGATTTAAAATTTGTCCGGGAAAATCCGGAAGTCGTGAAACAGAACATTAAAAACAAGTTCCAGGATGCAAAATTGCCGCTGGTAGATGAGGTGATTGAGCTGGACGCGGAGAACCGTGCCGCAAAACAGGAGGCGGACACACTGCGTGCAAACCGCAATAAACTCTCAAAGCAGATCGGTGCCCTGATGGGTCAGGGGAAAAAAGAGGATGCCGAGGAAGTAAAGAAACAGGTGAATGACCAGTCCGCGCGCCTTGCAGAACTTGAGGAAAAGGAAGCGGAACTCGAGGAAAAAATCAAAAAGATCATGCTTACGATCCCGAATATTATTGATAAGAGCGTGCCGATTGGAAGGGATGACAGTGAGAATGTCGAGGTGAAAAGATACGGTGAACCGGTTGTCCCGGATTTTGAAATCCCGTACCATGCAGAGATTATGGAGAGGTTTGAAGGGCTTGACCTTGACGCGGCGCGGCGCGTGGCGGGCAATGGTTTCTACTATTTGATGGGCGACATCGCAAGGCTGCATTCCGCCGTGATTTCGTATGCGAGGGATTTTATGATTGGGCGCGGGTTTACCTACTGTGTGCCGCCGTTTATGATCCGCAGTGATGTTGTGACCGGTGTGATGAGCTTTGCGGAGATGGATGCGATGATGTACAAGATTGAAGGGGAAGACCTGTATCTGATCGGCACAAGTGAGCACTCGATGATCGGCAAATTTATCGACCAGATCCTGCCGGAAGAAAAACTGCCATACACCCTGACCAGTTATTCACCGTGTTTCCGCAAGGAGAAAGGCGCACATGGCATCGAGGAGCGGGGGATTTACCGCATCCATCAGTTTGAGAAGCAGGAGATGATTGTAGTATGCAAGCCGGAGGAATCCCCTTTATGGTTCGATAAACTCTGGCAGAACACTGTTGATCTGTTCCGGTCGCTTGATATCCCGGTTCGAACACTTGAGTGCTGCTCGGGCGATCTCGCGGACCTTAAAGTAAAGTCGGTGGACGTTGAGGCGTGGTCGCCAAGACAGAAAAAATATTTTGAGGTGGGAAGCTGCTCAAACCTTGGTGATGCCCAGGCGCGCCGCCTGAAAATCCGCGTGTCGGGCGCGGAGGGAAAATATTTTGCGCATACCTTAAATAATACGGTGGTTGCCCCGCCGCGCATGTTAATCGCATTCCTTGAGAATAATTTGCAGGCGGACGGGAGTGTTGCTATCCCGCAGGCACTGCGTCCGTATATGGGCGGGATGGAAAAAATCGGGTGAGAAACAAAGAGGGGCACGGGCTTTGGAAATATTCCGGAGGGTGCCCCTTTTTTTGAGAAATTGAGGAGGGAATATGGGGCAATATCATTTTTTCAGACATTTTAAGACCATAACGAAACACAGGCATCAGGTGATCCGCCATTGTTTTAAGGCGGGGATCGGTTTTCAGGGGCTTTTCCATGACCTGTCAAAATATTCACCGTCCGAGTTCATTGTCGGGGCAAAGTATTATCAGGGCAGCCGCAGCCCAAACGAGGGTGAGAGGGAGGATTACGGATATTCGAAAGCCTGGATACACCATAAGGGGAGAAACCGCCATCACTTTGAGTACTGGATGGATTACAATCCAAAAACAGAGAAACTTTCCCCGGTAAAGATGCCAAAGCGCTATGTGATTGAAATGTTCTGCGACCGGGTGGCGGCAGGAAAAATATATAACGGAAGTGGATACCGGGATGACAGCCCGCTAAAATATTTTAACGGCGCGAAAAAAAGGCGGCTTGAAAACCAGATGATCCACCCTGAAACTTCGGCGCAACTGGAGTATTTGTTAAAAATGCTGGCAAGGTACGGCGAAAAACGGACATTTGCTTTTTTGCGTGCCTGGGGCAAAGGAGTAGTACAGATAAAGATTGGCGGGAAAAAGGAAAATACTAAATTTTTCTAAATTTTTTATAAAATTTAGAAAAATTTTCTTCCATATAAAGTATTTTTCATGTTATAATTAATACCGTGGTATAGTAGCGCAAGCGACTCAGAAGCTTGTGACCGGAAGCTTATGGGAAGCTTGTAGCACACGGAAATGAGGTATAGGCATGAGAAAGAGAACAGGAAAAAAGACAGCGGTATTGCTGGCTGCTGTCCTGGCATTCCAAGCCGGTTTTTCCACAAGTGCCGCACAAGCAGGCAGTCCCATAGGATATGCACCAAACATCCTTTATGCGCAGGATGCTTTGGGGGAGGTGGGACGGGCGGGTTCCACCGGGCAGGTGGACGTAACTGTAACCACTGCGCTGGTGCTGCAAAAACAGGTGGATTTTACCGTAAGCCTGGGAAGCCAGATGACAAGGACGCTTACCCTGCGTCCGGACAGTTTGGAAACCGGCCGGGTGAGTTTTGAAGGTGTGGCACCTGGAGATTATGCGCTGACTGTGACCGCGCCGGGATTTGCGAGTTTTACCCAGACTGTCACAGTAGGGCAGCAGGGCTGCGCCATCAACCTGACCACCGGATTTCTGGGCGGTGTTAATTACACACAGGCTAAGGCGCATCCGGGCGTTCTTCTGATCGGCGATGTGGACGGGGACGGGACAGTCGGGGATAACGACCGTCTTGTGCTTGTGGATGCAATCGACGGCAAGAGGACGGCCACCAGTGTAATGGACTTAAACGGCGACGGTGTGGTTGACCTGGTTGACCTTGAGTATTTTACGAAGAGTTACCAGGAAAACAGGGACACCTCGGCGAGTCCGGAAACCTTTGTCCCGGCATCCGTGATCGATGTGGTTAAGGATGCAGATACAAATATTGTATCGGGGAACATAGGTGATGTACTTAGCGGGGAGGGAGCAGTTGTGCTTGCTCCAAAGAACGGGGGGGAGATTTCAAGTACCAACCCGGTATCCCTTGAGTTTGATCTTGGCTCCGGTTCGGATGTGGCTGTGCAGACGGACGGAATCCTGATTAATACGGCGGGCGACAACCTGATACAGAGCGCCACAGTCAAAGTGATTGATGAGAGTGGCAATGAGATCAAAATTCCGGTGGAGGCGGGAATCCACTTTCTGTTGGAAAGAGAAGGAGTTGTAACAGAAAGAGATAATGCCGGAAATATCCGGATCAATCTTGGAACCCAGATTGCCGTGAAGAAGGTTACGCTGACCATCACGGGGATGCAAAAGAGCAATGACCTGGCAAAGATTTCAAAAGTGGAATTTGTCAACGGCATGGATAAGAGAATCCCGCCGCCAGAGATGGATATCCCTGAGAGACTTGCCGCACAGGCTGGAAGCGAACAGGTTAGCCTTTCCTGGAGTCCTGCAAAGAATATTACGGGCTATGAGGTAATGGTTAAGCTGGGGGATGTGGAAGAAACTGTATTTACCACAGTGAACTCCATAGATATCACAACTTTTGGCGGTAAGGGTTTAAAGAATTACACAGAGTACACGTTCAGTGTGCAGTCGGTCAACGGCACCTGGCGCAGCGGATACTGTGAGTCGGTAAAGGCAACTCCTAAGCCGACCAAAAAACCGGATAAACCGGACAATGTAAAGGCGGTGGGCAACTACCAGAGTATATCGGTGTCCTGGAAACAGATGAAGGATACTGTCACATACAACCTTTACTACAAAGAGAGTACAGCCGGCAGTTACCAGAAGATTACCGGACTGGAAAATAACAGCTATACCATACAGAACCTGAAAGACCTGACACAGTATATGGTTTATGTAACCGGTGTCAACGAATTTGGCGAGAGCGGACCGTCGCTTGTTGCTTCTGCAAAGACGATCGATTTGCAGGCTCCTGCAGTTCCTCGCTACCACCTGATTAACATGGGCGGGGCAGGAGAGAAGGGTGCACATATTGTCAGTGCTTTAAGACGCGCTGCCTGCACAATGACAGCCAGCCCTCTTGACACGGATACAACCTCCGCATGGGGGACGGTGGATAATAATCCACTTTCTTACTACCAGACAGCAGGATGGGATGAGGGTGGTTTCAACTATATGGGCCAGGGTGTCGGCTTGACCTATGAGTTTGACCAGGCATACAAGATGGATACCATCGGATTCTACTGTTATGCGGGCTATGATTACACTTATGCACATGTCCGTTACTGGGGAGAGGACGGCGTAGCGCATGATATCGCTGTTTCCAGACAGAACAGGCAGGATGCGGAGGGTCGCCCGTACAGTCTGTTAAAGCTTGCGCAGCCTGTTATGGCAAAGAAAATCCAGATTGGTCTTGGATGTAGTGTTGCGGGTGACTGGAATATCCGGGTTGCGGAAGTTTATTTCTACCATTATGATGAACTGATGGAAGAGATCATGTCCCTTTATCAGGATGACCTGCATATGGTGCTTCGTCCTGATGTGACACAGTCCACTATCAACGCGCTCCGTTTTAAGATCAACCAGATCGACGAAGTCAGCGGGGAGTACAACCCGGATCTCGAAGTGCTTGAGAGGGAACTTAAAACAGCGGAAGATATTTTGAACGATGTCGCACTGAACGCACCGTTAAAGATTCATTCTGGAATTACAACAAAGGATGTTGGCAGGGGATTTGGCGGGATCAACGCATGGCAGCCGCTCGGTATTACGGCGGGTGCCGGTGACAAGATCACAATCTATGTCGGACACAGTACGAAAAAGACTGGGGATGCTACGAATCTGTCAGTTGTGGCATCACAGTACCACTCGGAAGCGAATGCGATTGCATCGGGAGCAGGGAATCTTAAAGTAGGTGCAAATGTAATAGTTATCCCGAGGATTGGAACACTTGCCGAGCAGGAAAACGGCGGTTCCATTTATATCCAGTATTCAGGTGATCCGGCAAAAGACCCGGGTGAATATGCGGTTCGCGTAAGCGGCGGTGTATCCGTCCCGAAACTCGATTTGTACCAGGTTACTGAAAACAGTGAGCGTCTTGCACGGGTAACCACCTACATAAGAGAATTGGAAAACTTTGTTGGAAAACTGGAAGAATATCATAACAAACTCCACAAAACATCCGAAAACAGTATGCTTAACGCGTATGTGTATGATAAAGAGAACTGTATTTTGGGTGCTTCCGATATCCTGCTTGACACTATGATGCTTTCTCTTCCGGCAGAGCAGCTTTTAGCCGGTGCAGCAGGCAGCACAGTGCAGGAGAGGGCAGTGAAAATGTTAGCTTCCCTGGATGCGATGGATGACATGATGTACTTGTTCTACCAGCATAAGGGATTAAATGCAAATGCTGCTGATGAGGTTGACAAGATTCCTAAGGGGCATCTGAATATCCGTTACCAGAGAATGTTTGCGGGCGCATTTATGTATGCGGCAGGAAACCATATCGGAATCGAGTACGGCTCGGCAGCCGGGCTTACAAGTTGCACTCCGCCTGAAACGGATGCGAATGGTAAGTGGATTGGTGGCGGACAGTATTTTGGCTGGGGTATTGCCCATGAGATCGGCCATGATATCAACCAGGGAGCTTATGCGGTTGCGGAGATCACAAACAATTATTTTGCAGTGCTGGCACAGGCGAAGGATAACAATGATTCCGTTCGTTTTAAATATCCAAATGTATACGAGAAGGTAACTTCAAACACATTGGGTAAGGCTTCGAACGTATTTACACAGCTCGCTATGTACTGGCAGCTCCATCTTGCTTATGATAAGGGCTACAATTACAAAACTTATGCGGATTACAAGGAACAGCTTGCAAACCTTTTCTTTGCGCGTGTGGATACCTATGCGAGAACGCCTGCGAAAGCACCTGCACCAAATAAGGTGGCGCTTACAATTTCCGGTGGTTCGGATCAGGCATTGATGCGCTTAGCATGCGCGGCAGCAGAAAAGAACCTGCTTGAGTTCTTTAAGCGCTGGGGTATGGTGCCGGATGCGGATACAATCGCATACGCATCGCAGTTCGCAGAGGAAGAAAGGGCAATCTACTATGCAAATGATGACGCGAGGGTTTATGCTCTTAACGGGGCAGGTACCAAGATGGGAGAGGCAGGGTCATATAATGCAGTGAGCGATGCGACCACTTCAACCATCAGGAATCAGAATCAGGTTGACTTTACGCTTGCTGCACAGGGAATTCCGGCGGAAGATATCCTGGGCTTTGAGATTACAAGGTGCATGATTTCCGGCGGGGAGACCCAGAAGCAGACAGTTGGTTTTGCAACGACAGCGGACAATGCTTCTACAGTTACCTTTACGGATACCATTGCAACCATCAACAACCGCATGGTATGGTATGAGGTTGCTGTGATCGACAAGTATTTGAACCGTTCTGCGGCAAAGACACTTGAGCCTCTTAAAATTCAACATGACGGAAGTTTAGACAAGAGCTTTTTCACGGTTTCCACCACTGGTCTTACCGTGGAGGGTGAAACAGAAGATATGAGCGGCACCACATCCGGCGATGCCATCGTTGACACCGAGGATGGGGCAGAAGGCAATGATGCAAAACCAAAGAGCAAAGATTTGTTGATCGATAATGAAGTCGATACGGTCTACACTGCAAATGTCAGCGCAAATGCGGAGATTGTACTTGAGTTTAACACCACCGCCGAAGTGGCAGGCTTTAAGTACACGGCACCGACTGGGCAGTCACCTGTGGGCAGCTATGTAATCAGCCTGCTTTGTGACGGTGTCTGGAAGGATGTGGCATCGGGTGCATTTGGGGCAGAACAGCCACAGACGATACACTTTGCCAACGCCGATAATAAATATGTTGCAACCTATGAGGCTACTGCACTCAAGCTGAAACTTGAGGGCATGGGAAGCACCGTATCCATCGCTGAACTCGATGTGCTTGGTGTGACCGGCGACAATGTGGATTTCCGGAGAGCGGATGGTGTAGCAGCGATCGGAAGGCTTACAGCGGACTTCAAGTATGCAGAGGATAATGAGGATGGCACAAAGAATATTATCCCGGCAGGTTCCGTGATCTTTACCGGAAGCTATAAGGGAAATGCGGCTTACAATACCGTGATTCTCTATGACCAGGCTGGAAATCCGGTTGTGGTAAAGGATGCGGCAGGGAATGGCAAGTCCAATCAGATCATTCTTGCAGATGTGCCGGATACCGGAAATATTGCGAATACAAAGGATGGTACATGGATTTACTGGCTTGAGCCGAATGAGGCGAATGAGGCGTATTTAAAAACACTGAAGAAAGTGCGCGTTGAACTTTACCGTGTAAACAATGCCCTGACCAATGAGGGACAGAGGCTTGTCAGCGACTCACTGTTTGAGGCAGTGCCAGAAACATTGCCGGCTATCACCCTCGATGGTGGAATAACAACACAGGATGTAGAGGAAGACGCGGAGGAAACCCCATCCGAAGATGAGAACACCCCAACGGGAACGCCATCGGAAGATGAGAACACTCCAACGGGAACGCCATCAGAAGATGAGAACACCCCAACGGGAACGCCATCGGAAGATGAGAACACCCCAACGGGAACGCCATCGGAAGATGAGAACGCACCAACGGACACCCCATCGATAGATGAAAATGCACCGACGGATACTCCATCCGATGATGTGAATGACCCAACGCAAACACCATCAGAAGATGGGAATGTACCGACAGAGGATGAAAATCTGCCTGAAAATTCGGGGGATGTTAATGGAACGGAGGGTTCGACGGAAAATAACGTGAATAACCCACAGGAGCCGTCAGAACCCACGGATACCAGCCAAAGCAATCCGCAGGAATAAGGAGTAAGACATGAAGAAGTTAATCGTAAGAGTGATGATTGCATTGGTTGCAATTGCTGCATTATTGCCAATCCGTGCATTTGCCGGTGATGATCTGAAATTCCAGCTTTCGGTGGATGGAACAGGGGCAGTCACCCTGGTTTCCTCCAAGGCGGGGGGGGATGGGGTTTCCTCCATCCAGTTCAGCCTTTCCGTAAGCAGTGGGAATGTGGCGGATGCAGGATTTGAATTTTCCGATGAGGTAACGGGTGTGGCAAAGGTTTGTGATTTCCGGTATCACAAGGAAACAAGGACCTTGAATGTCTATATTTCCGGAACCAATGCACTGTTTGGAACGGATAAGACACAGTTGGCAGTTGGAAAGGCAGTCGCTTATGACAGCAACAGCCAGGCGGCTACCGCGACGTTTCGTGCCATGCAGGAAACAGTAGGTTATGTTTACGGGGAGGAATTAAAGAAACCGACTCCGACCCCAACCCCGATGCCAACCCCTGGATCTTCCATTCCGTGGAACCCAGGACCGGTATCACCGTCGGACCCGACTCTGACTCCAACACCTACTGTAACGGCAACCCCAACCCCGACATCCACACCTACCCCGACACCAACGGGACCTAGGATGTATTCGGGAATCAAGCTTTATTATGGGGATGGCGATGTGACTGGTCAGTATGCTTCCGAGAGGTATGCAGTTGTATGGAATAAGGATGGCTATACGGTGGAATTTAAATCCGTTAACCCAAAGATTGCTACCGTCGGGAAGCGCAAAGGTCTGGTTACCGCAGTCAGTGTCGGAAAAACCACTGTCAAGGCAACTTTCACGGACAAAGAAACCGGTGAGAAGATTGTCAGAAGCTGTAGGATAACGGTAAAGCGCAATGCAGTGGATGCCGGAATCAGCCCAAACAGCGAAAATAAGCTGTTAAACCTTACAGTGGGTGACAGTTTCCAGACAAAAGCTTACCGGACGGATTCGGATGGAGTACAATCCTGGAGTGGTCGGGATAAGATAACGGACGGAGTGCGTTTCCTTTCTTCCAATCCGGAAGTATTTACAGTCGGGAAAACAAAAGGTAAAGTGACCGCTGTGGGCGCGGGCGAAGCAGAACTGACCGTCTGGGCAGTACAGAGCGAATGTGCGGAGTACGGTGAGGATGGTAAAGTAGTTGAATACCGCGCGACCACAAAACCTAGGAAGTATAAGGTAGTCGTAAAGGAAGCAGAATAATAGGTAATTAAGTTTTGTTCTGTTGAGTTAAAAAGAAGGAGGCAATCAAAAGATTGCCTCCTTCTTTTTTTATGCCCGGACCCGTGCAGGGAAAGTATGCTGTTCTAAAAATAGGTCGGTAAAATATGGGATAATAAGATAAGCTTAAATAAAGGAAAAGTGGGGATTTTTGGAAAAAGGTAATGAAGTATTACAATGTATTACATGAAAATATTGTAAAAAACATGATGGTTTGTACTGTTAACCGTTAGAATTGTATCACAGGATGCCAGGTTTGTCAACAAATTTGGACATTGTTTTTTTGAATGCAAATTCTTTTCGTCTAAAAAAGTCTATGATAAACAAGAAATTAACTAAAATATCACAATAAGTTCTATAAAAAAATATATATTCCATGGTATTCGCCGTCAAATCGGTGTCAGGTTTTGGGAGGATGCGGATGTGCCAGAAAAGGAGTTTTGTAACAAATCCCCTGTTTATTCGCCGTCATTTTATGGTCAGCAATTTCCGGAAAGCCCCTGTTTTCTGGGTTTTCAGAACTGGTAATACATTGTAATACTTCATTACCTTTTATATAAGAAATGATATAGGAAATGCCCAGGTGCAGGAAAGTAGTTTTGGAAAAAATGAAACTTTCCTGATGGGATAGGCATACTCCGGGGCAGGAAAGGAGCCGCCAATGGGAGAAAATATCTTATTTGAACATAACCTTAAGGCTTATCGGGCAGTTGTTTCCATGCTTTTAGGAACGGGCAGGGCGGCAGTGGTTCATCCGACTGGGACGGGCAAATCATTCATCGCGTTTCAATTATGTGCGGATAATCCGGATAAGACAGTTTGCTGGCTGTCCCCATCCTCTTATATATTCCGGACACAGCGGGAAAAATGGAGTAAGGCTGGCGGCATCGAAATGGGAAATATTAAATTTTTTACCTATGCAAGACTGATGCGGATGAAGGAAGAAGAGAGCAGGAAAATAAAACCGCAGTACATTGTTCTTGATGAATTCCACCGGTGCGGTGCAGCCCGGTGGGGTGAAGGGGTTAAGGCGCTGATGCAAATGTATCCGCAGGCAAAGGTGCTTGGGCTGTCCGCTACAAATATCCGGTATCTGGATAACAGGAGGGATATGGCATGGGAACTGTTTGGCGGAAATATAGCATCGGAACTGACACTTGGAGCAGCGGTGGCGCTGGGAATCCTGCCGGCACCGAAATATGTGCTTTCAATATATTCATATCGTCGCGAATTAGAAAAATATAAGGAAAAAGTGCGCCGGGTAAAGAATCCCAAATTGCGGGATGCAGCGCTAAAAGAAATTGAAGCACTCAGGCGCGCACTTGAAAGGGCGGATGGGCTGGAAGAAGTTTTTGCAAAGCATATGCTTCCCAATAGGAATGACCATGTGCAGGAAACGGAGAAACCGGAAGTAACTTTTGGAAAATATATAGTTTTTTGCGCGGACTATCGGCATTTAGAAGAAATGAGGGCATTGGCAGAGAAATGGTTTGTAAAAGTCGATCCGGAACCACATATTTATACCGTATACTCCGATGATCCTGAAACATCAGTAGAATTTGATAAGTTTAAGAATGACCGGAGCGCACATTTAAAACTTTTATATTGTATTGATATGTTAAATGAGGGAATCCATGTGGACGGCGTGGATGGGGTTATTTTGCTGCGCCCGACAGTTTCGCCCGCGGTGTACAAGCAGCAGGTTGGCAGGGCGCTTTCGGCAGGCGGCGAAAATACCCCGGTTATTTTTGATATTGTAATGAATATAGAAAACCTTTGCAGTGTTGGTGCCATTGAGGAGGAGGAGCGGCGGGCGGTGCTTCGCTGCCATCAGAATGGTGAAAATGAACCGGCAATAAGAGGGCATTTCAGGGTGGTGGATGAGGTGAAGGATTGCCGCAGGCTGTTCGGGCGGCTTAATGAGCTTCTTAGCGCCTCGTGGGAAGCAATGTATACCCTGGCGGAAGAATATTATAGGACATATGGGGATCTGCTTGTACCAGCCGCCTATGTTACGCCGGATGGTTATTCCCTCGGGGCATGGGTTGCCACACAGCGCAAAGTATATTTGGGAAAAACCGCAGGGCGGCTTGATGAAGGACAGATACAGCGCTTAGAGGGAATTGGCATGTGTTGGGAGGGGACAAGAAAAGCCTCCTGGGATAAAAATTTTTTGCGGGCAGAGAGATATTTTATGGAGCATGGCAGCTTGTCCGTGCCAGCCGATTATGTTGCGGAGGATGGATGTAAGCTTGGCAGATGGATAAGAAGACAAAAAGAATTGTACCGGAAAATTTTAGCTTCTCCTGATATGGTGGGGAATATCCCCGATCTTCACCGAGTACGTCTGGAAAAACTTGTACAGATAGGGCTCGATTTAGATGTAAAAGATTCATGGGAGAAGAAGTATGAGCTTGCGAAAAAATATTATGAGGAACACGGGAACCTGAGGATGCCAGGTGACTATGTGGTAGAAGGAGTCTGGCTTGAGCGTTGGTTAAGGCAGCAGAAAGCAAAACTTATGCAGCGGGGGGAGGAAAACAGCGGGGAGCTGACAGAAGAACGCAAAGAAAAGCTGTATTCCATCGGGTTAAGACCGGGGGTTTCTAAGGCGGAAATTTCCTGGCGGGAACAGTATGAGGAAGCAGTGAAGTTTTATTTAGAACATGGGAATCTCTCCATTCCAAAGCGCTATCTGGCAGGCGGGGGAAAAAATCTTGGCATTTGGTTGCAGCATCAGCGGGAGGGGCGCAGAAAAGGAATGCTCGCCGGCTGGCAGGTTACCATGCTTGACGGCATCGGTATGGTGTGGGAATTTAGCGATGCCTGGGAGAACGGGTATGCACATGCCGAGGAGTATTTTAAGCAGATGGGGGATTTAAAAGTCCCGAATGCCTATGTATGTCCGGATGGATACCGGCTTGGCAAATGGATTTCAAACCAGCGGTGTGCCTACCGGGGGATTATGAAAAAAGGGCTGACAGCGGGGCAGGTGGAAAGGCTTCTTAAAATTGGGATGGTGTGGTGTGTGGGGCAGGGAAAACGGCAATAAAATTTGCTAGTTAATCGACTTATATTAAGAAAATTGCGAATTTAATCCATAAAAAGTCCCCGGATTCAAAGTTGTAAAAAGGAAAGTGGTGGGTAAGGGGCTTCTTTGTGTCAGGTGGAGTATAAGCCCATCTGACAAGCTACGATAATAGTGTAGGGATATGAGGAAGTAGCAGGTCAGATTCCAAAGTTTATTTATCAACAGAATAAACATTTATTGAAATAGGAAAAGCATTTGGTAGTAAAGAGTAGAAGAAATTAATGAACAAAAAGTTATCAAATAAGAATTGTCGCATTGCCGCATTCTGCTTTGGTATCAGTCATATGGTAGCATTCCCATGGGATAGTAATGAAATTGTATTTATACAGTTGAAGTACATATCTGATGGGATGGCGGAGCTTATATGTTAAAAATATCAATGAATTAATATGAAGGAAAGGATTAAAAAAATGTTGCAAAATAGAAAAGAAGAGATGCAAAAAGAAATCCCTTTAAAAGAAATTCCTTTTAGTCCGCCAGATATTTCCCAGATGGAGATAGAAGAAGTGGTGGAGGTTTTGCGTTCCGGATGGATTACGACAGGATCGAAAACAAAAAAGTTTGAAAAAGAATTGGCGAATTATTGTCATACAGGAAAAGTAGTATGTTTGAATTCTGCGACTGCCGCAGAAGAATTAAATTTCAGGATTTTGGGAATTGGGGAAGGTGATGAGGTAATTGTTCCGGCTTATACATATACTGCTTCCGCATCTGCGGTGATTCATGTAGGAGCAAAACCGATTTTTATAGATTCGCAGCCAGATTCAACAGAAATGGACTATGAAAAAATGGAAGCAGCAATTACTGGAAAGACAAAAGCCATTCTGGCAGTTGATATTGGAGGGATTCCGTGTGATTACAGCCGGATTTATCAGGCAGCAGAAAATAAAAAAGCGTTGTTTACCCCTAAAGGTAATACAGAGCTAGGAAAAAAGATACAAAGTATTATGGGGAGAGTGGCTGTCTGTGCTGACAGTGCCCATGCTTTAGGAGCTTCAAGGCATGGAAAGATGGCGGGGGAACTTGCGGATTTTACCAGTTTTTCGTTCCATGCGGTAAAGAATCTTACGACAGCAGAAGGTGGCGCGTCAACATGGAGGAAAATATCAGGAGTGGATGATGAAGAAATCTATCATCAATACCAATTGTTTAGTCTTCATGGTCAGACAAGGGATGCCTTAGCAAAGAGTAGGGCAGGTTCCTGGGAATATGACATTGTAGGACCATGGTACAAGTGTAATATGACTGATATTATGGCGGCAATTGGTCTGCGTCAGTTGGAGAGATATTTTGATATGTTAGCAAGAAGGAAGGCAGTCATTGCCCATTATGATGCGGTATGCGACGAAATGGGTGTGGGACATTTGATACATTACTGTAAGGATTATTCTTCATCTGGTCATCTTTATCTGACGCGGATTCCAAAAGCGACGGATGAGGTTCGAAAAGAAATTATTGGGAAACTTATGGAGCGGGGGATAAGTACTAATGTTCACTATAAACCACTCCCAATGATGAGCGCTTACAGGGCGCTGGGATGGAAAATTAAAGATTTTCCACAGGCATATGCTTATTATGAAAATTTGATTACGCTTCCGTTACATACCAAGTTGTCTGATGAAGATGTAGAATATGTGGTATATAATTTCAGAGAAGTGGTAAAACCTTATTTATAAACATGATAGCACGAAAAGGATGAGGAGTATTTATCTATGAAAAAATGGGAGCGGCTTCCAAGGTTCATGCAGTGTGACGAGGTCAGGGAGTATTATGACATTCTTTGCAAAAAAAGTTTTAGTCTGGCTTTGAAACGTGTTTTTGATATTGTTGTCGCAAGCATGCTTCTAGTAGTTTGTGCAGTTCCGATGATAGTAATTGGGATAAAGATTGTTACGGAATCAGAAGGTGGTATATTTTATCGTCAGGTAAGAGTTACCAGATATGGAAAAGAATTTAGAATACATAAATTTCGGACGATGGTGAATGGGGCGGATAAAATGGGAACAAAGGTAACAGTTGCAGATGATTGCCGTATCACACCGACGGGAGCTTTTCTTAGAAAGTATCGGTTGGATGAACTGCCGCAGTTGATAGATGTACTGGCGGGAGATATGAGCTTTGTCGGGACAAGACCAGAAGTGCCAGAATATGTACGCAGATATACGGCAGAGATGAGGGCAACTCTGCTGTTACCCGCAGGGATTACAAGTGAGGCAAGTATACATTACAAGGATGAGGCTAAAACGCTTTGTGAGAAAGATAAGAATGTGGATGAGGTGTATGTGGGAAAGGTATTGCCAAAGAAAATGAAGTACAATCTGCAAGGGCTCAGGAAATTTAGTTTAGGGGGAGATATTTTAATTATGATACGTACAATATTTGCAGTGATAAAGAAAGGGGACTCTTAGGCGGATGAAAATATGGATTATCAACCACTACGCCATTCCCCCAAGTATGGGAGGTTTGGTCAGGCACTATTATTTTTCAAAATATTTGCAGCAAAAGGGTCATGAGGTAAAGATATTTACATCAAGTAAAATACACAACACGGAAATCAATATGATTCCGGATAAAAGCCCCTATATGGAAAAAGAAGTTGACGGGATACAGTATACCTTTGTAAGAAATAGCAATTATAAAGGCAACCGGTTGGGGAGGATTATCAATATGTTACAGTTCCCCGTCCGGGTATGGAAGACCTGTAAAAAATTTGGGAAACCGGATGTGATTTACACTTCCTCGCCCGATCTGCTTACCGCTTTTACAGCGGTTATGCTGGGTAGAAAACTTAAAGTTCCAAAGGTGGCAGAAATCAGGGATCTGTGGCCGGAAAGTATTGTTGCATACAACAAGATTTCGAGGAAAAACCCAATAATCTATGCACTTTCAAAAATGGAAAAATGGATTTATAAAAATGCTGACCGACTGGTTTTTACCATGGCGGGAGGGAAAAAATATTTGAGGGAAAAAGGGTGGGCAAAGGCTGTGGGACTGCAAAAAGTCGTACAGGTAAACAATGGTGTGGATATAGAGGAATTCGAAAGTTTTCGGGAATTGTACCGGATTGCAGATAAAGACCTGGAAGAGAAAGAGATTTTTAAAGTAGTATACACGGGTTCCATAAGGAAAGCAAATCATCTTGAGATATTGATTGAGTGTGCAAAAGAATTAAAGAAAAAGGAATCAAAAATAAAATTACTGATCTGGGGGGAAGGGGATTACAGGGAAGCATTGATGAAGAGGTGCGATGAAATCGGTCTTGATAATATCGTATTTAAGGGGCGGGTTGAGAAAAAATATATACCTTATATTGTAAGCCGGGCGGATGTGAATTTGATGCATGGTAAAATTACGGGGCTTTTGCGTTTTGGGATCAGCCTGAATAAACTTTTTGATTACCTGGCAGCCGGGCGACCGATATTTTCCGACCTTTACACCGAGTATGACCTGGTTGCCCCAAATGGCTGCGGCATTACGGCGAAACAGGATACTGCAAAAGAGATAGCGGATGGGCTTTTTTTGATGGAAAAACTGCCGGGGGATGTGCTGCGGCAATATGGGGAAAATGCAAAAGAACTGGCAAAAGAATTTGATTATAAAAAGCTTGCGGATAAGATGGAGCAGCTATTTTTGGAGGTATGCGGAAAGTGAAAGAGTTACTTTTAAAAAAGATCGGCGAGAAATCAATTAAAGTCGGTGTGGTTGGCCTGGGCTATGTCGGTTTACCGCTTGCCGTGGAAAAAGCGAAGGCGGGTTTTGTAACGGTAGGTTTTGATATACAAAAAGAAAAAGTGGATATGGTAAATAGGGGGCATAATTACATTGGCGATGTGGTGGACAGTGACCTTGATGATTTGGTTAAAAAGGGAATGCTCTCTGCCACCACGGATTTTGGTTTTGTAGGGGAGATGGATTTTATTGCAATCTGTGTGCCAACCCCGCTGGATGCACACCAGCAGCCAGATATCAGTTATGTAAAAACCTCGGCAGAATCCATCTCAAAATATTTAAAGAAAAATACAATGGTGGTTCTGGAATCGACAACTTATCCCGGGACGACACAGGAACTGGTCAAGCCAATCTTGGAGGAAGGATCAAAGCTTAAATGCGGGGAAGATTTTTATCTTGGTTTTTCTCCGGAACGCGTGGACCCGGGGAACCTGATCTATAAAACAAAAAACACGCCGAAGGTAGTGGGAGGGGTGGGGAAGGATGCAACCTTGGTGATCGCTGCAATGTACCGGGCAGTACTTGAAGGGGATGTTTACGAAGTGTCATCACCCGCCGTCGCGGAAATGGAAAAAATACTGGAAAATACATACCGAAACGTAAATATCGGTCTGGTAAATGAGATGGCGGTTTTATGTAACCGAATGGGAATTAACCTCTGGGAGGTAGTGGATGCGGCAAGGACGAAACCATATGGTTTCCAGGCATTCTATCCGGGACCGGGGCTTGGCGGGCATTGCATCCCGCTCGATCCTTACTATCTTTCGTGGAAGGCAAGGGAATATGGTTTCCACACATCAATGATTGAAAGTTCCATGATGATAAACGACCGTATGCCGGAATACTGTGTGGAGCGCGCAGGAAAAATTCTGAACCGCTTTAAAAAAGCGCTCAACGGCTCAAAAATCCTGATTCTCGGAGTAGCTTATAAGCAGGATATTGACGATTATCGGGAAAGCCCTGCAATCCGCGTAATAGAGATATTGGAGCGCGAAGGTGCAAAAGTTAGTTATTATGACCCATGGATTGCCGAATATAAAAGCTGCGGAAAAACCATGCGGGGATTAAAGGAAATTGACCCGGAAATTATAAGGGGATATGACCTTATAATGGTAACTGCTGCTCACAGTAATGTGGATTATGGGATGGTACAGGAAAATGCCCGGTTTATCTTTGATACAAAAAATGTGATGAAGGGGATTTTAAAGCGGGAGAATATTGAGGTGCTTTAAAAATAGCAGGAAAAGGAAAAATATTTTGATAAGTGTAAAGGAAATAGAGGCTTATTTAAATGAGTTAAAGATGGAGTACAGGGTACTTGGCAACAGGAGTGTGCAAGTGGATGGCTTTAAACCATTTGACTGCGCAGAAGAAGGGAAACTTACCTGGGTAAAAAACTGGAGTGGGGAGATAAAGGAAGAATTAAACCACAGGAGAGCGCTAATTGTGGTTGGAAAAGAGGATACCGGGGAATTAAGCGGGTATCACTGTTATTTTTTGTGCAGTGATCCCAAAATGTGTTTCTTTGAGATTCTTGAGAAATTTTATCCGGAGGGAAATACCGCACTGGGAATATCGGGGCATTCTGTGATAAAGACGGATTGTCTGGGAAAGGGAATTTCAGTGGGAGAATTCTCATGTATAGGGGAAAATGTAATAATTGGCGATAATGTTGCAATAGGAAGTCATGTTACGATTTCGGGGAGGGTAAAAATCGGGAACAACGTTGTGATTTCTGATGGCTCGGTTCTCGGAAAAGCGGGGTACGGGTACTATCTTGCGATGGATGGGCACAGAAAAAAAGTTCCTCATTATGGCGGGCTGATAATCGGGGATTATGTTGAGATTGGAGCGAATACCTGCATTGACTGTGGGACAATGGGGGACACGGTAATCGGGGACTATACCAAGATAGACAACCTTTGCCATATCGGGCACAATGCACAAATTGGAAAGGATGTTATGATTGTGGCGGGAAGTATCCTGTGCGGGAGCTGTGCGATCGGGGATGGGGCATATATTGCGCCGGGGGCAGTCGTTAAAAACCAGGTTACAGTGGGAAAAAATGCATTTGTAGGTTTGCAGACGGCGGCAACGCGGGATGTCGGTGAAGATATTTCCATTTTTGGCGTTCCCGGGCAGGAATTTCAGAGAAAATATAAAATTTGATAAGTGGATATGACCGGCGGGTGGAGTTCTATCAGGAAATTGGAGCTACCAGTTGTGCTAGACCGCGGGTTAAAAGTCCAGGTGATTTTTAGTTGAACCACTCTGTGTGTGGAAAGAGGAAGAAATATGAGATATGCATTGATCGGCTGCGGAAGGATTTCTACAAACCATATCGGGGCTGCGCTTCATAACCAGCTTGAAATTGTGGCGGTCTGTGATGTTAAGCCGGGGAATATGGATTCACTTCTTGAAAAACATAATTTAAATGGGGATATGGGGATAAAGCGTTACACAGATTACAGAAAGATGCTTTCCGAAGTTATGCCAGAACTTGTCAGTATTGCCACGGAAAGCGGGCTGCACGGGGAGATTGCGGTATATTGCATCAGGATGGGAATCCATGTCATTATTGAAAAACCGATGGCGATGTCACTTGGGCAGGCGGATCAGATTATCCGGATGTCAGAGAAATATCATGTAAAAGTAGCAGCCTGCCATCAAAACAGATTTAACCTGGCGGTACAGGAAATGCGGATGGCATTGGAGGCGGGGCGTTTTGGGAAACTTTCACATGGGTCGGTTCATGTGCGCTGGAACAGAAACAAAGAATATTACAGCCAGGCTTTATGGCGCGGTACCTGGGAACAGGATGGCGGTGCATTGATGAACCAGTGCATTCACGGGATCGATTTGCTGCGCTGGATGATGGGGGACGAAGTGGAGAGCGTGTATGGCGTGACAAGGCAGCAGTTCCATAATTATCTGGAAGCGGAGGATGTCGGTCTTTGTGTGGTGACCTTTAAAAATGGGGCTGTGGCGACAATTGAAGGGACAACAAATGTATATCCTAAGAATCTGGAAGAAACCCTCTACCTGTTTGGGGAAAAGGGGACTGTAAAACTGGGGGGCAAATCGACAAATAATATCGAAGTCTGGAATTTTGCGGACGAAACGGAAAGTGACTGCAAAAGGAAAGGGTTTGAGGAGATTACGGCGAATGTATATGGGAATGGGCATACCAGCCTGTTTGCGGATATGGTTCGTGCCATCGGGGAGGACAGGAATCCGTATGTTGATGCATACGCGGGAAGAAGGGCGCTTGAACTGGTGCTGGCAATCTATAAGAGCCAGAAAACGGGGGAAGTGGTTAAATTCCCGCTGACAGAATTTGCAAGTGCCGATATGGCGGGGGAGTTTGGATAAGGGATGGATAAGAATATTGAAAACAGGAATGAGAGAAGGAAAATAGATTATTTCGTACATGAAAGCAGTTATATTGATGAGAATGTCATGATTGGGGAGGGCACAAAAATCTGGCATTTCTGCCATGTACAATCGGGTGCAAGAATCGGAAAATATTGCCGTCTTGGGCAGAATGTCAATATTGCCAACAATGTGGTGATTGGGGATAACGTCAAAATCCAGAACAATGTATCCGTGTATGAAGGGGTGGAACTCGAAGATGGTGTGTTTTGTGGACCGTCCTGCGTATTTACAAACGACCTTACCCCGAGGGCAAAATTCCCAAAGGGAAGGCAGAATTATAGAAGGACGATTGTGCGGGAAGGGGCAAGTATCGGGGCAAACGCAACCATTGTATGTGGGCATAGCATTGGAAAATATGCAATGATTGCCGCGGGTGCGGTGGTGACAAAAGATGTGCCGGATTATGCGCTGGTGGTGGGAACACCGGGAAGTGTGGTGGGGGCAGTATGTGAGTGTGGGAACTTACTGAAAGATGGTAATCAGTGTAAAGTATGTAAAAGGGAAATAAACGGGTTAGTACGTATAGTGCCGGGGATGGGCAGAACAGAATATTCTACCAGGGGAACGAACCAGTAACAAGCGTATAAATCTAATTGCAGATAAAGTTAGGATTAATATGGGGAGTGTGGTATCCCAAAATGTGGGGGAGGAAGAGAGCGTAACGGGGAATTTTGCCATTCCTCATAATTATTTTATCTGCAATCTGAAAAGCATTGCAGGAAAAGAAAATATAAATATGGAAACACAGGGATATTGATTTGATTGTGGCTTGTGCTAGAAGAGATGGAGCCGTTTACTGCCGCAGAATGTGAGGAAAAATGGATTTTACCTATCGGGATTATAAAGATATGTTAGTACTGATAAAAACTCGTGGGGGGGGTATCAGTTTTGCAGTTATCATAATTATAAGAATGTTGAAAACCCCTGTATTTTACGGCATGATATTGACCTGGATTTGCAAAAGGCAGTTTGTTTTGCAGAGTTGGAGGCGGGTATGGGGATTAAATCAACTTACTTCGTCCTTGTCAATACCAATTTTTATAACGTGTTTTCGGCACAGAGCAGAAAACTGCTTGGAAGGATAAAAGCCTGCGGACACGAGATTGGACTGCATTTTGATGAGATGCAATATGAAATATGCGGGAATTGGGAATTGCTCTGCAAAAAGATTGGGGAGGAGGCAGATATGCTTTCTTCCATATTGGGATCACAGGTAAGGGTAGTATCCATGCACCGGCCATCGAAAGGGCTGCTTGAAGAAGACTTAAAAATACCGGGGCTTGTGAATTCCTATCAGCATATTTTTTTCCGCGAATTCAAATATTTTTCCGATTCCAGGATGCATTGGCGGGAAGATGTGGTTGCGGGGATTGATAAGGAGAAAAATAAAAAGTTGCATATCCTGACACACCCGTTCTGGTACGGGGAAGAAGTGGGGAGTTTAAAAAGCCGTTTATCCGAGTTTATTAATCGGGCGGGGAAGGAAAGGTATGAGTGGCTGGATATGAATTTTAGGGAGTTGGGGGAAGTCTTAAAATACAAAATTTTAAATTGATATGGTAAAGCAAGGTTTATTAATATAAAAAATAAAATGTAAGTTTCTCTTAAAACATAAGCGAAAGGGAAAATATTATGAAAAAAGATGTTCTGTTAATTGATCCATGGGGGGTGCGTGGATCAGAGCGATATTTGAATGGTTTGATTTCGGGGTTATCTGAAAATGTTAATTTAACGCTGATAACAAATAAATATTATGAATTAGTTCCAGGCATCAATTATAAAGTAATAAAATTGTTTTTTAAAAAGTCTGAAAATATGGATTCTGGATTAAAGAGAAAAGTAATTCGTGGATTAGAATATATTAATGCCTA
>CAJTOR010000046.1 GCA_910577675.1 uncultured Lachnospiraceae bacterium
AAACTTCCCAAGCTGGGGGTCGGGATAACCGTCAAAGCGTCGGTCTGCGGGCTGCTCCCGCGTCCCATGCTCATACATGAGCGTCGCCGTCCCGGAGGTCTAATAAAAGTCCAAAACAGGTCGGCGGTGGCAAGCATTGACAATCCCGCCGCCCTGTCTGTTATCGCTCCATATCCTGCGGCTTCTTTCCCTTACACTTGAAATAAATGTCGGCTTGCTCTAAGTGCTTTTTCAGAGTGGCAAGCCGCCGTTCAACGGGTTTCAGTTTCCCTTGAATATCCAGTTGTTCCCCTATCATAGTCTTAAATTTTTCATCAAGCCCCGTCATATCCATGATGTTATTGGCTTGCAGAAAATTCAGCATATTTGCCGCGTCTTTGAGGTTATACAGCGATTGTGAATATCCCGATTTTCCCGTCTGTGCCTTGCGTGACAAAATGCCTTGAATGTAGTCGGCAAGGGTAGGCGGCTCGGTGTTCTCGCTTTCCTCTTTCAACCAGTTTTGCAGTTTGGAGATACGCGCCTTTAACTGCCGCAATTTCTGAAGTGCGTAAAGAAAACGGCGTAATGACGAAATAAATCCCCTTGATAACCATAATTAAATTTACTGGCAATATATGTAACCAATGGCATAATCAGCATTGTTCCAAAAGCAAATGGTATCAGTAATTTTTTAGTCCTTTCCAAAACATATTGCCCGACTGTCCGCTTATTCAGTGCAAATCTTGTGGAAATACCTGCAATAAGAAACATAAACGGCATAAAATACGGACTAAAAAATACCACAATGCTGCTAATTATTTTATTGCTCTCAAAATAAATGTAATTTGGTTCTCCCCCTACATTCCATGCCATTGCCGCATGGTAGGGAACAAGAAGTAAAATGATAATCCAACGTATATTGTCAACATAATATCTTCGCATACTTATCCCCTGCTTTCATCAATAATATTCCGCACTGTTATCTTACCACAAATGCACACACAATTCCATTAAATTTTGCTTAATCTCTCTTTCCCTTGCCCGTTCTCTCTGCTCCATGCTGACTTCCCTCGGCTTGCAGTAGCCGACGTATGATTTCTGAAAGGAATGGGGAATGGAAGTTCATTTTTATTTGTATTTGTTTTTCGCCTCTCTGCACTATCCACCATCCCCTTCTCGCGTCTTGCATAAAAACAGAGCGTACAGGCTAAGCCCACACGCTCCAACACTCTTATTCGAACGACCTTTCAATTTTACTGCATACCCCGCTGCTAATCCCTGCCATATTGGCGGATAAAGTAATAATCGAAGGAAATCTCATATCCCTATGCTGCTAACACATATCAGGTGGGGCTTGTCCTCCCCCACCTGATACAATTGATAAGATAAACATTATTTAATTCAATCAAATAAGACAAAATATATCAATAATTTACACGATCACCTATAACTTAATAATTCTTCGCACATATCTCAAAATAACTCTGCGGATGGTTGCATACCGGGCATTTCTCAGGAGCATTTGTTCCAACCACAATATGCCCGCAGTTGCGGCACTCCCAAATTTTTACTTCACTCTTTTCAAACACCGACGCAGTTTCCACATTCTTTAACAGCTCGCGGTATCTCTCCTCATGGTGCTTTTCGATCTCGCCCACCATGCGGAATTTCATTGCCAATTCAGGAAATCCTTCTGCTTCGGCTGTCTTCGCGAAATTCTCATACATATCAGTCCACTCATAATTCTCGCCGTCCGCAGCCGCCTCTAAATTCTGCTTTGTATCGCCGATACCGGAAAGCTCCTTAAACCACATCTTCGCATGCTCTTTTTCATTATCCGCAGTTTTTAAGAACATTGCAGAAATCTGCTCATACCCTTCCTTCTTTGCCACGGATGCAAAATATGTATATTTATTCCTCGCCTGTGATTCCCCCGCAAAAGCCGCCTCAAGATTCTTTTCAGTCTGGGTTCCAGCATATTTATTCTTTCCCTCTGCCATAATAATTTCCTCCAATCAAATTTTATTTCTGCATTATCTCCCTGAAAATTCTGGAATATACAGTATCCCTAATTATACGATACCTCCCCGGCATTGTCAATAATTTCCTCACAAAGCATTTTATTTAACCTATCTAAAGAAGTCCCCCACTTCTAAGTCATATAGACGAAAATGGCGGGTAAGGGGACTTTTTGTTCAGATGGAAAGATAAGCCCCATCTGACAAGCGTTAGCAACATAGGGATATGAGAAAGTACCACAGCGAGTTCCGAATTTCCTCATGACCTGTAAAAATAAAGAAGAAAAATGTCGCTTGACAGCCCGTCCCTCTATGCTATAATACAGGTAGGCGCATATGTCCTGTCACTCGCCACATGTGCCCTATCACCATATTCGAAACTTAAAACTACCCCTTCAGGAGAAACCTCATGAAAATAAAAAAGATAACCGCATTATGCCTTACCCTATGGATCATCTTTAGCAGTTTTAGCTCTCTCCCACTTTCCGCTGACGAAGCAGCGCCGAAACCTGCGCAGACCCAAAAGGAACAGACCCCTTATCAGATCAGCGAAACCACCTCCATCAAAAATGATTTCCACCACCTTGGTATCACGCGCACACAGTATCAGAACCTAAACGATATCCTGCGCTCCGAATTAATTTCCATGCTCTGCCTGGATAATATACTTTACCTGTATATGGCAATGCCCGCGGAAACGGACTATCAGGTAAATTATATAGTTATTAACGACCGAAAATATGAAAACGATATGCGCGTTTTAAGCACGGATAAAAACTACCGAAAATATGCCTTTTCCGGTTTCGAAAAAGCTGCCGATTCAAACTATATGGTTTCTGAAATCGGTTTCAAAAATCCGGACGGTCAAAAACTTCGCTACTCCACAGAAATAAGCTGTAAAATGGGAACCGAGGATGGAAAATACTTCTTTGAGCAGGAACATGTCAACCATATCGTACTGACAGGGATGCTTTTGGAAAGTATCTACCAGTTTGAAAATGAGCGCGGACTGCTCCGCGACGCGTGGAATAATCTCTGGAACAATACCAGCATAAAGGACGGCGACCAGCGTTCCTTTTACTATTTTGCCTTCAACTGTTTTGACCGCGAGATCGACCATTATTTCACCCCCGACGAAATCACGGAGATCGTTATCGACTATACCATCAACCAGTACACTTTCAAAGGTGCGCAGGATGATTACAGGGAAGCTGCACTCACAAGGACGGAAAAGAAAATCCAGATTGTCACACCGGAAACCATCAATGTAACGGCACACAACAGCTCAAACAGCAACGACAGCCCTTACATATATAATACAATTTACAAACTGAGCGAAGCAGAAATCAAGGAGGATGGGACGGGCGATGGAAAAAACAGCGAATTATCAAATTCAAATACCCTTTCCACCGCAAAACAGGCAGGTTACGACTGGGTAGTCCATTTCGGGGATACCGAGGGCTACCGCTACTGCGAAAGCTACACGGACAGTCTTTTTTCCAATTCCTGTGAAATCGATTACACCCTGGTGGAAGAGTTCTCTGCCGTCAGCATGAAATATAAATACCAGGGCAAAAAATATTCTGTGCAGACTGACACCCTTGTTGATATGGAAGTGCTGGCACAGCGTGAAAAAGACCGGACGGAAAGCCTGTTTAAACAGGCGAAAGATTCCATTTCCTTCACACTTGACTCGCTCGGGCAAATGCTCTCCGGCGCAGTTTCCGCCGCTGGCGGCTTTGCTGGAAGTTTGTTTTCCGGAATTTTTAAAGGTCTGCCAATGCCCCTTAAAATCGGGCTGGTACTGCTCGCCGTATTTACTGTAATATGTATTGCACATCGAATTCACATGATTGTGGGCGAACTGCTGCAAATCCGCAAACCAAAAGGCAAACCAAAAAGAAATATGGAGGAATCACCAGATGAAGATTAAAACCGGACATATCAAAACAAAATCCTGCAAAATCCTGTGCGCCAGGGCGATCTGCTGTTTTCTTTTTACTGCTGCCTGCCTTTTTCTTGGTGCCTGCGGCAGCAAAGGAGAAGAGTCAAACGCCCTGACAGACGGGGAGGATGAGAAAGTTCCAACCGGCGTAAACAAACCCCAGGATACCATACCCCCTCTTCCTTCCATAACCTCCACACCGCTCCCCACATCCGCGCCAACCTACCACGCGGTAATATATGACAACCTCTCCAAAGGCACGCGGGTTGAACTTGATATTTCGGAGGGGGAAACACTTGACCTTAACTCGTTCACCCAGCTTCTCGGATATGATTTTATAGGCTGCTATGACAAGCAGGGCGAAGGCGGGGAACAGTACATTGACATTGAGGGCAGGGTATGTACAGAACTTGTATCCGACCTTGTCCTGTACGCCTGGTACGAACCGAAAAACTATACCCTAAATTTCACCTGCAACGGGGAGAGTGGAAGCCAGTACGGAATACAGAACGCAAATGTTGCCTACGATTCCAATCTGCGCGATATTCTTCCTCTGGGAAAAATTGTAAATGACAATGAGCTTATTTACTCCGTCCAATATGGCGACCTCTCCTTAGCCGATCTTACCGCAAACGATAAAATATTGCTAAATGAGGCAACCTTCCGCGATTCCGACCTTTTTGCAAACAATTCGAAAATCACACTGGATCTAAAAACCACCTTAATCAGCGCAGAAGAACACTTCGGCGCACAGGAAGTATGCATCCACGACGACTTAAACCAGTTTGAACAAAGATTCAAGGACGGGTATATCTGTGACAGCCTTTCCCTAAAAGAATTTGATTTCGATCTGCTCGAGAGCTTAGGGTACAATACAGTGCTTCTTGAAGTAAGCTGCCAGGTCAGGGAAAAAGATGACGGGTACCAGGAAATCTACGTATATCATACCGCCTACGAAAACAATGAGAATGACAGCAAAAAAGAGAAAAGAAAAAAGGAAAAGGCAATGGAGGATTTTCTTCTTGTAGAAAAATCCCACGACTGCAAGGAAAGGGATGTGACAGAAACCGTATTGCTCACCGAGAATATCCCGCTCACAAAATTAAAAGCATCGGATGGAATTTATGTCTACTACAGGGCGAGCGGTCTTGGAGAAGATGACTGGTACCGCGTTTCCACGGATATAAAGATTGAATTTGTTTCCATCAAACCAGCAACTTAACAGGAAGACAGGACAAATAAAAGGAGCTGCCCAAAATGGCATATATACGATTGCTAAATTTTGTAACAGCTCCTTTTATTTACATCAAACCACTTAATCCGAATTTTCCTTAATATCCCCGCTGCGGTACGCACAGAGTAATTTCTGCAAATCCCCGATCCGCTCAAGTAGCTCTGCCCCCTTGTCCGTGTCGGAGATATTTGCGCGGCTCTCAAGCTTTTCCACCACCCGGATCATCGGTGTTTCCCCGTTACTTCCGGGTACAAATGGCTTGTGCTCCGCAAGACTTAGACTGTGGGAATCATAGATCAGCGTATATCCCGCTATCCCCGTGGTCTTCTGGTAAGCCTTTGATATCCCGCCATCAATCACAAAAAGTTTTCCGTCCGCCTTGACAGGGCTTTCCCCATCCTTGATCTTCACCGGGACATGCCCGTTAATAATATGTCCCTTCTCCTCATTAATGGAAAAATGGCGCAGGATTTTTTTACAGATATCGGCATTTTCCGAGAACTTATAATAGTCGTTATAATGCTCCTTACCGCACTCTTCATCCCCGATAAAATACTGCTCAAAAAAAGCCAGTTTATCCTTGCCGTAAAGCGGGGAGGCCGCACCGCACCAGAGATACCACATAAAATCCCTCTCATAATCGGCGCTGCAATCCCTTGTAAAATAAGCCCTGTTTACCATCAGATTAATCTCATCCAAAAGCGCTTTCCCGCAAAAACTCTCCCCGCCGATTTTCACACTCATCAATTCCCCCGAGGAATCCATAGGGATACAGCCATGGAACAGCAGGTTCCCGTTGCAGATTTTGTAAGTCGCGCCCTTCGCAAGCAGAAAACGGATATGTTTGCGAAGCTTTCCGCTGTGTCCGAACGAGTTAATCAGAATCGTCATAAGTTCCTTCTCCGCATCGGAAAGTTCCGTCGGGTTTGCAGGGTCAACAGTAGGAAAATAAGTATCGCAAAGCGGATATGTTTTCCCGTCCACCGTAACCGTACCAGCAGCAAAATCCGTGCGCCCAAAAAGATCGCGCCCCTCCATGCCCCACTCCGGATGGCGGTGAACCAACTGCGCCTCAAGCTTTAACTGTATAACCGCGATTGCCTTGTGAATCTTTGCCGCAAGCCCCGCGTCAATCGGATCATAGATATTGTCATCGTAAGTCTGCGGATAATACAGGGAGCATGGATCTTCCCCGTATGTTTCACCCGCAAATACCGCAAGCGCCCTCAGATTAAGCCCGTACCCATCCTCAAGCAAATCGAAATTATTGTATTTTACGGAAATACGGATCACATTTGCCACCAGAGCCGCATTCCCCGCCGCCGCGCCAATCCACGAAATATCATGATTCCCCCACTGGATATCCACATCGTGCATCAGGAGCAGCTCATCCATAATAATATCCGGGCGCGGTCCCCTGTCAAAAATATCCCCGATAATATGCAGCTTGTCAATTGCAAGCGAATGAATCAGATGGCACAAAGACGTTACAAAGCTGTCCACAATATCCGTTTCGATAATCGTGTTGATGATTTTCTCAAAATAATAGTCCTTGTTCACGTCATCCGTAACATTCAAAAGCTCATCGACAATATATACAAGCCCCCTCGGTATCTTCTTGCGCACCCTCGAGCGCGTGTACTTTGCCGAAATCACCTCGCAGACAAGAATCAGCCGGTAGATGGTAAGGCGCTTCCACTCGTCGGTGATCGCGCCCTCCTGCCTAAGCCGCTTTAATTCCTTTTCCGGATCATAAATCAGATTCGCAAGCGTTTCGCGCTCCGCACCCGATACGGTCTTCCCAAGCGTCAGGTCAATCTTTCTGCGGATAATCCCGGAAGCGCTCTTAATCATATATAAAAATGCCTCATACTCCCCGTGCAGGTCACTGAAAAAATATTCCGTCCCTTTCGGGAGGCTGCGGATTGCTGAGAGATTTACCATCTCGCCCGCAGCACTCTCAATATTTGGATATTCCTTTGCCAGGAGTGTTAAATATTTTTTGTCCATAATTTAATCCTGTTCCCCAATAATTATCGTGCATCCAAAATCAGATTTCTCCCACAAATCTGGAACTACCGGTTTTCGGCACATTCTTGATTCCCGGGAAAGCAACTTTTATTGACTCACCCGGCACTGCCACGCCCCTGCTCCTCGTAACCGGAAGCTTCTGCCACGCCTCGAACCCGATCACCTCACCATGTTTTAATATAACATTGTGATAGATAACCTGGTTCGCAAGCGCAAGCAGAAAATCGTCCAGTTCCGTTTCGCTTACCGTACTATTAATTACCTCAATCTCATCATACCCGAACTGGCTCAATCCAAATGTATACCCGCAAAGACCTTTTTTCCCGGTGTAATGCCCAAACCAGATCAAATTCTTAGTCGGGAATACCCCCGCGCGCGCCATCCCCGCAAAATGCATGTACTGCTCGGTCTGGTAGACCGTGCCATTTGCGTACACCCCAAGCACGCCCGGCAGGGAGCAGCAGGCTGCCACAGTTTTTACCAGCAGCATCCCGCTCTCAACCGCTGAAATTTTACCATGCGTTACCGTCACGGACAGATGGGCTTTGTGGCGCTTAACAGAAAAAGGGGCATTCCTCCAGGTATGGTTTTTCCTCGCGCCGTAATCCACTTCATCCCCAGCCACCGGGGAAGGTACCATAACTACTTCGACAACCGCACTGTGCCAGTTCAGCACAAACACTCTCCCATCCTCCGGCTTTTTCTTCCGTTCTGTTTCCCCTGGTTTTACTGCCCCCAGCTTATCCTCAAGTTTCCACTTTTCTTTAAGTTCTTTTTTTAACCCACCCAAATCGTATATCGCCTGCTCCAGCAAAACAATATTCTCGAAATTCCCCGGTTTCTTTTTATGCTCCTCCTCTATGTGTGCCTGTTCCTCCCAGTACTGGTGAACCCGCTTTACCAAATGTGACGCGCGCTTTGCTATATCCTCGTCCCCGTACTCCTCCGGCTCACTGAAAATATGGCCGCAGTGTTCAACTGCACCATTCTCATAGCCGCCGCAGACACCAAGAGTCCACTTACTGTTCAAATGTTTTTTGTAGCGGAAAATATAGTAACAAAGCGCCTGTAATTCAAATGTTCCGACACACTCTATCTGCGCCGGCTCCCTGCCAAGTTCCAGCGGGCCGGAAAGCCAGCGGATCATCTCTATCTGCGCCGCACCTCTCTGTTCTGTATCCATGCCTCTACCTCCCTGTTGCAGCTTTTTTCTAAATGTTTCCCATCTAATAGTATAGCCCAAAAACTATCGGTCTGCAATGGTTTTATTAGAGTATGGTATTGTTGTTTTGTCACTTGTCAAAGGAAACTTCATATCCCTGTGCTGCCCTTGCATGTCCGATGGGGTTTATCACCCCACCTGACACAAAAAAGTCCCCCTTCCCCTCCGCTTTCATCTTTACGACTTAGAAGCGTAGGACTTCCTTAATAGATTAAATAGAGAAAATGATTGCACTCACTACTTTGTTAAAGCATTTTACTCCTTAATAATTTCTCCTTTCTTTAACCGCAATACCACATCCGCCTGTTTTGCCAAATCCCCGGAATGTGTGACAACAACTACACATTTATTCATCTTGTGTGCGCATTCCTTCAATACTGATGTAATTTCCCCCGCTGTTTCCTCATCAAGGCTCCCTGTTGGCTCATCCGCCAGGATCACCCTTGCATCCGATGCCAATGCGCGGGCGATCGCTACACGCTGCTGTTGACCCCCGGAAAGTTTTTTAACGCTCCTTGTGCACTCCTCCCCCGTCAAGCCCACACGCTCCAAAACCGGCAGGGGTGGAAGTTTTGAAGTTAGTAATACATTTTCCCTGGGAGTTAGATAGTCAATCAAGTTAAAATTCTGGAATACAAATGCTATATGTTCCCTCCGGTGCTCGGCAAGAGCATCGTATGTCAGTTTTTTTCCATTGTACAGGATCTGCCCTTCTATTGGAAAATCCAGTCCCCCAAGCAGGGAGAGCAGGGTTGTTTTCCCGCACCCGGAAGGTCCCACAACCGCATATATTTTCCCTTCCTCAAATTCCACATCCACTTTTTTCAGTACGTTCCGCTTCCCATCATAAGAGTAGCGAACATCTTTCAATTCCATAACCGCCATATTTTCTCCTTATTATAGTACCGCAAATCCCCTACCAGCTCCTCTTACATGCAGTGCAATTCCTGTCCGCTTCGCTCCCACTCATTCCACTGCCGCGCTGTCTTTCTCAACTCATAAGGGCAAGTATTTCTCTTGGCTTCATGCGCATTACGGGAAGACCTGCTGCCAGCACCGAGAGGAAAATTATTCCGGTTCCTGCCCCGTAGAGAATCCAAATTCCGGATATCGGTATATTGACCTCTATCTTTGTCAAAGTTTCGTTCCGCTCAAAAACCGGCGCGAAATCGCTGGAATTTACAATTGTCGATCCGTCCACAATAGTTCCAACCCCTTCCCCATTCCCTTCCTGCTCCTGTTTTGCCACAGTATAATCAATAAGTCTTTCCCCCGCCCCCCTCGCAACAATCCCGCTTGTAAAAATGGAAAATGCAAAGGCGAATACCGCGATTAAAACCACTTCCGCCAGATACTGGCAGACAATATTTTTCCGGCTCAACCCCAGGGAGAGAAGGATACCGCTCTCGCTTGTGCGCTCTTTTATGCGCCCGGAAAGTACAAGATACAAAACTGCCGCTCCGACCATAACAACAAGCAGCACAAGTATGGAAACCAGCCTGTCCATATTCTCAAGCGGTTTCATCACGGCATCGGCATCGCCCGTATCCACATCCACAACAAAATCTGTCGGGTCAATATCCGGAAGGGCATTTACCTGTTTGACAATTTCTGGAAGTTTCGCCGGGTCATTAACATAGAAATTAATTTTTTCATATCCCTCCTTCAAAACTTCCGGTCGCACCTGCCCCACCACATCCATGGTTGTGTAGAGCGCATTATCCATCGACCAGTTAGAAAGCATTGTGGAGCTTTTTGCTGTCGCGTGGAACAGACCGACAATCTCGACCTCCACCCGCGTTTTCTCCACATCCTTCCCGGTCATGGAAGCTTTGAATTCCGACATTCGCAAAATCAGCTTATCCCCGATTGTAAGCCCGTTAAGTTCCGCCAGTTCCTTTGAAAGCATCACCTTATCCTTATCCTGGTATGTAATATGCCTCCCCTCAACCAGCTCCAGATATCCACCCGTAAAATAACTGTCAAACTCCGTGTTCGTGTCAGCAAAAGTCGTAACAGTGGAAGCAAAATCCCCGTAGCTGCCCAGTATCCCGCCAAGTCCCCCGTCACCGTTTTCCGATTCAAGAAGCTCCAGCACCTTCCCCTGCGCATTGGCTGCAACAACATAGGATATTGCGCTCGCATTGTAGCCCCTGATTCCCTTTACCTTGTCCATAATCATATCCGCAAGTCCCACGGATAGCTGCTCGCCCATATAGAAAGATTGATAGCCGAAATCCCCGACCTTCTGCGACTCCCACTTGCTTGAATCACTGGTGTTCTGCCGCATGGTAAAAATCCCTCCGAGCGCCTGCCGCACATTTAGCTGTGCGGTCTTTACCGCGCCCTTTATCGCAGCGCCGGAAAGTACCAGGGTTGCAATAACGGTAAGAAGCAGGAAAAGAATTGCCGTTTTTGCCCGCTTGCGCGTGACGTACAAAAATGCACGCTGAAATAGTGACATAATAAACCTCCTGATTATATATTTTCGCATATCCCCTTCCAGTTCCCGAAAATCAAAAGAAATTTCAAATCCCTTGCTGTTTTCGCATGTCAGATGGGACCTGTATCCCTATCTGATATAATTGATAGGTTAAAACAGGGCTTTATCATCCGGCACTGTCCGGTCATATGCTATTTAAAATGATAACCTAAGACGGTTTACTTGTGGTTTTGATATGATTTTTTTTTGGTTTCGGTGCAAAACAACTACCCTCACATATCAATCACTATTCTGGCTCTTTTCCCCAAACCAAACCGTAAAAACAACCCCCCTCTCCCAGTTCTTTAGAAGGAAATCAAGCCCATGCTGCTTTAGGACCATCTTCACCAGATACAGCCCAAGCCCGCTGCCCCCGGTCGATTTATTGCGCGATTTCTCCACGCGGTAAAAAGGTGTAAACAGTTCGTCAATTTCCTCCTCCGGCAGAAAAACCCCCGTATTTTTCACCTCCAGATATTCCCCCGTAAGGCAAATAAAAACCTCGCTTTCCTTTGGGGAATGCCTTATCGCGTTACTTAAAATATTGTGGAGTGCCCTCCGAAACAATAAAGAATTCCCGCAAAAAAATACCTCCTGCATATCGCAAGAAACCCTAATTCTCTTATCCTGTGCAAGAGTGGATAACACAGAAAGCACTTCCTCCAGCTCCGTGTGGACAGCAACCGTCCCCATCCTCTCCCCGCCCGTCCCCATCTCAAGCCTGACAATACCAAGAAGCTCCTTTATTAACACTTCCATCCTCTCCACCTCGCATAGCGTCTGCGGCAGGATACTCTTCACATCCTTGTACTTGCCAATTCCCAGAATCATACTTTCAATCTCACCCTTTAAAATCGTGACGGGCGTTTTTAACTCGTGGGATGCTGCGGCAAAAAAATCACGGCGCTGCTGCTCCATCGCATTTACCGTCGCAATTTCCTGCCTCAATTTTTCATTGCTCCCCTCAAGCTTTGCAAGAGCCTCCGCCAACCGGTAAGAAAGAGTATTTAAACTCCTGCCCAAAATCCCCAGTT
Source organism: uncultured Lachnospiraceae bacterium (assembly GCA_910577675.1). Taxonomy (GTDB): domain Bacteria; phylum Bacillota; class Clostridia; order Lachnospirales; family Lachnospiraceae; genus RGIG4057. The sequence goes on from CAJTOR010000046.1 coordinate 11,949, forward strand.
CATCCGTCCTCCCCTCCTCGCACCGCCAGGTCATATCAAGCTGTGCCATGCGCCTTGATACCCCGGAAATCTTTAAAACAGGGCGGACGATCGCCCGGCTGCACAGCCATGCACTGACGGCGGAGATCAATAAAATCAGGGCAAATACCAGGGGGGCAATCTGCAAAAAGGCACGGTTTAATTCCCCCGCCCCCCTCGATAGTACAATGGTAAGAAAGCAGCTTTCCACATCGTTAATGGTAAGCACAATCGATACCGTATAATTTTCCTCATACCCCATAGCAGACTCAAACTCCCAAAAATCCATTCCAAAACTTACAGATTCCCCACCGAATTTAAGAACTGCCGAAGCATTGTTCCTCCTGCAAAAATAAGAAATCTGCTCCTTCGCAGTTAATAAATCCGCACCATCCACCTCCCTCGACAAACGCTCGATCTCCTCCTCCATCCGGTTATTGGAAAGTGCGGTATACTGTCTTGGAATAACAAACATAACAATCCCATAGATGAGCAGACTGCACACTGTAAGCGCTGTCATAACCCAAAGAAATACCTTGAGCGAGAGACTGCCCCTTACCCTTGAAAAAACTTTCAGGAAAATACACCCTGATAAACGCTCCCTAATTTTTTGCAAACCGATACCCCACTCCTCTGATTGTTTCGATACAATCCATATTAAGTTTCCTGCGAAGATTCATAATGTGTATATTGACCGCCTTTTCCTCACCACAAAAATCATAGCCCCACACCCTGTTTAATAGGTTGTCCCGCGTAAACACCCGCCCGGGATTTCCCATAAAAAGCTTTAAAAGTTCAAATTCAATTTTGGTCAGGAAAATCTCCTCCCCTCCCCGGAACACGCGCATCCCCTCCACTTCAAGCAAAAGCTCCCCAAAGCGCAAAACCTCCCCGCATTCCCGCTTATCCTTCTGCCCGTTCCTGCGCAGCACTGCTTCCACACGCAGAAGCACCAATTTCAGCGAAAACGGTTTCGTAATATAATCATCCGCCTTTAATTCAAATGCTTTTACCTGCGCCTCCTCGTCGTCAAGGGCGGTCAGCATAATAATTGGCGTATCCGAACCCTCCCGGATCGCCCGGCACACAGCATAACCATCCATGCGCGGCATCATAATATCCAGTAATACAAGGTCAAACTGTTCCTTTCGGTACTGTGCAAGCCCAGTGACCCCATCCCCCACCGCGACCACCTCATAGCCCGCATCCGTCAAAAGTTCGCTCAACACCGAGCGGATGGATACTTCATCCTCAAAAAGCAATATTTTTGCTGGCATAAATCCCCCTTTTACAACATTTATGTTTGAGGAACCGCAAGAAAAAGCTGAGAACTCAGTTTCTCTTATCAAGTCCATGTCCCCCCCACACGAACAGGATAACAAAATATTATTTCGTTTTGATTTCGATATAATATTTTTATCCTCCCACTGCACTTATTCTAACCATAACTGCTTAGAGTGCAATATTTAAAAATTAATTAAAATGGAATTCCCAAAATTGACAAAATGACAAAACAATTTATGAAATTTTATCATATGATTTAGAACAACCGTTATAGAATAATCAAGAAGTAACCTCTTTATGCTGCCAAAAGCAAAATCCACACAGAAGGATATTATTGAAACCGCCATGCAGATTGTCCGCGGGAAGACGATCAGGGCTGTGACTTCAGGGATTATGACAGAGCCAAAAAATATGCCTGACATCAGGCATATTTTATTGGTTATAGATAAAAAATTATGAAGAAATCCTTTACTCCATAATAGCACCCTACCATCTGACAAAGAAAAAAGCCAAAAAGCACTGTCAGCATCTTTGGATTTATACCCATGGAACTGCCACACTCTGCGCAACCAGATTGCCAAGAAACCTGTCACCCAAATTTAAACTGTGTCAGTTCTCCACAAAGAGTATACCCTATCCTTCGGTAAGTGGCATTCGAACATATATTGTCCTGTTCCGTATAAAGCATGGGAATTCTGCCCTCGTCCAAAATCTTCTGTGTTACTTCACTGACCAGCATCCCCGCATATCCCCTGCCCCGCTGCGAAGAATCGGTGTATACCGTATTGATTCTGGCATATTTCTTTGCCCTATGAACGATCATCGCCATAGAAACTGCCTGTTTGTTATCCTCCCACAAATACAAATTAGAAGAACCCGCAACGTCCTCGGCAAATCCCTCCGCCTCACCTTCACGCATAGAACGTTTTTCTAAATCCCAGACCATCCCGGAGATAAATTTTTTCAAAATATTTTTATGCTTATCGTTTGACATAACCATATGTCCACTTGCTCTTTTCGTGTTAGTAACTTTATTGCAGCGATAAACAACCATTGGATCCATACTGGTATAACTAACCTTTTTTTGCTCGGTTATTCTGTTCAGTATTGGTCTTATAATTCTTTCATCCGCTATTACATTTAAATTCGAATTTAATTCCAGACGTTCTTCAATAACGAACTCAATTTCTTTCAGTGCATCTTCCGCAATATTTTCTTTTATCCAAACCCACATTGCCAGACGTTCATTCGTCTGCCCAATTATATAAAACTGCCCGTCCGTTACCCAGAACGCACTTCCAGCATCCGATATCAGATAAAACAGATTAAAACATATTCTGTCATTCTCGGACAATAATTCGTCAATCAGTGGTAAAGCATTGCTTATTCTCTTCATATTGTTTCCATTCCCCTGCCCGCGCAAGTTTCTAAATTTTTGCTTTTATTTAATTATAACAGCACTTTTCCTTTAACTGCTAAAACACATCACACATCCCCCATTACCACCTTCCGGTTGACACGCTCAACAAATCTTGCAACCGCCTCCATATCCGGTCTATCCGGCAGCTTTGAAATCCGCATCGCCTCCTCCAAACGTTTTTCATAATCCGACAAAATCTTATAAAACTCCGCCGAAAACCCCTTATCCCCCTGCTTAAAATCCCCTCGCCGTATACTTTGCAAAAGATCATGCTCCTTTATCCGGTGCGTTTTAATCTCCCCTCTCTCAAGGATATCAATCGCCATCATAAACAGGCGGATCAAATGCATCGCATGCTTGTTTAAATGGTCATCATCCTTCTTATTGTTGCGCTTGCCAATCCGGTCATAATTCCTGACCACACTGTTCATCGTGCCAAGCATATTCCCATAATCCCTAAGCGGCAGATGCTTGTACTCAACATCGAGAAAAATCTCCGTATCAAATTCCGGGCGGTCGGACGGTGCAATATAAATTTCCGCTCTCCCCGCCGCAATTCTTTCGTTTTTTCTCTTAAAATCATCGAGAGCGTGCTGTACAGAACGATAAATATGCTGCTCCCTCTCTTTCTGTGGCATATAATCCCTCGCAGCCGCATTCTGCAAGCGGCGCAACTGTGCATCCGCATACCCCCCAAATGATCTCGCCGCAAGCTTTGACAAAAACAATCCCCTGTTATTTAGTAACTCCTGTCCAAGCGTTGTCCTGATAAAATACTGGTCATCGTCCAACCCCAGAATTTCAATGACATTCGGATTGCAATTTAAAAGAAGTTTTATAATTTTATTGAAAGAATAAATCACGGTATCCGTTCTTCCATCCTCATACTGCTCAAACTCCGTCAGGCCAATTAAGTCGGATGGCAGATTTAAAGTGACACCGCGGAAATCAACATCACTGTTCTCGTTATTTGTCCCGTAAGCGTAACTGCCCCCAAGCCCAAGCAGGATGATTCGGGCACTAAGACGCGGGTTCGTCCTAAGGAAATCATATTCAGATGAATTTAAAAATTTATAAAAATCCATATATGCTGCCTCTAAATAATCCGGTATTTAAACATTGCTAAAACCATCCCTTTGGTTTTCCTTTATAAAATCCCAGAATTTATTATTTATTTCCCGTGACCAAATTAATAATATTGATATAATTATCCATATTTTTAAATTTTTGATAATACAAATTATTAATTTCCAACTCCATTTCCATCGCGCGCCCATTCAGCCTATAAACGGTATCCTCCAAAATACGGGCTGACTTTAAATCAAATCCATCCACATTATAATATGCAAGCGTAATATGCGGTGTAAAAGGATAATCTAATTTCTTTACTTTTTCAAAGACAGAATATAATTCCAATAATCTTTTATATTCTTCCCCATCCGCGGGATATAACCCCAAAACCAGGCTGGTATCAACCATATTGAATATGTATTTACTCTTCATTTTTATCTTTGTATTTTCATATTTCTTTATCTCGCGTGCAATTTCCACCACTTTCAGCTCATTATTAAATATCTCTTCGGCAATATTCTGCAAAACCGGGGAATTGCTTAGGTCGTGCAGGGTAACATGGAAGGTATTTGATCCCAGCCTCCTGCAAAAACATTCCGGAACCGCCCGATATAGTAATTCCACATATTCTTCCAACTGCTTTCTCACACTTTCATCCAGCAAAAAAACAATTGTATCACCGTAAAAGTCCCGGAATGTATTATCTTTTGCAACTTTTTGCAAAATAGATGGATTCCCTTTAAAATACTGGTTTCCATAATTAACATCTCTTTTTTCAAACGAACCGATCCTGTCTAAAAACTCTTTATATGTTTCCATGCACTTCCTTCTTTCCATCCCCGTCACACTGCCCGCTACGACCATTATATATTGAGCAAATATCAATTATCCCTTATCGTCTGCAATACCCTCTCAAAAGTATTAAAATTCCTCTTATCCTTAGGACTGCAATAAATCGCATACTCAATTACCTGAAAGGCGTGCAGGTAATCAGCCAGCACATTCTTTGCTGCCTCGGCAACGATTTCCGGATCATTTAGAAACGCACCGCACCCAAAAGCGCCAAGAACAATAACCTCGGCATTGTTTAACACTGCCACATCAAGTATTCTTCGCAGGCGCTTCTCATGAATTTTAAGTAGATCCTGACCACTTATATCAAGTGCCAATATTCCGTCCCCAGGATTATACTGGTTACTCGGCTTCGGTCTTAAATTCGGCGCGGCGCAGGTGATTACATCCACATTGTACCAGTCCTCTTCCGGCATAAGTTCCGGGTTCGCCGTATCAGTTTTAAATACAGTGACATCGGGAGTGTAGATGATATCATCGTTGTGGAGCGGATCATGCACCTTGCGGTGAGGAGTATAAAACCCTTCCCACATCTCCTTATTATCCAGGCAATAATACAAGCCCGAACAGCGGCACAGACATTCCTCCTGCGCATTTGCCCCCCGCTCAACACCCCCGCCCGGTTTCGTGGCAGAAGCAAAATTATGGACTGCTGTTTTCCTGCCCCGGTAGGAAGATGCTGCATCCAAAGTCCGCCTGGCGGAAACATGGATTGTCGCTGCCGTACTATAGCGGGCGGTATTTATTTCCGGCAGGCTTAAAGATTCCGGAAAAAGCTTCTGATTCTCGACAGATTTTTTAACCGACTCATTCAATTTCGGATTGTCATTACATAATTTTATAGTATTCTCAAAAACAGCTTTGTTTTCTTCCCTTCCCATAATATCCTCCATTCCAAGAACATTTACATCTGAGGTACCGCAAGAGGAAGCTAGGAATGTAGTTTCTCTTGTCGAACCAAGGCTTTTTGTGACATTCTCGGCACAAATAGCCCTGTGAAAAATAATCTCTCTTAATTTTACGTCATTACGGTTATATTGTCAACTTTCGAATTCTAAATCCGCATTTTTTTCTGTAATATTCCTCCACTGCCTTATTATCACAAATCTAAAAAAATCAGAGCGGACAACCCATCCGCTCTGACACATCCTCTAAATATCTTTGTTTTTATACCCCTTCCCTATAAACGGCACTTCAAAAAAATCCTTAGGGTTTTCACGGATAATATAATCAATATAGTTTCCGACCATCAGTGCATAGCTGTAGTAACCCATGGCATTCGGATGGAAGCCAAGCGCAAAGGTTTTGCGCATCTGCTCGTCATAGACCGGTCCGTAACCCGTCATATCAATCAGATAAGTATAGGAAAATAACTGGCACATTTTTTTCATTTCCTCTGCGGCCGCACAGATAATCGGGTCACCGTATTCCTCCCCCCTCCTCTGCATGGAAACAAGAAATATACGGGCATCTTTTTCTATCCGTTTAAGTTTTGAAACAATGCGCCCCATATTACCGAAAAAAGTATCCGGGTTGGCTTTAGGATTTTCCGGATGAATATCCAAGGCACTGCCCACAGGATGATTCAATACAAAAACATCGTTATTTCCCAGCGCGATAATATAAGCCTGGTTCCACTGCCAGAAACCGTTTTGATCCGCATAGCTTCCATAGAACTCTTTGGCTGTCATACCCCCGCGCGAGTAATTATGATATACCGTCCCCGTCAGGTGTCCCAGGACTGACGGCCATGAATATTCATACATATCATGGTAGACAATATTTCCATCCTCATCATGTGCCTCAAACTCACCGGATGACAGGGAATCCCCGATAACCCCTATCTCCTTAAAAATACCTGCAAAACCACAGGTTGGCTTGATATTGTCCAGGGGTTTCTCCCCCGGCAGCAACGTGAAAAAATCCATTTTCATTTTGACCTCCTATTCTTATCCCATTCTGTGCCAGTTACCTTTTTTAAATCCAGCCCTTTGGTTTCCCAGATATATTTCCAGATAATAATAATCGCCCCCACAAGACCCGGAATTGTCAAAACCAGATACATATACCCAAAGGCTTCCTTAGGTATCAGAGGAAGTAACACAATCGTTACAATTGTGGCAAGACCACCAATAATCCCGTTAAGCAGCGTATTAATTACCGTAACGGAAGAACGCAGGTTTGTCGGGGAGGATTCCGAAAACATAATACCTCCGATCGTATCCCCCGCTCCCCAATAACTCCCCATAAAGCCGCCGATGGCAAAACCAATGATAAGGGGGTGTAAAACCGAACATGGCACCTGCAATAAACAGGCTGTAGCATACTACTGCTGAACAGGACATTGCAATAATGGTTATTTTCCTGCCAAACCGGTCGGAAACAAGCCCGGCAATAAATGTCATCAGCGCATTTCCAACCGGATAGAGGTAAAGTGCCATAGTAATTGCCTCCTCCGTCATCCCGGCAGATTCTTTCATTACTGTATTGTAAGTTGCCGTGGCGAGGGATGCGGAATAATAGAAACAGCACGCGAGCATTAAAAACCGCAGCTGGCGGTGTTTAAATGCAAACTTGACCGCATTGACAATACCGCCCTGGGCATTGCTGTTTTTCTCTTGCGCACTCTGCTTTTCCCTCTCTTCCAGCGGTGTTTTAAGGTATCTGACCCGATTGACCAAAAAGGTATCAGTTTCTTTCGCAAATAACAGCGCGACAAACGACAACAAAAATCCCAGGATGGCGGGAACCAGATACACCAGATGCCACCGCCCACTCTGGTTTTGCATAAGAGTTTCACGCAGAAGCGGAATCAGCAATGTACCAAGAATTGCCACTGCTTTAATCAACGCATAATTCCTGGCTCGGTTTTTCTCGTTAGAACATTCCAGAATGTACACACACTGCATATCATGGGATACCATAAAGCCCATCAGGGAACCACCTATCATATAGACATAAATATTATCGGAGAGGTATACTAAGAATAATCCAAGTCCCATCACAAATGTATTTATAATCAAAAAAGGCTTTCTGCCAAAGCGGTCCGCCAGCGGACGATAAAACACGATTAGAAGTGTGACAGGATAAGTAATAAAGCCAAGTGCAGAAAAAAGTGATAAACCCTCCCCATATTCCATTCCCATATTCTGCACAAAAAATTCGTTTATAATATTGGACTGGAACTGGATGGAAATGGTCGATGCAATTTCATCCACAATATAGATCAGCGACAATACCATAAAGAGGTAAACCATATAATATTGTCCGCTTCTTGCCCTAAGCTGTTTTTCCCTCCTTACAAGTTCCCTGGCTTCCCGCATCCGCCGCTTCTCAATATCCCCCGTTTTTGTCTTCATCCTCTTTCCCCCTCTGAAAATCAAATACCATAAAGTTTTTTGTCATATCTTCATTGATATTGAGTTCTTCGGCCAGTTCGCCAATCGTTTGCAAAAATTCTTTCCCGGTATTTTTTTCGCGGAGCAGTCCCTGCTTTTCCATATATTTATACCAGAATATATTCAGTACAATCTCGTCCGTTGCAAGGGATACGACAGCATGGTTTTTTGTGTAAATAAATATACTTCCATCCCCGCTGTTCTCCCCGGCAAGACACTGCCCTCCATCAACCACCAGACTTATTCTTCTGTAGGGAAACAGCCCCGATGCATCGCTTATACGGTAAGAAAAAATAACGGCTCCCTCAAAATCTATCTCTTCGAATGTAAACAGATAAACTTTTATTCCTCTTTTTACTGCCCGGTCAAGGGCATCCCGCAGCAATTCAAAATCGCCGCTCCAGACGGAAAGGGATAGTTCCCTAGTAGCAGCATCAATCAGCTCAACAGCTTTTTTAACAAATTTGTCAAACCCCACAATATTTAGCACATAGTCCTGGTTTTCTTTTGTACCGGCAAGACTTTTTAAGAATTCTTCTGCCCTGCCGATATTACTCTCATTTTCCTTTCTGATCCGCCCTATCAGTTCCTCATACTCCAAGGGCTTGTAGTAACTTGGCTCCCCCTCAAGCTTTAAAAGAATTCCCTTGCCCACCATGCGGTTGATAACCTCATACACCATCGCCCTTGATACACCGGACTGTTTGGCAATCTCGTATCCGTTCAACATCCCACACTTTAAAAGCGTCGTGTAGATCTTCGCCTCGTTTTGGGAAAACCCAAGCTTCTCTAAGCAGTCTTTGTTATCCATATAGTAGTTATCCCCCTTACTACTAATTTTGAGTTTATATTAACATGTTTAGTAGAATAGGTCAAGTATTTTTTTCACAATCCACAATCCGATACCCCATCTCATACCATTCCTCCCCACCCCAGCTAGATGATGCAATTCCATTATTGTAGAATCCCATCTTTTCATACATCTTAATTTTTGACTTAAGACACGTCAAAAGAAGCATTTTTCTGCCCCTTTCTGCTTCCCTGCAAATATATCTTGAAACAATCTCCCTTGCAAGTCCCTGCATACGGTACTCCGGCAGCACATCGAGCCCCAGCAGCATAATATTCTTTCCATCCGGGTCGTACAGACTGGCATCTACAAAAAATTCATCGCGGAATGCAGGTTCATCTGTGGATAAGCCATTCAAAAAACCCGCAATTTTCCCAGTTCCCCTGTCAACCGCAACCAAAAACAGATCCGCCAGACCAGCAACCCGCTCCCTCATCATTTTTTCGGAACATGCCTCGTTGGGAGGAAAACAGATTTTCTCAATCGCAACCGCCTGGTCAGCTTCACCCGGAAAAATATTGCGGAATTCAAAGCGTTCCTCCAATGATTTATCGGACTCGCAGGATTCTTTAGTATATATCTTTTTCTTATTGCTAATTTCCATATTTTTACAATTATTATTCTCTTCCATAGTAATCCCCCATGCCGCTTTGCGCGGCTCAAATAGAAATGAAAAACGCTGTCCTTTGCGTTTTTCCTGTGTGAAACTTAATAGTTCCTAGGCAGTGTCTTTTGCTGCCTTAGAACTATTTTTCACACTCTCCCCTTTCTATAATTTATAAACTTCACGCAATTCTTTGTATCCGTCCATATTTATAAATCATAATATATCTCTTACATCATAAACAACACAAAGAAAAACCTAAGATAAAAGGACAATCTTGTTTTTTAAACAAGATCATCCTTTTATACTTTAACATATAACATTTCCCGAAACCAAATCAATGCATATCTGCAACCATGGCAATCGCCTGTTCAATAACGTTTTGGAATATCTCGATAAGCACACCCTTCTTACTGTCATCAATATCCATTTTCTCGATAATCTCACTGTAGATATCCGCAGTTCCGGAGAGGGAATTCTGAACCGCTTTTACATATGTGCGGTTCCTCTCCACTGCATTTTTGATTGCTGCCCGAACCTCGACTGAACCGGAAACACTTTTCTTTACATCATCAAAATATTTGTCCGTCTGCTCAATACTCTTGATATTGCAGAGCATGGCTTCGTCGGATGCCTGAATAAACCTGTTCAGTTCACCGCTCTGGCACTCCACCTCGATAATACTTGCATGGATACCCTCAACCATCTCCCTGGTCGTCTTTGCAAGCTTGCTTACCTCCTCCGCAACAACCGCAAACCCCCTTCCCTGTTCCCCTGCCTTCGCCGCCTCAATACTGGCGTTTAACGCCAGGAGATTTGTCTGGTCGGCAATCGCACTGATCTCCGATAAGCTGCCTCCGATTTTATCCAATGTGTTTTGCAGCATATCAAATGTTTTGGACATATTCTTAAAATTTTCCTGCAAAGAACGGGAATCCTGTTTTAATCGCCCCATCTGCTTCTGCGCCTCTGAAACCGAGCCTTCAACCACGGCCTCCACCTCATTAAAGTGCTCCGCCTCCCTCGTGATGTCCTGAAATCCATCATCAAGCGCACTCACTTCACCCTGCGGCCCGGTCATATTATTTTTTAATTCTGCAAGCCGCTCCGTTGCATAGCGCATCTTCTGTGTTGTCAAAAAGACATCCTCCGCCAATTCCTTCACAACCATATAGGCGTTTGTCAATGCATAATCCAAAGGATGCTTGTCAAAACTCGTCTGATTCTCAACCGGTATTACGGATACACTATCCTTTTCCTTCTCTTTTTTATGAGCTTTCCCAAACAACTTTAACACGTCCCATCCCCCCTACTCAAATGCCAGACAGCACATTGTCTGATTGACAAACTGCGTATTGTAATGTTCCCCCACACCAACCATACCCGCATGTCCAAAGCTGCGGCACATCTCCGTAAGATAGCTGTCCCAGTATTGATCCTCATTAAACATAATATACCGGAACAGACAGTTGACGGAAAGCACTGCCGATACACCAGTGAGATCATTCTTGATCCTGGAAATCGTATCCTGCACCACTTCCCTGTAGTCAGCCATACTTAATATAGCTAAAAAATCCAGGCGGTTTGCAGGGCGGAATGTCGTGATACTCCCGTCCGCCTCGACCCCCTTGATCGAAACAATATATGTTTCCGAACCGCAGACATGTCCAAACGGGTTCTTAAAGGTCTGCCTCGTAATCATATCCCTGCTGATCCCCAACTCGGAGGTATATACCTTCTCAGCAGAAATATTCTCTAAGGAGCGGATTCTATAGTTCCTCGGGTCTGCCTCCGTCACCATAAACTGCTTTCCCTTTCCCTTTGGATGTATGTAAATATTCTCCTTGTATGACTTTATCTTACCTGAAAGATTCCTGAAAATAAAAAAGGCACATGCATCCTTGTAAACCTTACCATTGCAGGCAACCGCCTCCGAATTGCTCGTACCCCCCGCAAGATCGTATCCCAAAGGACAAAGAAAATTGGACAATGTCGTGACTGCGCGGACATCGGTGCCCGCTGAACAGATATCAAAACACGCTGTCTTACCCGGTTCGCCGCCCACTTCCCTCACGGCATTCTCAAGCCGCCTTATATATTTGATCGGCATGACGGATGCCTCTTCGAGAACATCCGCCACAACCCGAATGGTTCCCTTCATCGCGATAACTGTAATGCCCGTATCAAAAAATTCCCTGTCAATATACGCCTGTCCAACCCCCCCAACTGACGCAACACCGGGAAAAGCCTTCTCGATTTCAAGAGCCACACGCCCAAGCATATCCTCACTCGCAACAGAAAAAAACAATGCTGAAGGTTCTCTAACGTTTTTTAATGCCTCTGATACACTACCTGTCTTACTGCTGCCGTATACAAATTTCATATCAGTGTCCTCCATTCTCCATATCATTTTACAATTTATGCATAAACTCCCATTTACAGGACGATTAAGATAATCATACCACACAGGATGATCTTTTTCCACTATTATTTTACAAGAATAGTCCGATTCTCTTCCGGAGGCCATGATTTATGCGCATAAACCTGGATTTTCCTCCATTCGCTTTTGATATATCGTCCTGCTTTTTGAAGAGCTGTCGAGCGGGAACACAGATTTAAGTCACTTATTTATTCTGTTTTAGACCATTTAATTATCGTCGCATTGTACAAACCATAAATATTTTACTATTTCCACACACTCATTTTGCAGGGAAAGCCTTCAGAACACAGATATTTTCCTTATAGTAATACCATTTTGGATATCAATAATTTTAAATACCTGACCAATAAACATTGACGTGGTTTTGGGGCAGCCATTTACAGTCAAAGGAAATTGTTGATTTGCATACCCTCCAGGAAATCATGGACATAAAGCATCTATAATCTCCGTAGATATCACCTATTCTTCATCAACAAAAATCTCCAAATATGACTGAACCCTTGCCTTTTTATACAGTTCATCCATCAGTCCAAATTCCGGGTCATAATATTTCCCATCATAGTATAAAATCCAATGACCATATTTGGGCAGGAGAACTTTAAGAATACATACCTTTGGTAAAGCAGAAGTATTATCTGCTTTGGTCATCGTCTTTGCCTGACTTATTCCATAATGGTTCAAAGCTTTCTCAATATCCTTTTTTCCCGTGCCCTTATCATTTTTCATAACAGAAATTACTTCTTCCACTGTTACACCCGCAAGCATGGCTACACAAGCCTGTCCGCATAAATAATCCGTGGGTTGTTTAATATAATTAATTTTTTTCATTTTATAATCATCCTCCTGTTTCAACCAGTATACGCTCCATACATATTATAAATAATAACTAATTAAAAAATTTGGTTTTATCCATTCTTTTTTTATACATATACTAACCTGAGCCAAACATAGAAAAAACATCCGCTTTAATCACACCATCCACATGAATATACACATCCATTATACCAAATCCCTGTAAATTAGCAATATATTTTTTAGACCTCTCGCAATAAATTATTTCATATGATATAACCATAATAGTAGGATAACTTTATCCAAAACAAATATCCAACTTTATTTTAAGTATTCAAAAAATATTTTATTTTTTAGAACAAAGTGCTATAATATAGTTATCAACAAACCAGGTAAGGAGGAGAGTATGAAAACAACAAATTTATTTTGGCCATTTCGTTTAACCGCGCTGGAAATATGTACCTTGGTTCTTGCAAGTGCAATCTTTTAAGCATTGGACTGCCGGATTTTATTACACGGAGTATCGGACTAATTGATTTAGCTGCATTATTGATATTGGGATATACGCTTGGGGATAAGCCTCAATAAATCCAGTTTGCAAAATTGCAGCAAACTTAAAAACTGAATAACTGCTGTTTCTGATATTTTGATTTCCCGGTCAGTATCCCAATAGTTGATATTACATTGCAGGATTGTTGATTGATTTTATTCGCAGAATATACTATCATAGTGATAGAAAATTTAAGGAGGCCACGTATGATATCCATAGGCAGTGTTATTAAAAAATTAAGAACAGTAAACAATATCAGTCAAAAGGAAATTTCCGAAAAGTTAGGGATTTCCTGTCAAACAATCAGCAAATGGGAAAACAATAAGACGTATCCGGATATTAGTATGCTTCCGGAAATCGCTGCTTTTTTTCATGTAACCATAGATGCTTTATTTCAAGAAAATATAAAAGACTCTAATGATATAATAATGGATATAAACAAAGATTATTTTGAAAAAAACAGCGCCGGATGGAATCAGAGTGTTTCAGGTTCATGGGAGGGAACCACGCTTCCCGCCTATGGTCCATATTCGCCTGATGAGGATGAATTAAAGTTATTTGGCAATATGACAGATAAAACAATTTTGGAGCTTGCCTGTGGGGATGGCAAATCTTTAATTTATCAGGCTGAACAGGGAGCAAAGGAATTATATGGTCTGGACATTTCTGAAAAGCGGATTGAAAATGCGAAAAAGAATTTTGCAGAAAGGCATATAAATGGAAAGTTCTTTGTTTCTCCCATGGAAATAAATCCGGGGATTCCCTTCCACTATTTTGACTGTGTTTATTCAATATATGGAATCGGCTGGTCCTTAGATATCAATAAGGTATTCTATCTGGTTTCAAGATATCTGAAGGCAAATGGTACATTTATCTTTTCATGGGATAATCCATTACTTCCCTGCCTGGAAAATCAGGATGGCAGATATATACTAAGCCAGTCTTATGAGGAAGAAAAAATGTTCTGTATCAATAAATTTGGGATGCAGATGAATCTGCGAAATTGGAAAATATCTTCTTATATCAACGCACTGGTCGATAACGGTATGGAAATCGAAAAGATGGTAGAAACCTCCGCCCATTACGACCGCAATGCAGAATATTCCGAGAAATACTATTCTGAACATAAAGCAGGATTTATCAACCACTCATTAATTATCAAGGCAAGGAAAAGATGTTAATTTATAATATGCTACCATCCTCCATTTAGAAGCAGTTAGATATGGTAGGACAATAAAACAGTGTATGCAGTGGAACCGAGATGAGAGATTACCGGGCAATTGTAAACATTGTGGTATAAACAGAAACCACATTGCCCAAAAGACAGTCATTAAGTAGTGCACAAATAAGGGGCTGCTGCAAAATTTGTATATTTCACAATAAAGTAAAGATATACTAGATATCCACTCTATATATTGTTTGAATATGCTATTTTGCAATAGCCCCTTACTATAATATTTAATTCACACTAACTTTCTCATTCACTAAGGATTTTGTATAGATTAAAAAATTCCCCTTCTTTTCCCATCAATTCATCAAATTTCCCTCTTTCTACAACCTTCCCGGCACACATCACAATGATCTCATCATATTTTTGCATAAGTGCTTTATTATATCTATGTGTGATACTTATAATAGTCATATCTTCATCCAACAGTCTCTTTTCAATCTCATAAGCGGTAGCATTGTCAAGCCCCGATGTAATCTCATCAAGAAAGGTCATTGTTTTATTTCTTAAAAATAGCCTTGCCAAAGCAATCCTCTGCAATTCACCGCCCGAAAAATTCTTCCCGTTCTCCTGAATCTTTTCATCCACTCCCCCCGGAAGCTTCTGAATGGTATCATAGATCCCTGCCTTCCGCAGTGCTTCGATGACCTCGTCCTTTGAATAATCCTGATATAAGGTTACATTATTAAAAACCGTATCGCTGAATATGTAGGTCTGCTGGTAACAAACCGGACTCACATGCATGATACTTTCCTTGTTAAGCCCTGAAAGCTCATGTCCGTCAATCAGAACCCGACCTGTGTAATCCGGTCCATACTCCGTAAGCAATTTGATAATGCTTGATTTTCCGCTTCCGCTCTTTCCAACAATGGCATACTTTTTACCTTTCTCAAAGGTCATTGTCAGTTTATCCAGCGAAAAATTATCACTGATTTTTTGACCGACATTATCCAAACTGATTTTCTTTATATTCTGTTCAATATTTTCTTTATTATCGTTTTCACTGTCCTGTTCCAGCAAAGCTTCCAATTCAGCTTTTACCTTCTCCATTGCTCTTAACTGAATCATTCCACCTGCAATAGTCTTGCAAGGTGTCAAAACGAAATTCATCATATTGGTGATTGCCACAATTTCACCAACCGTAATTCTGCCTGCCGCAACAAAGAACATACAACTACCCAAAACAACCAGGAAAGCTGCATTGTTTACAAAAGAAGCTAACGCCTGTGCCCAATATAAAGTTTTGGACGAATCTTCATTCTTCCGGCATACAAAATCGCTAAGTTTTTTCTGCTTTCCTAAAATTTGCTCCACAGCGCCAAAGGTTCTTATGACTTTATGACCTCCCAGATCACTTTTAATCCCGTCCAGATAAACCTCCAGGGCTTCCGTATACTCTTTTCTTGAGGAAGCGATTTTCTTTTTCAATATATTCGGAACCGCAAATTGCACAAAGCTGACTGCGGCTACAATCAACAAAACAAATGGTTCTACACAAAGTAAGTAAATGACAGCAACAACCGCAAAAACAAACTGCATAATCATGCCATATACATTGTTGACCCCGTCATTCAATATGATTCCAATATCCGTAGTAAATTTTGAAAGATAGTATGCCAAACCCTTCTTTTCAAACTGATTAGCAGAAATATAAAACAGCTTCTGCATCAGATGATTGCGCAGATCCTTTTCAATATCCCGCACAACAATCGCCTGACTCTTCTTACAGATCCATTCAAAGATAAATACCCCTACACTAAAAACAGCGGCAATAAGGCATTTTTCCAACAACTCTTTATAATTTGAAGAGTCAATCAGAAGCTGCATAATGTAGGAACGCATGGGAGCCATGATACCAACAATAATCACTGGAATCAGGCTGATTAAAAATTTGTACCTGTTCTTCTTGTAAATACTTTGTAGCATAGTCCTTCTCCTTTACTTATTTTTATCGGTTAAATTATACAACATATCCCTTCTATCTACAACCATTTTTTATGGAAATAAGCGGTGATATAAATTCAACCTTATAGATCAGCAATTAGCCCCTCCTTGTTTTTCTTTGCCATTCTGCTAATGGCAGATAATCATCTAGGACTACCTGCCACTCTACACGCAACTATTTACTTTTCATTCTGGTCATCTGACCTTTCTCGCCCGAATAGCGGGAAATTTCTTTGATACGTTAAATAATATCAACACCTCTTTAAGATAATAGATTCCCCATTTTTACAGATCTGCTTCTTGCATCCATCTTTGATGCTATATGCTTCACCATACAAAGTTTCAATACCATTATCTACAACAATGTAACTTCCATCATTCAAAGCTATAATCTCATGCCCAATACTATCAGCATATGTAATGTCCTCAATCAACCTAAGTCCATCAAGAATATCATCTTTTATGTTCTGAAAATGTGGTAAGATATTCACTTTAGTCACTCCAAGTCCGGTAATCCAACGTTGATAAGCAGGGTCTGTTGCCTCTCCTTCCAATTCTGGACCGGCGTACACAATCTCCGCGCAGTTCATTGAACCTGCGCTCCACGCAATGATAAGCCCCTTATATTTGCGTAATCTTTCTCTTAAACCGATACGTTCCATAAATGCATTCTGCGTTGGGACATGTCCACCCACGATAATTATGACATCCATCTGATTTAACTGTTCAACATTCTCTTCTGTTCTAGAATCACACATCGCAAGAAGTGAAAAACTCAATCCACTCATCCTAAAAGATTCCCTAAAACAGTTTATCATCTCATCATTTCTGTTATAATCATCCGGTGATGAGCTAATTAACAGTACTCTTGAGTTTTTGCGCCAAAATGCTTTTATTTTATCCAGTTGACCATTTTCCCCTATCAGAGGTATTGGCATTCTCCTGCCATCCACCTTAATCGAACCGCCAAAAGAACTTGTTAATATTGCTTTCATAATTACACTCCTTGCCCAAATATTAAAATAATATTATTATCCTCGGAAATCAAATTATTCATCTGTTCTAAACATTCTGGATATATCCCTATGCTGCCATTGCAACCTGTCAGATGGTGATTATCGCCCACCTGACACAATTGATAGGTTAAAATAAAAGATAAATTGTAAACGGCACCTGATTTATATTTTACTTTATTATAACATTTTTAAGTCTAAATAATATTTTTATCAATCGAACCCGGCGTACCCTTAGGTATCCTTGATTACAGTCCTGATAACACATTCTGGCACCATTTAAACAAAATAGAAAATGCACTATCAAAATCATAATCGATATTATTTTTTAATGATATACTCAGTTCCAAAACAACTTTATCTTCACCTTGTACACACTCAAGCAATTCCCGCTTTGTAGCAATAAAATTGCCACTGCTTATATAATGCAAATGCTGCATAATAAAAAATACTGACTTACAGGTTATCGGCAGCTTTAAAACATTGTACTCCCTGTCAGCATGTATA
>CAJTOR010000047.1 GCA_910577675.1 uncultured Lachnospiraceae bacterium
GCAGATATTTTTGTAATGGAGTTAATGCCAAAAATACAGCCGTATTATAGAGATTATACAACATTTTCACCAGAAGAATTAAGAAAATATATTTATTCGTGGATATGTTAAATTTTAACAAAAAAGTATAAATAATGATTCGATTTATCATAATTAAACCGCTAAGGCGTTTTAAAAAAATTGATAAAATACAATAAAGAAAGAGGGAAATATTATGGCACTTATCAAATGTTCAGAATGTGGAAAAGAAATCAGCGATAAAGCAACCACTTGCCCTAATTGTGGATGCCCCGTGCTTCACAATAACTTACCGACCCAAAGTCTTCAGAAAACCTCTAAACAAGGAAATAAAAAACATGGTTGTCTTATTCCTATGCTTGTTATATTTATTTTATTTGGAATAGGTCTTGCTGTTGGAGTATTAGACATAATGGAAAATCCCGATAAATATGATTCTTCCAGAATATCTGCAAAATTCATTGATGTTTCTCCTGAAGAAGGGAAAAAGATAGATTCCATTTTAAGGGAATGTGGAATTGAAAAACTGAAATCTTTTGAACACGATGAACTTTTAGATGGAATGCATTCTGACGAAGAAACAGGATATCGATTAGCAATCAATGATGATGTCAAAAACATTATTTTATATTTAAATAAAGATAAAAGTGTTTATTCTTTAAAATACAGTGTTTATGATTTATATATTGACAATATTGTGACTGCAACAATACAAGATTATACTTTCACTACAAAAGAAGCGTCTAATTTGATGATTAAATGTGAAGAAAAAGTAAAAAGCATATTAAAGTCCCCTTCTACTGCTAAATTCCCAAGTATTCTAAACTGGGGTTTTCAAAAAGAAAAAAATATTGTTACAGTACAAGGTTATGTAGATGCCCAAAATGGTTTTGGTGCAGAAATAAGAAGTATGTTTCAATTTATCATCAATACAGATGATG
The DNA here is from genome assembly GCA_910577675.1 of uncultured Lachnospiraceae bacterium. Taxonomy (GTDB): domain Bacteria; phylum Bacillota; class Clostridia; order Lachnospirales; family Lachnospiraceae; genus RGIG4057. The sequence continues at coordinate 960 of CAJTOR010000047.1, forward strand.
ATACCATACAGTCTTTTATATTTGATAATCAGGAAATGATAACAGGAAAATAAAAAGTTTACAGTGGACTACAATGTCAAAACAAATAACCAAAGAAAATGTAATCCAACATTAAAAATCAGCTATTAAAAAATTGAATGCCTTTTGGAAATTTACATAAATGATTTTTAATGGCAAAAGCCGTCCGATGCGCAGAAACAGCGTAAAGCAAAAAAATTACCGTAGTTTTTACGGTGGTGAAATAGGGCGCAAGAACGTTTTATGGAAAGGAGAATTTTATGTCAACATTGGAAAAAACAATCGGTCTATTGGAAACCATGCCGGAAAACAAAATTGAAACGGTTTATGCGTTTGTCCGATTCATCAATTCGGACACCCCGGAACCATCATCTGAACCTGCAGACGCACGAATGGAAACAATACGATCCATGATTGGGATTGCGCATGAATATGCAGATCCGACATTGATAGAACAGGAGGAAGGAGCCTTTGAACGTGCCATGGTGGAAAAATATGCATCTGATAGACACTAATGTGATTTTACGGTTCATTTTGAACGACAACAACGAAATGACGGAACGTGCAGCAGAGATTATCGCATCCGGCGCATACACGAGGCCAGAGGTTATTGCAGAGGTAGTGTATGTATTAAAAAGCGTTTACTCTATCCCAAAAGACAAGATAGCATCCATTGTCTGCGGTCTGTCGAATATCATTCAAATTGAAAATTCTGACTGCGTGATCTATGCGATAAACCTTTTTGCCAGTGTGTCCCTTGATTTTGTGGACTGCCTGTTGATTGCATATCATAGAATCAATCACGAAAACGTTTTTAGTTTTGACCAAAAACTTAACAAACATCTGGATGCTTGACGATACATCACAAAAACGGAATTATATCCTTGGGGACAGGGAAACACCCCTAAATATATTACTGACAATGCTAATGAAATGGTTCGAAGGAACACCAGTTCAATTGTCGATACTATTCGCAAATAGGCATAACTTGACAGTTTTATCTCTTTCTATGAAATAGTATACGCTCTAGAAAGAAAATGTTTGTACCAAAGTAAAACCGCCCGGTGTTACCAGCACCGAACGGCTTTAGATATATCCCGGAGGATACAACAGGTCTGCAAACCTACAAATATTGTATCACCTCCGGGAACAGCTTGCAAGTAGAACGTATGTTCTTTCTGGCTGTTATTTTTATACCCATTTTTAAGGAGGATGATGCGATGAAGATTGAAAAAAGAGGCGCGGAAAGCTATCGTGTCCGGAAGATGTATAAAGGGCAGATGTACACGGTGACCTTTGATCACAAGCCCACCCAAAAGGAAGCTATGCAGGCGATGGCGGCAGAATTGGATAAGGCAAAAGGGAAATATCATAGCGTGGTTTTCCAGGGAGCAGCAGAGAAATATATCGAATCCAAACGAAATGTTCTTTCTCCATCCACGATCCGGGGATATGTAGGGATTTTGAAGAATCTCTCCCCAGACTTTTTAGACAAGAGAATCCAAGATATCACTGCGCTTGATATACAGGAAGAGATCAATCGATTAGCAAAAGAGCATACCCCGAAGACTGTGCGCAACTACCACGGCTTTATTTCGGCTGTTTTAGGGACATTTTGCCCGAATCTAAAGATTTCCACCACTCTGCCGCAAAAAGTTAAGAATGAGCCATATATTCCCTCTGACGAGGATGTACAGAGAATATTGGAACACGCGAAAGGTACCGAGTACGAGATCCCCCTCATACTGGCTTGCTATGGGCTACGCCGTTCAGAAATCTGCGCGTTGCATCCAGAAGATATTGATGGGGATACTGTGCGCATCAACAAAGCGATTGTGCAAAACGAGAAAGAAGAATGGGTAATCAAGGCGACAAAGACTACAGCCAGTACAAGGGAAATCATCATTCCTTTAGAAATTGCTGAAAAAATTCAGGAAAAAGGCTATGTTTATAAAGGACATCCCCATTCGATTGCTGCTTATTTGCGGCAGACAGAAAAAGAACTGGAAATACCATTCTTTCCTTTACATAAGCTTCGCCATTACTTCGCATCAAAAATGAGTGCTATGAACATTCCAGAGGTGGACATTATGCGGATGGGGGGATGGCAAACAGACCGAGTAATGAAGGCAGTATATCGCCATTCTATGATAGATAAAGAAGCTAGGTCAAAAAGAGAAGCATCGAAAAAGCTTCGAGATGTTATTTTTTCCGGGCAAAATTTGGACAAAAAAATTTTTTAACTCTGCTAAATATGCTTAAAATAACTAAAAAATAAAAGAGAAAAAACAGCCAGAAAGCCTGTATCTTACTAAAAGATGTTGAATTTCTGGCTGTTTTAGTCAAATTACTAAACGGGTTCGATTCCCGCGTGTCTCATTTTTTCAAACTAATCGCAGATTTCTGACTTTATTGGGTTCTGGAATTTTCGGTTAGTTTTTTTATATATCATTATAGGTATTCTTTTTGCGGGGTGCCAACTTTAGCAGGTGTCAATTTAGTTGTCTATGTAAAAATCTTTTTGTCAGACATTAATTCAGTTGTCTGTGGAAAATTTTTGTGCCATATATTAGTTTGATTGTCTATATAAAAATCTCTGTATCAAATAAAAAATTCTGGAAAGATCAAGAGAAAAATTCAAAAAATGAACCTTTTCCCTTTCTGCTTCGTCTATATATGTAGAAAAACAAAACAATGTATCACCGGTGGCACTGTTCTGTTTTTTAGTCAAAGGAAATTATGTCCCTATGTTGCTATTGCAGCTTGTCAGATGGGTTTTGTAACCCTCCTGATACAAAGAAATCCTCTTTACTTTTTCTTCTGTTTTCGGCTTTACGCCCTAGAAGCGGGGAAGCTCTTTGATGGGATGAATGGACACTTTTAACAGTACGATTTTAATACTTGTGAAAAAGGCATTAAAAAGGTATTTAAAGATAGGCATCAAAAGATAGGGTGGCGGGATAAGCGGTTATAGTCGGTTATCTTAATAAGTAAATGAGGCATGCAGGTATTAAGATTTTGGCTGGACAGCTTACCAGGGCGGTATCAAACGGGCGGACTTTAGTACTCAGTAGAAAATGGGGCGGATTATGGGAAAAATTGAAGCGTTTGAAACCTTTTTGGAAGAAGGCAGGAGTGCGGTGGAGAGGACAGTATTTTTTCGTATTTCCAGGCGGGAGGATGCGGAGGATGTGCTACAGGAAGTATATTTAACTGCCTACCGCAAGTTTGATATGTTGATGGATCATTTGTCGTTTAAGGCTTGGATAATCAGTATCGCACGGAATAAATGTGTGGATTATTACCGGAAGCGGGCGGCTGAAACAGAACATATGGAGGAAATACTATCCGAAAAAAGTATGGTATATGGGCGCTGTGGTTTAAGGGAACAGGTTTTGGTGCGTGATACACTGGCACTGCTGGCAAAGAAGGACCAGAAAATATTAAAGCTTCATTATTTTGAGGAGCTGCCGCAAGCTGAGATCGCGAGGAAGCTTAAAATTCCACTGGGAACGGTAAAGAGCAGACTGCATACGGCGCGGGAAAATTTTCGTGAAATATATCCTGGTTCGCCGGATACAGGCTTGCAAAAGGATATGCAAAAACGGTATTACAATAATGATTTAGAGGATATATGTTTAACAGTAAAGGAGAATAATATGGAAAATAAAAAAGTAAATAAATTAATAGAGGGAACTATTCTTCCAAAATCCCTCCCGGAATACGGTATAACTCTTTCAGCAGAACCACCTTTTGAAACGGTTTGGGAAGAATTGCAGGGATGGATGATAGTGCCACGCATTGGAGAAAGTATTGAATGGGGACTTTATGCGATGCCATCGCGCGGGCGCACTGAATATGCAAAACCGGAGGTAACGGGAGCTGCACAGGTGCATGGAATTGAGGGTGTGGAGATTGTTGCGGTACAATATGATGCACAGGACTATTACCGAACAGGGAGCGTAAACAGGATGGAGCGTCGTTTTGCGGCGCAGTTGACTGATACTCATAGCCGCTATCTGGCAGAAAGCCATATCGAGGACGGTGTGCGCAAATGTTATACGTTTTTGGATGGTGACAGTTTTATGAAAAACTGGGGATTTGGAGAGGATAATTGCGGGAACGAAACCCATATTGCGGCAAAAGGGATATTACAGCGCACGGGAAATATAGTGGAGTTTTGCAAGGGTGTGCATGGCAGCCAGCATTTGGATGTGGTTGGGCGCTATACGGTGGAAATTGCAGGAAAGGTATATGATACAATCTGTGTGATGGATGTGGAAAGCTATGACGATGCAATTGTTACAGAGAGCTATATCGATAAAAATGGGAGAACAGTACTTTGGAGGAGATTTAACAGTGATAACTGGGCGGTGGGTCAGTTCAGAATTAAAAGCTGGTCGGAGGAACTGCCGGGCAACGAAAGATTAATAGTGGATGGTAAGGTGTATGTACATTGGTATGACTGTGTTTCAGATTATATTCTGTAGGGTGCAGTTAAGTGAGGATATTGTGGAGGTTTTGGGAAGTGGAAAAGACTGGAAAAAATATGAAATTACAGTGCTAAAAAATGCGATATGAAAATATTGAAGTACGAAAGTCACAGCAAACACGCGAATGAATAATCATGAACGGAGTGTTACAAAGACATAAAATGGGGATAATTTTTATTAGATTTTCAATAGCACTTTGCATAATCGTTAGATTTTGAAAAATATTTACTATATATAAATATTAGTTTTGCTAACAGAGTGTTTATTTGTGTGTTTGTAATGTACTAAAGTATGGAAGCATTGAAGCAGTGAAAACAATTTATCATTAAAGCAAACAGATACGGATAGTGGTCAGGAAGGCAGATGTAGGTAAACAGTCTACACCTGCCTTTGCTTATTAAGATATGATAATATATCAGTGTTTTTCCTGTGTAGTATCCTGGTTTTTATATGGCAGTTCATGAAAGTACATAAGAGTTTATCAGATATGTATACCATGAAATAAGTATATTTGTAAATATAAGCATTTCTACAGATATATCCCCATAAAGCAAATATATCCCTAAAAGGAACGCTGGCATGGAGATACATTCCTGTCATTTCTTATCCCTTATTGGGGGTGTTCAAATAAACAGAATATTGCTTTGATGTATCCAAATCCATTTGTTAATCGGAAAACAATCAGATACTCGGTTTATCAATTTTGTACAACATACTTGACAATGATAAAGAAAAAATATACAATATTCTATAAGGGGGCATGGAACAAGCACCGGTTTTATAATATCTAAATAGGTTTGAATTAATCGATAAGAGGATGTACTACAGAAAGAATAAGTGAAACAGTACTAAAAGAATGGCAGGGGAAGACTTAAATTTTTAAACAAATATGGTTTGTGAGCATGGTATTTTTGAAAGGGAGATTATACTGTGAGAAATAATGTTGATGCACTTATCTTTCATATGGTGTGCTTAGAAGAGAAACTGTATTCGCGGGTTTTTCTTGCAGTTTAAATGCTCTCGGAATGGAGGATTTTATGGGACGGATAACAGGGAAGAATGTTAAATTATATGGTCTGGTTGCGGGGCTCTTGCTGTTGTCCATTATATGTGGTGGAATTATGATAGCGGGGCATCAGGAGGTTTATGTGGAAACAAACTATATTGGTCAGGATGCGGGAGGGCATTTGTGGAGGCTTGAGCTTGAAGAGAATGGAAAATTTGTTTTGTATGACCTTGTTAGCAGCAAGGCGGTGCTCTATTCCCATTCACAGCAATATGAGTGGAAGCAGGATCAGGTAATCCTGAAATATGATTATGATATCGAACTTCATTTTACAGTGGACGGGGAGAACTTACTGTTCCGGGAAGAAGAATCAAATAATGTAGGGGCTTGGCAAAATCTTGACGGGCATGATCTGTCAAGGTTAAATAATGGGATGAGTTTTAAGCCGAGTATTTAACCTGTCAAAGAAGTTAAAGAAGTCCCGCGTTTCTAAGCTGTAAAGATGAAAGTGGTGGGTAAAGGGGAATTTTTTGTGTCAGGTGGGGGATAAGCCTCATCAGAAATGTGAGTAGTATAGAGTTATAAGGAAGTAGCGGAACGGATTTCGAGCTTCCTTTAACACCGGCTCCCAATTGATTAAATTATCAGCGGAGCAGATTTTCAATGCTTCTTGAAAATCTGCTCTGTCAGTGTTTTTGTGGCGGTTTGCCTTGTCACTGTCCCTTGTTCTCACGAACCAGTTCAAGGTATGCTTCACGCTGGATGGCTCCATATCCCACGATTGCCTTAGGTGCGCGCTGTGTTAATTTTGGTTCACTTCCGGAGGCAATGCGGTATTTTCGACGGTTTGCAGTGCGGATAATAAGATGGTAAAAATCTACCTCTTGTTCCATGCCGGGAGTGCGGGTTGGCACTGTAAAAGCGGAGTGGGTGCGGTAAATCCAGAGCACGCAGGAGTAGGGCAGCAGTGTTTGGAATGAGAGGGAGCGCAGGTTGCGGAAGCAGAAACAGTGTTCTGTGTAAATTACAACCGGTTGCCCGGTTTTAAAATTTTCGCAGAGTTTAGCGAGCAGTTCAGTCTGTTCTTTATGCGGAAGTTTTTCGTATTCATTCAGAAAATGCTGATACCAGCATCTTATTCGCATATAGATAAGCAGCATGGGAACCAGGTAAATTGCAAGTAATATAAGCAAGAAAAATAACTGATCCGGTTTTCCCAAAAGCTCATTTCGCACAAACATCACAAAATCATGTGGAAGGCGGGACAGGGTGCGGTCGCCCGTTAAAAAATATAAAAACAGCATTGCCCCGACGTTCACAAGGAGAATAAGCAGTACAACAAGGCGGAACACGCGCATTTTTCCGGCTCGAAGCTCGCGGAGCGGATCGGAGCAAAAACGCGCGTGGGAGCGGTCAGCCAGCGTGCGTCTGGGTTTTGGCAAGGGAGCAGTATGATTCTTGGGGTTAGTAAGGGGAATATTTTCCTGCATTTCTTTTGTTATTGCCTGCGTAAGTTCCTGTGCTGCCTCAGTGTGAAGGTGAACCGTCATCATAAAAAAGTATTTGTTTTCTGCTCCGGATAGGTTTACTGTCCTGAATTTTTCGTTTTCGACCCTGGATGGGGATAATGTGCGGAAGATCAGGGTGTTCATTTCCTCCGGGTAAGGGGCATTTGGTTTGATGGAAACGCGCGTAAGCTCCTTTACGGAAAGGATTGTAAGTTTTGGGGATTTGCCGAACGGGTTGGGCTGCGGGGCATTGTCTGGTTCCGGCATCAGAAAGATAAAGTCTTTGCTTATTACTTCCGTGCCATTGGTGTAAAGGGGAGTTTGGGCGGCTGCGCAGATTTTTGGGTAAACGGAGTTAAAATCCCCGAAACGCATTATTTGTTTGCCAATATTGGAGTGTCTGATAAAAAATCTGGTAGTGCATAGCAGACGGCCGATAAGGATAACAGCAAGCAGGGCAACAACGCGGAGTATTAGTTCCAATGTTTTGTCAATATGGCGGAACGGGGAAATGAAAATGGTGTAGAGCAGGAATAAACCGGTTATAAAATTAATTATCATACGCGGACGTGCAGTTTCCTGGAGCATCCAGTAATGAATCATATTTCGGGAGCGGGAAATTTCTTTTTGCATTCGGTACTCGCTTTCTGTGGCTGACAGGCTGGGAATATTATGTAAAACCTGGCACGGATTAATATTTTAATCGATCACAGAAGTCCTCCGCTTCTAAGCCTGTTTGATGTAAGTGGTGGGTAAGGAAGCTTCTTGGTGTCATTTGGGAGATAAGTTCCATCTGACAAGCTGTGATCGCAGCGTAGGGATATAAATTCCTTTGTGTTAAGTTTACCACAACGGAAGGATTTTGAAAATATATTTTTGATAAGGATCGCTTGAAGGGGTGAGCGGGGGAAGTCGGCATTTCCTTTTAGAAAACAAGTTACTTGTCAGGAGAGTTGTTAGATTTTCAGAGTTTTAAATTATCGAAGTGGTTCCTGATTGATTCTAAGTCGTAAAGATGAAAGTATCAGGTGAGAGGGATTTTTTGTGTCAGGTGGGTAAAGCTCCATCTGATAAGCTGCGGTAACAGCGGAGGGGTATGGGGAAGTAACAGAGCGGATTCTTAATTTTCTTTGACAAGGAGTTTCATTTGATAAGGAAACTCTTTTGGCAAGGAAACTCTTTTGGCAAGGAAACTCTTTTGGCAAGGAAACTCTTTTGGTAAGGAAACTCTTTTGGTAAAGAAATTCTTTTGGTAAGGAAACTCTTTTGGCAAGGAAACTCTTTTGCTAAGGAAATTCTTTTGGCAAGCAATTTCTTTTGTAAGAAATTTATTTTGTAAGTGTTGGATATTGAGGAAAAGTTTTAAAATTAAATGAACTAGGATGGATTATGTTATAAAAATAATGATAAATGGAGGGATTTATGGCGATAACAAAACAGTTTTTCTTTGACGGGGATGAAATCAGGGAGGAAAAGGTGGTGAGGGACGGGAAGGATACGCAGAGGAAGAGGGAAGCGGTGGGAAATATTGTGCATCTGCGGGGAACGGGCGTTTCTGAACGACCGGGTTTTGTGGCAGGGAAAGAAAAACAGAAGGATCTTACGGATATGGGAGAAATCAGCATGTTAGTTTCCAGCTTGCTGTCAAAAAATGGAAAACAGTATGCAAGAGTATCTTTTGTCCGTGGGGATGATGTTGCGGACGGGATTGTACCGGATGTGAAGTTGGAACATGTCAGCGGATTTACAAAGGAGGAGGAGGCAGGGCTCAAATTTTATCTATCTGCAAATAAGGAAGCTATTCTTGCGCAGGCAAAGCAGATTGACCCGCTGACAAACTGGCTGCGCATGCCTAAAAAAGAGTAATATAAAGTGGGGAGTGTGGGTGTTATTTCCAATTGTCAAGCCAACTATTCTCGATTGCTGTAAATATCCTGTTCTTTGCTCCGGGGTTTTCGCGGTCTATACGGCGCAGAAGTTCTTCCACATACTTACGGCGGGTTTTGCCATCCGCAGGGCATGGGCTTTTGACTACGGGAAGTGCAGCCTTGTTTGTAAATCCCACCACATCGGATTCCCTCATGTACAATAGCGGGCGGATCAGAGTGAGACCGCTCTTTTCAAGATAGGTTACAGGTTCGAGTGCCTGGAAGCGCCCCTCATATAGGAGGGAGAGGAACATGGTCGCGATCATGTCATCCCTGTGGTGTGCATAGGCAATTTTATTGCATCCCTCCTTCTTTATCGCGTTGTTAAACGCCCCTTTGCGCAGTTTAGCGCAGAGGGAGCAGGGATTTTCTTCCCTGTGTCCTTCAAATACTATTTCAGCGATCTGTGTTTTGACAATGGTATAGGGAATTTCAATTTTATTACATAGTTCCTGTATCTTATCAAGGTCAAGATTATCAAAACCAAGATCAACTGTGACAGCGTGAAGGGTAAAGGGTTTTGGATAAAAGCGCATTAATCCATGTAATGCCAAGAGCAGGGTAAGACTGTCTTTGCCCCCGGAGATGCCGACTGCAATGCGGTCGTTATCCGTAATCATATGGTAGTCGTCAAGTGCGCGGCGAACCTGGCTCATAACTTTTTGTAGTGTCATTATATGCTCCTTCTATCTGGATTTTTGTTATTTGATAGGTTTTATTTCTTAATTATATTTCTTCCATATATTATTTCTTACCTGCAATATTCCTTCTGTTATGTTATTTTTTGTAAAATAGTGGCAGAACTGTTGTAAGATAGGCGAGAAGATTGTAACCCATATGTGAAAAAATACAACAGAACAATGAGCCTGTGTGCAGATATAAAAGTCCAAGCACAATTCCACAGACAAATGCGGATAGGGACTGCACCAAGTTTATATGCAGTATCGCGAACAAAAGCGCGGAAATAAGGAGGGCGAACCATTTCCCATAGCCGATTGACAGACCTCCGAGCAGGAAGTAGCGCATCAGAGTTTCCTCCAAGATGGGTGAAATAATACATATTTGAATTAATGAGAGGACGGGAGCCTTACTTAAACGGGTCAGAGCTTCCTGATAATTTTCCTCGCTCGAAGGAAATGCTTTTGAGAGGAGCGGGTCAAGAAAATGGTCAAGGAACAAAAAGAACAGCACGGAACATCCTGCCGCTATTAATAGTCCCTGCCAGGAAGTATTTCTAAAAAATTCAATCTTTGTGTTGTTTTTCTTTGCGAGCAGGAACAAAAAAATAATGGTGCACAGCATGATGGAAAAAGTGTTCAGAAATTTTTCTATAACGGGCGGCAGCCTGCGCCATATGGCAACATCAAGGAATGTGTATACCAACATGGTGGCAAACCATGCAAGAACCCAGAAAATCCCGGCTGATAAAGAAATCTTATCCTTCATTATAATCCCCCCTTGTTATTTTGAATGATTTCGATGTTTTGCAATTTTTGCGTTTTGAAAATATGGCATTTTGAATACTATCTGTGTATTGTAAGTTTGGCATTTTAAATTTTCTGGGTTTTGCAAGTTTTTAGTATTTTGAATTTTAGTGTTTTAAAAGTTCCAGGCGTTTATTGTCTGCTTGTTATCCATATCAATGTTGGGTTGACCTTGCTTTATGTATTTTATCAAATTGGGGACTGAAACGTCAAGTGCCTCAGAAAACAAAGGAATTTAGTATTGCGTCAGTATAAAATAGATATATACTAATTATCAGATAAAACCTTGTTTTTTACCAAATAAACAAACAATACAGAGAATAGTGCATGAAAAAATTTCCAAAAATCTACCAAAAAAAGGTTGCCATTGTGGAAAACATATGCTATAATCAGTCCTGTAGAAAGTTTGGACGTTATGTCCAGACTCCTTATTGAGGCAGTACATATAGGAACGGAGTCTTTAAAAACCCAGTAAATACGCGGGTGTAGATTTTTTGAAAAATGCAGATAGGGGGTTGACAGGACATATGAGGTGTGAGATAATCCTTACAGACAGACAGACAGACAGACAGACAGGTTTGAATTTCGACTTGTAGCCGGTCTATTAAAGTTACGGAAAATTAAATATTTGTATCAAGAAAAAACATTCAACAAAGGGAATGTTCTTGTGCATAACTGGTTCGAACAAATGTTCGGATTCTTTCGTGAACTTTTTGGAAGAAAAGGGATGAAGGGGGAGTTATGTGCGGGAAGGTTTTCTTTCTTGAGTGTTTTTTTTGCGTTTCCGGGGAGATTCCCTGAACGTATCCCTTATGACTGTATGGGAAAAAGGCACTCGCCGACACGGTGCTGAGAATGCAGGAGCGGCGCTGTGGTACATTTCCCGTGCTGGTCGGAGCAGAAGGGAAACCGGAACGGGAAGAAAAAAAACGGAAAGGAGCAAGAAAATGAAAAAACAAAGAAGAAGGTGGCTTAGCGCACTTCTCGTTGTGGCGATGCTTGCCGTCAGTATGTTTACAGACGCGGGTGTTATGGCGGAAGCTGCCACAAGCAACGCAATCACGTCAATCAGGATCGCGAACCTGCCGGAGGATGGCATTCTGAAACTGGAGGATGAAACCTATGACTTTAATTCGAAGATTGTGAAGAAAGAAAATTCTAAGGAAAAGTCAACGGGTGTTGTTTACTGGGAAGTAAAAAAGGATACTGACACTGCTGGAGTACAGTCCTCCTACACCGGTGTTGTTTATCCGACAATGGCAGGGGAATTTGAAATCCGCGTGCTGGCGTTCAGGACGAAATCTGACCGTACCAAGTGGCTTAACGCGAGAAAAGCCAACGGTAATGTTGCAGATCCTAAAGCAGAGAAGTATGTGACAGCATCTTCTGACTGGGAAAAAATCACGGTTACCAGCGAGGAAGAAGGGCTGGCATACGCAAGAACCCAGTATCGTCTTAACAAGCTGCTGAAGAACAAAAACGTCAGCCATATCGTGATTCGCACGGATTCCGAGAGGGAGTTCACGATCGGCAGCAAGAAGTACCTGACGAAGACTTTAACTGTTAATGCACCGAATTCCGAAGTAATCAATGCAGGAAGATTTGCACAGATCAATGTGGAGCAGATTAAAGAGTCCACATTCCACGAGAAGGCGAAGGGTAACAAGTTTTTATTTACCGCGCCGAATGCGAGATTTATCGTGGAAAAGAATGCAAGGGTAGCAGGTCTTATGTTTGCCCCGGATATGGAAAAGAACCCTGGAGCAAAGATGGATGTAGTGGTAGAAGGAACAATTCAGGACTTTAAGCTTGAGCCTAAGAACCAGGGTAATCTGGGAATAAAAGACCGGATTCCGGAAGTAACATTGAATGCGGGCGCAAATGCGAGCGTCTACGGCGTAACAGTCAGCGCCGCATGCAACGTGAGCATTGTGGGTGAAAGCCAGTCCAGCACGAAGGTGACAGTTGAGGAAAGCGCACAGGGTACAACACTCAATGCCCAGGTGCCGGTGAAAGCTGAGCTGAAAGCTTCTGTGGAAGTGGTTTTGGGTAAGGATGCAAAGAAGAGCGTTCTTAACATTTTAAAGGCGATTGAGATGCTTTTGACAGGTGGTGCAGAAAATGTTACCATCAAGGTGGACAAAGAAGCAGAGGGCGCAAAGGTTAAGACCGAAACGAAGGTTGAAGTTCAGGCCAGTGCGGATATATCTCTTGAGCTTGGCGCAGGTTCGGAAGGAACCAGTGTTGTTGTGAAGGATACGGAAGTTAAAGTTGATGTTGAGAATAACACGACGGAAGATATTGAAATCACGGATAATGCAGGAAATGTGGTTGGCACAGTTGGAAGCGGTTCCGATGAGCAGGTAGCTGTAACTCCGGTACCTCAGCCGACAACAACACCTGGCACGGGCAGCGGCAGCGGAGGCGGTACAACAACTCCTTCAACTCCAGCGCCAACTCCAACTCCAAAGCCAGAAGAGCCAGGCGAAACCCCAACTCCAACCCCGGGAGAGCCGGAAGAGCCAAGTGAAACCCCGACCCCAACTCCGGGAGAGCCGGAAGAGCCAGGTGAAACTCCGACCCCAACTCCAACCCCGGGAGAGCCGGAAGAGCCGGGTGAAACTCCGACCCCAACTCCAACCCCGGGAGAGCCAGAAGAACCAGGGGAGGTTGTCGCATCAATCACAGGAGTTACCGCGAACATAGTTTCAGGGTCGGCAATCACAACAGTGAGTGGTTCCGCGGTTAGTGTTATAAACGATATGATAAAGACAGATAACGGAACGGTAAGGGTCGAACCAGCCATTACGGGGGGTTCAATCCAGGTACAGCTTACTTTCACTGCCAAGGCAACCATTGATGGAACTGAGGCGAAGGATGGTGTGACATATACATGGACAGTGGATGGTAAGACAGAGGAAACAGAGAGTGGATCTTATACTGCAACAGTTACTTTAAGTGCAGGTACAACCGTGGCATACAGTGTCAAGGCAGCAAAAATAGCGGATTCCGGCACAGATCCGGCTTCATAGGAAGATTCATTATTTATTGATGGAAAGATAAAATATGGGATTCCGAAAGCATCATAAATTGGCGTAAAAAGTGGAAAGATCCCACCCTGCGCAGAATTTTTAAATTCGCGGGGCGGGATCTTTTTATTTACGCATCCCTTAGCATTGACAAAATGCTTTACATTGACAAATGAGTCGGAAACGGCTATAATCTACAGTACAAATAAAATCGGGAAAACTGGCGGGCAGACTTTGTTTGTGCAGCGCCCCGACCCGGAGTGAGAGGAGGATTATTATGGAAGAATCTGGAAAAAAAGAGAAACAAACTATTTTGAGCGGCATCCAGCCGACGGGCGTTTTTACATTGGGCAATTATATCGGGGCGATAAGAAACTGGGGAAAGATGCAGGAGGAATATGACTGTGCTTATTTTGTTGCCGATTTGCATTCCCTGACCGTCCGTCAAGACCCTGCGGCGCTGCGCAAACAGTCACTTGATGCTTTTGCGCTGCTGCTTTCGTGCGGGATTGACCCGGAAAAGAGCCTGATTTTTATACAGAGCCATGTTCCTGCGCACGCGGAATTATCCTGGATACTTTCCTGTTATACACAGTTCGGGGAATTGTCGCGCATGACGCAGTTTAAGGATAAATCAGCAAAACATGCAGATAATGTAAATGCGGGTCTTTTTACTTACCCGGCGCTGATGGCGGCGGATATTCTGCTTTACCAGGCTGACCTGGTGCCTGTAGGGGCTGACCAGAAGCAGCACCTGGAGTTTACCAGGGATGTTGCAACGCGTTTTAACAATCTGTATGGCGGTGCTTTCAAGATTCCGGAACCTTATATATCGCAGACCGGTGCAAAGATAATGTCGCTCCAGGAGCCGACAAAAAAAATGTCGAAATCGGACGAAAATAAGAACGCGTTTATCACAATTCTGGATGAGCCAAACGTGATTATTAATAAATTCAAGCGCGCGGTAACGGACAGTGAGAAGGAGGTCTGCTTCCGCGAGGGCAAGGATGGGATTAACAACCTGATTACCATTTATTCGATTCTTACGGGGAAAACCGTCGCGCAGGTTGAGCAGGAGTTTGCCGGGAAGGGATATGGCGACTTTAAGCTGGCGGTCGGTGAGGTTGTTGCTGACAAATTAGCCCCTGTCAGGGAAAATTTTAAGCGCTACAGCGCGGATCGGGCATACCTTGAACAGGTTTACAGAGCCGGTGCGGATCGGGCAGCGGCAATTTCAGCAAGGACACTGGCAAAGGTGAAGAAAAAGGTTGGCCTGGCAGCTAGATAAGAATTGGAAAATACTTTAACCTGTCAATTGTCAAGTGGGGATAAGCACCATCTGACGAGCTGCGATAGCGGCATAGGGGTATAATTTCCCTTGACAGGGAAGCGGAATTACCAAATGCGCCGTAAAGCCCCTAGCTTTAGCTATGGGGATATAAGGCGTGCCGCTTACGAACGGAATAAACCGCAGGGTTCCCATGGGGATTCTGCGGTAATTGTGCGTACAAAAAATTATGGCAGTCCGGTGCATCACAGTGATAAACTGCTGCCGGGCGGATGCCGCGTAAATGAGAGGATATTTTATGAAAATCATTATTGGCCTCGGGAACCCGACGAGGGAATACCAGGCGACCAGGCATAATATCGGGTTTGATGCGGTTACAAGGCTCTGCGACGATTACAATATAAGACTGGATTCAAAAGAGCACAAAGCGTTGTGCGGCAGGGGTTATATTGGCGGGGAGAAGGTAATTCTTGCCCAGCCGCAGACTTATATGAATCTGAGCGGGGAGAGCGTGCGCAGCCTGGTGGATTATTACAAACTTGATTGTGAAGATATTATTGTGATCTGTGATGATATCAATCTTGATGTGGGGCAGCTCCGCGTGCGGAAAAAGGGCAGTGCGGGCGGACACAATGGTATAAAAAATATTATAGCTCAGCTTAAAACGGAGGAGTTTACCCGCATCCGTATCGGGGTTGGCGAAAAGCCCGAGAATTGGGATCTTGCCGACTATGTGCTGGGACGTTTTAGCAGGGAGGAAGAACCTGTAATGCGCGAGGCATTGCAGCGGACTTCGAAAGCCTGCGAGTGCATTATCACCGAAGGTATCGAAGCCGCAATGAACCAATATAATCGCAGGCGGAACTAAAAACAGCAATTCCCCGAACAGTGCCCATCAGGAATTCTGGGAGCAGGGCGGACAGAACTCCTGATGAGGGAGAGAGGTACTGGAAGGGGAATTGCGGAACTAAAAATAGGAGGCAGGATGCAGACATTTTATCAGCCGCTGTACGGCTATGGGGAATTCAAAGAATTGCAGGACGCAGTCAAAAAGAAAAAGCTGCCGGTGCAGGTAACAGGCTGTATCGATTCGCAAAAATGCCATCTGATCTTCGCTGCCTCGCAGGAAATAAAAAAACGTTTAATTATCACATATAACGACCTGCGCGCAAAAGAAATATACGAGGACTGTAAACTCTATGACAGGGAAACATACCTGTACCCGGCAAAAGACGTGATATTCTTCTCCGCCGATATCCGGGGGAATGCCATTGTTGGGGAGAGAATCCGGATACTGCGCCGGCTGATGGAAGGGGAACCCATAACAGTGGTCGCAACCATCGATGGCGGGATGGATAAAGTGCTGCCCCTCGACTATCTGAAAGAAAACTGCATACGGATTCGGAGTGCGGATACAGTCAATATATCGGAACTGGAAGCAAAACTTGTCCAGATGGGGTATGAGAGGCAGATACAGGTGGAGGCGGCGGGTGAATTTGCAGTGCGCGGCGGAATTATCGATATCTTCCCGCTAACCGAGGAAGCGCCGGTGCGCGTTGAACTTTGGGGGGATGAGGTTGACTCCATCCGCTCCTTCGACTCGGCAAGCCAGCGCTCAATCGAAAACCTTGAGGAAATCAGGATATATCCGGCTTCCGAATTTGTACTTGAGCAGGCAGTAAAAGAAAAAGGGCTCGCTGCACTTGAGGCGGAATTAAAAGAATTTGCAGCAAAACTCAGGGCGGAGCGCAAAAATGAAGAAGCCGCGCGCATTGGGAAGGCGGTCGCAGAATTTAAAGAAAACCTTGAATACTGTCAGGGAAGCGTGGGGCTTGACAGCTATGTAAACTACTTTTTCACGAAAACGGTTTCGTTCTTTGACTATTTTTGTGATGGCGAGTCAGCAATATTCCTGGATGAACCAGCGCGCATTATGGAGAAGGGTCAAACCGTTATGACGGAGTTTTCCGAGAGCATGACGGGGCGCATTGAAAAGGGATATATCCTGCCGGGACAGATGGATGTGATTTTTGATTACCGCGCGCTGCTTGCAGGCATAATGGGCGCGAACACGATTCTTCTCTCAATGTTAGAAACAAAATTTGAAAAACTTCCGGTTCTTGCGCGCTACAGCCTCACTGTGAAATCGGTAAACCCGTACAATAACAATTTTGAATTGCTGGTAAAAGACCTGAAAACATGGAAGAAAAACGGCTGCCGTGTGATCCTGCTTTCCGGTTCGCGCACAAGGGCGGAGCGCCTGGCAGAGGACTTGCGCGACCATGGACTTGTTGCATTCTTTAGTGAAGACCGCAACCGCCTGGTACAGAACGGCGAAATAATGGTAACACAGGGCAATGTGCACCGGGGTTTTGAGTATCCGATGATAAAATTTGTAATGATATCGGAGAGCGATATCTTCGGCACTGCCAAAAAAACAAAAAAGAAGAAAGTCAAGGCTTACGAGGGCAGCAAAATCTCAAGTTTTTCCGACCTGAATATCGGGGATTATGTTGTGCATGAAAACCATGGGCTCGGCATATACCGGGGAATTGAGAAGCTGACGGTGGACAAGGTAACAAAGGATTATATCAAGATTGAGTACGCGGGCGGTGGGACTCTCTACATCCTTGCAACGGGTCTTGACATAATCCAGAAATATGCCGGTGCAGGCGCGCGCAAACCTAAGCTTAACAAACTAGGTTCCACCGAGTGGAAAACAACGAAAGCTCGAGTGCGCGGTGCGGTGAAGGATATTGCGCAGGAACTTGTAAGACTGTACGCCCTGCGCCAATCGAAAAAGGGATTTGCATTCTCGCCGGATGACACCTGGCAGAAAGAATTCGAGGAACTCTTCCCATACGAGGAAACAAACGACCAGCTCCGCGCAATCGAGGAAACAAAGCGCGATATGGAGAGTGCCAGGATAATGGACCGTCTGGTCTGCGGGGATGTCGGCTATGGGAAAACGGAAATTGCCATCCGCGCAGCCTTCAAGGCGGTGCTCGACAAAAAACAGGTTGTATTCCTGGTTCCGACCACCATCCTGGCACAGCAGCATTACAACACCTTTATGCAGCGCATGAAGGATTATGCGGTGAATGTGGAGATGCTGTCGCGTTTCCGCACCCCGGCGGAACAAAAAAGAGTCCTGGCGGGCATGGAAAAAGGGGATGTCGATATTCTGATCGGGACGCACCGCGTTCTCTCGAAGGATATCAAGTATAAGGATCTGGGGCTTTTGATTATCGATGAGGAGCAGCGTTTTGGCGTGGCACATAAGGAAAAACTAAAGCAGGTCAAAGGGGAGGTGGATGTGCTGACACTGACGGCGACACCAATCCCGCGCACACTGCATATGAGCCTTGCCGGCATAAGGGATATGAGTGTACTTGAGGAACCGCCGGTTGACCGCATGCCAATCCAGACATTTGTACTGGAGCATAACGACGAGATGATTCGAGAAGCAATCAACCGTGAGTTGGCGCGCGGGGGGCAGGTATATTATGTGTATAACCGCGTCAACGGGATCGATGAGATAGCCTTGCAGGTGCAGCGGTTGGTACCGGAAGCAAACGTGGCGTTCGCACACGGGCAGATGAGCGAGCGGCAGCTTGAAAAAATAATGTTCAAGTTTGTTAATGGGGAAGTGGATGTGTTGATTTCCACAACCATTATTGAAACGGGTCTGGATATTTCTAATGTCAATACCATAATAATAGATGACGCGGACAGGCTTGGGCTGTCCCAGCTCTACCAGCTGCGCGGGCGCGTCGGGCGCTCAAACCGCACGGCATATGCGTTTTTGATGTACAAGCGGGACAAAATGCTAAAGGAAGTCGCGGAAAAACGCCTGCAGGCAATCCGCGAATTCACGGAACTTGGCTCCGGGTTTAAGATAGCGATGCGCGACCTTGAAATCAGGGGAGCCGGCAATCTTTTGGGCGCGGAGCAGAGCGGGCATATGGAAGCGGTCGGGTACGATTTATATTGTAAAATGCTGAATGAGGCGGTTAAGGGGTTGAAGGATGGCGGGGAGGAAGAGGCGGAGAATTTTGAAACTTCTGTTGAGTTGCCGCTCAATGCATATATCCCCGCAACCTATATAAAAAACGAACTTCAGAAACTCGATATGTATAAGCGTGTTGCGGGAATTGAAACCCTTGAAGAACTGGAAGATTTGCAGGAGGAATTTATCGACCGTTTCGGGGAGCCGCCAAAGCCTGTATTAAACCTTTTGCAGGTAGCACTTTTAAAAGCGCAGGCTCATGCGGTGTACCTTGTAGGGATTGAGCAGAAGGGCGATACTCTCTGGCTCACGCCGTATGCGCGGGCAAAATACCATGTTGAGCGGATTCCACAGCTGTTGAAACTGCATTCTCCGCTGTTGGACTTTAAGAAAAATGCGCTGGTATTTGAATACAGACTGCCGGACACAGGGCGCAGAAACGCTGCATATACCGTACACGACGGGGAACAGGCACTTGCGGAGGCAAAAAAACTGGTGGAAAGTTTTCGGATTCTGCTTTGATCTTTATGACAGGTAAACGGGAAGGACAGAAAGTGAGGGGAGCTCATGGGAAAAAAATCGGTTAAGTTTGCGCGGTTGTGCCATTGGAGGCGGGAAATCCACAGCTTTTTGGGCAGGAGGGCACTTTTTCTCCTCGTGGCAGGGGGGCTGTCCATTTCCTGCCTTGCAGGCTGTGAGAAATTAACGCCCGACCTTGAGATGGAAACAGGCATTACGCCGACCCCATATCCGACGGGCATCACGCAGAAGGCAGCGGATGAGATGGATCAGGAAGAGCGCTTTGCCCAGACACTTTTGCGTATCGGGAACCTTGAAGTCAGCTATGGCGAGGTGGTTTTGTACATGCAGTCAACAAAAGAAGAAGTCGAAACTCTCTACGGCAAGGAAGTCTGGGACTATGTGCTTAATGATGAGGGGACAACCTACGCACAGATGTTGAAAGAGAAACTCTTAAAGCAGATCACATATACAAAACTGGTCTGTTCGCAGGCAGACCGCCTTGGCATTGCGCTTACAGAGGATGAACGGATGAATGTCGATGAGTATACGGATAACTATCTGGCAAATTTTTCCAGAACAGAACTGGAATATTATGGGATAACCCGCGATCTGGTGTGGGGGATTTATGCGGATAATTTATTGGCGACCAAGATTTATGAAAGCCTGACGCTTAATATCAACACCGATGTATCGGATGAGGAGGCGCGGCATCCGGTATTGTGGTATGTATTTGTTGCCAAATATGCCCTGGCGGAGGACGGTTCACATGTGCCGCTCGATGAGGAGGGGCTTTTAAATGTGCGGGAGCGCGCGGAAAGGCTTGCCGGGGAGGCGAAGGAAACCGCGGATTTTTACGGCTTTGCACGGGAAAATACGGATGATACGGACGAGATTGAAATTGTGATCGGGCGCGGGGAAATGTACGAGGAACTCGAAAAAATTGCATTTGGTTTGCAGCAGGGGGAAACGAGCGGGCTGATTGAAACGGAGGACGGATATTTTATCCTTCACTGTGCAAACTATATGGATGAGGATGCGACCGACCAGGCAAAAACAGCGATAATAACAAAACGCCAGGAAAATGCATTTTCGGACAGTTACTCCGCCTGGGAGAAAGAAACAAGTGTCTGGGTTGATACCGTATTGTGGAATGCGATAGATATAACGGGGGAGAAATGCGAGTAGAATCGGGGAGAGCCGGAGGGATAAAAGTGAAGAAAATTTGTTTGATTGCGACGGGTGGAACAATTGTTTCAAAAGATGGCGGCAGCGGGTTAGAGCCGGATTTAACACCGCAGGAACTGCTCTCGTATGTTCCGGAATTAAAGGAAGTTGCGGAGATTTCCGTAAGGGAGTTATTCCGTCTTGATAGCACGAATATCAATCCGGGGCACTGGATTAAAATGGCGGGATGTATTAGAGAGGAATATGAAAATTTCGATGGTTTTGTGGTAATCCATGGGACGGATACCATGGCATACACGGCAGCAGCGCTTTCCTACCTTGTGCAGGACAGCGAAAAACCAATTATTTTGACAGGCTCGCAGAAATCCGTCTACAACCGCGATACGGATGCGCGCCGCAACTTGACCGACGCATTCTGCTACGCGGCGGACCCGCGTTCGCACGGAGTTTATATTGTCTTTGACGGGACGGCAATCTTAGGCACACACGCGCGGAAAACCCGCACACACAGCTATAATGCGTTTTCAAGTATTAATTGCCCGGCGGCGGCTGTTATGCAGGAAGGGCGCATAATAAGATATTTTGAGCCGGAACTTTCGGGGAAGGTTAAGTTTTATGGGCAGATGAACCCGCGCGTGCTCCGCGTGCGCCCATATCCCGGAATATCAAAGGAAATCCTGACACGCACCATGGACTGTTATGATGGGCTGGTAATCGAATGTTTTGGCACAAGCGGCATTCCGGCTTATGGAGGATTCGATACGGCAGTTAGTGAGTGGGCGCGGGCGGGCAAGGCGATTGTGGCGACAACGCAGGTTCCGCACGAGGGCAGTGATATGAGTGTGTACCGCGTCGGCAAGGATCTGATGGGGCTTGGGCTTATGGAAGCCTTCGATATGACACCGGAAGCGGTGCTGGCTAAATTAATGTGGGCACTTGGAAATGCTGGTAACAGGGAGGAGCTAAAAAGATTGTTTGCAGGCAAAGTCTGGATGGATACATTTTTCTAGCAGGGGGTTAAAGAATAAGCGTTGAATTTTATTTCCCTGTTGACATCGGTTTTTGTTTGTGGTATGATATATCCAACAATTAAATGATTGTTTAAATGTTAAATGATAAAAACTGTCGGTTGCCGTGGTAATAATAGGAAGGATGCTGCATCCGACAGGTTTTAGACCGTGAGTGGGTCAGGGCAAACTGAAATATTGATTTGTGTTTTACTTGCGGCGTGGTGACATGGAATTTAAAAGAAAGAAAAGAATGGAAAGAAAGGATGGCAGGGACAATGAAGAAGAGTTACAAGATTGAGGTGGACTGTGCAGCGTGTGCGATGAAGATGGAGGAGGCAGCGAAGAAGGTTGCCGGTGTGAAGGATGCGGGGGTTGCATTTATGACACAGAAGATGAGCGTGGAATTTGATGAGGGTGCGGATGTGTCTGCCGTGATGGCGGAAGTTCGCAAACAGTGCAAAAAGGTTGAGTCGGACTGCGAAATCTTTTTGTAGGAGGATGTTGGAGGGAAGGATTCTGGCAGGATCTTTACATGTCCCCGAAACCATAGGTCTATGCGGAACTGGAAGGTGGGGAGGGGGATTCTGGAAGAATATATGCATGCCCTAAAAACCAAAACCCCAGGTCTATGTGGAACTGGAAGGTGAGGAGGGGATTTTGGCAGAATATTTGGCAAGCCCAAAAACAAATCCCCTCCCGGCTGTGAAATGCCCAAAAGAGCAGCGGGCGGCTGATTAAGTAAATCAGGAGGGGGATGTGTTTTTGGGCATGTTTTAATTTGGTATAAGAAAAATACAGGAAGTATAGACAAAGATTATCCCGCCGTATTAAAAGCAGGAGCTTTCTGTAAAAGGTTAAATGGCATCAGAGAGGGAGGCGAAAAGGTTATGAATAATAAACAGAAAAAAATGCTTTACCGCATTATCTTATCTGCGGTTTTGATAGTTATAATTAAACTGCTTCCGCTTGAAAACCGCTATGTGGAGCTTTTATTGTTCCTTGTGCCCTATCTGGTGATCGGGTACGATATTCTCAGGAAAGCAGTGCTTGGCATTTTTCACGGGCAGGTCTTTGACGAGAATTTCCTGATGGCGCTCGCAACGGTTGGAGCGATGATTCTCGGCGAATATCTGGAGGGTGTTGCAGTTATGCTCTTTTACCAGATCGGTGAATTGTTCCAGAGTTACGCAGTTGGCAGGAGCCGTCGGAATATCGCGGGCCTTATGGATATCCGCCCGGACTATGCAAATATTATGCAGGATGGGGAACTGGTGCAGGTGGAGCCGGATGAAATTGAGGTTGGGACAGTGATTGTTGTCTTGCCGGGGGAGAAGGTGCCGATTGACGGCGTGGTTATGCAGGGGGGTTCAACGCTCAATACCAGCGCCCTGACGGGTGAGAGCCTGCCGCGAGAGGTAAAAGAGGGCGACGAGGTAATCAGCGGTTGCGTAAACCTGTCCGGTCTTCTCCACATAAAAACGAGCAAGCCGTTTGGCGAATCTACCGTTACGAAGATTCTTGACCTTGTGGAGAATTCCAGCATGAAAAAATCGCGCTCGGAAAACTTTATCACCAGGTTTGCAAAATATTATACGCCAGCGGTCTGCATCGGTGCGCTGGTGCTGGCAGTGCTGCCGCCGATTGTCAATCTGATTCTCGGCAATCCTGCCGCCTGGTCAACATGGGTAATCCGCGCGTTGACCACACTTGTTATCAGTTGTCCCTGTGCTCTTGTAATCTCAATCCCGCTAAGCTTTTTTGGAGGGATCGGCGGTGCATCATCGAGGGGAATTCTGGTAAAAGGTTCCAATTATTTGGAAGCCCTTTCAAAAACAAAATATGTGGTATGCGACAAAACGGGAACCTTGACGCGCGGCGTGTTTGAGGTAACGCGCATAGTGCCTTCGGGTGAGATTGCGGGTGAGGAACTGCTTTTTCTTGCGGCATATGCGGAAAGTTATTCCAACCATCCAATCAGCAAGAGTTTGAAAGAGGCATATGGGAAGCAGGTGGATACGGGGCGTGTTAAGGATGTGGAAGAGATCAGCGGGCATGGTGTTAAGGCTTTTGTGGATGGGCGTTGTGTTGCAGCGGGCAATTCAAAACTGATGGAGAGTTTGGGACTTACCTGTGAGAAGCCTAAGGAAACCGGCACGCAGGTTCATGTGGCAGTGGATAATTGTTATGCGGGCTATCTTCTGATTTCCGACGTGGTGAAACCAAATGCGGCAGCCGCTGTTGCAGGTCTTAAAGAAGCGGGTGTAAAGCAGGTTGTAATGCTGACCGGCGATGCGAAACCTGTCGCGGAGGCAGTGGCGCAGGAACTCGGTGTTGATGTGGTAAAGAGTGAGCTTCTTCCGGCGGATAAGGTGACGGAGGTTGAGGCGCTGCTTGCGGCAAAGGATGAGAAAGAAAAACTTGCCTTTGTCGGTGACGGCATCAACGATGCCCCCGTTCTCTCCCGCGCGGATATCGGGATTGCGATGGGTGCACTCGGCTCGGATGCCGCGATTGAGGCGGCGGATATCGTATTGATGGACGACGATCCGGAAAAGATTGCGGAGGCAATGCGGATTTCTAAAAAAACGCTGGGTATTGTACATCAGAATATTGTATTTGCGCTGGCTGTAAAATTTGCCTGCCTGGCATTCGGGGCATTTGGCTATGTGAATATGTGGTGGGCAATATTCGCGGATGTGGGTGTGATGGTGTTGGCGGTGCTCAATGCAACAAGGGCGTTATATACAAATGTTAAAGTAAAAAGAGTTTGATACTGGTAGCAGGGAAGGCTTGGGTTGTTTTTGTGCACGGCGTTAAATTTTGCTCTGGTAGAATTTGCCTGTAAAGTGGTTTTTTTTGTAACAAGTGTTTAATTTCGTCCTGGTATTGAATTTTTGTCTGACAGGAAAATCTTTATGATGTTTGAAACTCCAACTATGTAAGGATTTCTTGTGAAAGTGCGATAAAATATTAGCCATCCATACTGCAAGTTTATTATTCCGATGAGTTAAAGGAAATTTTGTATCCCTGTGCTGCTTACGAATATCGGATGGGGTTTATCCACCCGCCTGACGCGATTGATCGGTTAAGTTATTTGGCTGTAGTTAATGTAAAATATGTATATATGATAGAGGAGATTTCCCAGGTCGGATGCAAAAAGTATCCGATCTGGGATTTTTTTTATATTGAACTTAGAAGGTATCCAATAAAAGTATTTTTGTTTAAACAAAATAAATACTATTTGACAATTAATGTCGAAATTGGTAATATATACTAAATAATGGTTTATACGATATTATTTAATGCCGGCAATGCAGGATAAATGATTGCTGCACGGAAGGCATTTATTATATGAAAGCAGTATTGCGGGCAGGTCTGCGGTATGTAAGGGTATATTTATGAAATTAGAATGTGTTGGGAAACAGATAAAAATCTTGAGGTTGAAGGCGGATATATCAAGATCAAAATTATGTTCTGGTTTATGTTCCAATCAACTTTTGTTTATGATTGAGGATGAGGAGGCACCGGTAGACACAATATTATTGTTTTCTTTACTGGAGCGTTTGGGAAAATCAGCCGTATGGCTGACTTACATTTTAACGGCGAAGGAATATGGTATTGTGTTGCTGCGCGAACGGATGGAGGAGGCGCTGCGTTTCGGGAGGCTTGAGGAAGCAAAGAAAATATTTCGAAAGTATCAAAGGACAAATCCAGCAGGAAATAACAAGATACTCTGCATGTACGAGGATAAAATCATGGGGATTCTGGCATTGGAAGAATATATGCTGATTTCCGCTAAATACAGGGAAGAGGCTTACGGTGAGGCGGGCGGAAAACGGTGTGCAGAGAAGGGGCAGGAGCGGCATCTAAGATTGCTTGATGCTGCCTGCGCATATTTTTTGGATGCGGTTCGGAGGACGATTCCTGTGAGGGAGCTGTCAAATGGAGGGATGACCCGGCAGCTTTTAGCGGGAAACAAACTTTTGGGAATGACAGAAATTGAGAATATTCTGCTGTATCTTTTTGTGCAGCAATTGAGCGGAAAGGGAAAAGGACAGACAAAGTTGCTGCTTGCCCTGTATCATTATCTGGAAGAATATATGGGTGATGATGATCTGCGCGCCCAATACCTGACGAAAACAGGGATGTTGCTTGGGGAGTTGTATTTGAAGTGTGGTGATTATTCTGCCTGTGCCGTTATGCATGAAAATATTTTATCGTTAAACAGGAAATGTGGTATGTTAGTTTGTGTGCTGCCGGTTCTTGAGCAGATTATTGCAGCGTATCGCGGTCTGCGGGATAATGAAAAGGCAGAGTTTTATCTGCTTCATAAGAGAAATCTGGAGGAAATTTTTCAGGAGGCGGGAGTTTCGGTGGATTGTGTTAGCAAGTTATATTACACTTTCCGACCGTGCCAGTATTTTGTGGAAGGCAAAGTAATTGCTGCACAGCGTAAATGGCTGGGGATAAAGCAGACTGAATTAATTGTGGGTATATATAAGAATGCAGAAAGTTTGTCGCGCATTGAACATGGTGTGGCGAATGCGGATCGGAATAAAATCGCCCAGATTATGGAGCGTCTGAAAATTGATAAGACGCGCTACAGCGGGAATCTGATTACAGATGAATACCAGATACTGGAACTGGAGCAGGATATTGAAAAGCATTTGGCAAGGCGGCAGTTTTGTGAGGCGGGGCATGAATTGTATATGCTGGAAAAATCTGTGGATATGAAAGCGGAATGCAATAAGCAGTTAGTGCTTGGGATGAAGAATATGGAGGAGTACCGCAGCGGGGAAAAGACCTGTGAGGAGGCACTTCTCAAGGCGAAGGAACTTCTGGAACTGACCTATCCCCTTGAAAATTTGGAGAGCAGAGGGAAACGCAATGCTAGGATTCCGTTCAGAAATGAAATGTATTTGTTTAATCAGGTTTGTTTGCTTTTACACAAGGCGGGGAAAACTAAAGAAGCTGTTGAGAGGATGGAAGAGATGATGAGGAAGTATGAAGGGATGGGGAAGGAGAGAAAGCTTCATACAAAGAATATACACTTGTGTTGTATAAATATGTGTATGTATTTGGAAGAATTGAACCGGTTGGACGACGCAGAAAAGATTGCAGATGTATTGATAAAAGAGGAGGTGTTAAACGGCGAAATTTTGCTGATGCATCGGTTGTTTACAACAAAATTTGATGTTTTTGAAAAGAGGGGGAAGAATATAGAACTTGGAAAAAAATATTTGAAGCAGGCATACCTTTTAAGTGAATGGAATTGTCTGAACGATAGTAAAAAATTAGAGAAGGCAATACAGGAAAAGCTTGGAGAGGAAGATAATTAGAAAAAAAATTTCAAACTGTAAGTTTTGTAACAGGCATTAATATTTCTTGGAAGTTTTCTATAAGTACTAAAGTATGAAGACATCAAAAAATATAAAATTAGCTGCTGTATAAATGTTTCAATACAGCAGCTAAAATGTTTAATTGATGGTATTAAAAATATTAGTTCATTTCAACTTCATCGTCCTTAAATATTGTACCGTCAGGATCTGGTTTAATGGAGCAGGTGGAAATTCCCGGTTCCGGTGTGATTGGTTCATGTGGCAGCGTGTTTCCCGCTACCGGGACAGCGATCAGTGTAAGCATGTACAGGGTCATAAATACCTTCGTAAAGTTTTTCATAATACTTCAGTCCTTTCTGTTTTTGCAGGTTATTTGGTTTTGCGGCAGGTATCTATCGGAGCAAAATAAACACCCGCCGCTGGTAAATGTTTACAATCCAAGATTACCACAGAGGAAGCAAAATGGAAATGACTAAATTCTTGAAATATTCAAGAAATTAATCAAGTTTCCGCTGTAAACCGCTGAGAGAGCGGGATAGCGGACTTTAAAAATTTTATCTATCAGTGTCGAAATAAAAAATCTAATATAATCCTGCGAAGTGTGACGGGTGGTGAATATGTGCTATGGGAGGTATTACATTGAAGAATCGTGGGAAATTAAGATATATTATTGTAAAGGAAAAGAGATATCTGTGGAATTATTTTTACGATGATATGGATTTTACAAATTATCCATATTCTTATTATTTATTTGTGCCAGCAGAAAATCCGCAGTTGAAGGTTAGGGTTTATTTTACAAAGTATGTGCCTCAAATGAATTTGGATGTTTATATGGGTGAGGGAACTATCTGCCAGTATAAGGGTCAACAGATTGAAATGAATCTGTGCAGACCACTATTTGCCAGACAAGTAATCGAATATGTTTTTGACAAATGCTGTCATGATACGGATGTCGGAGAATTTGCAATCAAAGATGGAGAGGTTATTTTAGAAAAATTGGGTTATTCAGATTTTTATGAGAAGTTTTGGGTGGACAGGTGATTATGTGCAAGCTGTTTTTGCATGATGTTATTATTCTGCCATCTGGTTTTGTTTCCCTTGTTTTTACCCTTATAAAGTGCGTGAATAAGAATAAGCTTATGTGAAACCGTTTTCAATGATTTTGGAGGATTTCATTGATAATCTAGGGCGAGCAATAATCACTTATAAAACCGTGTGTTCAAATTCTGGTTTATCAAAAAAGGGTATAATTATGAAAGATTAGAAAGAATGTGAGTTTGTTTGAAGGGTTAGCGGCGGGTATTTATCGGAGCAAAATAGACACCCGCCACTAGTGAATACTCACAATATAAGATTATCACATAAGAAGCAAAATGGAAATGCTTAAATTTTTGAAATATTCAAGAAATAAATCAAGTTATCGCTGAAACCCGCGCGGGGAGAGGGTTTGCGGGATTTAGGAAGTTTATCTGCCCGTGTCGGGATAAAAATTTTTGAATTAGGTTCTAAAAGTAAAAAGTTAATTTGTGTATTAGAAAATAGCTTGAAATATAAGGACTGATATATGTGGATTATTCTGTATATGTTATTGAAAAAATCTAAGAAACAAGCATGTTTAAGGCTGATTAATGTGGCTGGGAATATTATAAAATATATGGTGTGTGTTGTAGGGATAGTATAAAAATAAAAATGGAGAAAAGGCGTTACAGATGACGACTTGACTTTTTCTTGAAAATTTCATGAAATAAGTCATTCCCATCGCTGTCAGAAAATGGTATTCTAAGGGCGTAACAGGAAAACGCCGATTCTGACGGACAGGGATGGAGGTCGGTTTTGGTCAAATGGTTTGGATAAATATTTGACAAACCAGAGAGGATGATGTAACATGTTAAAGAAGAAACTTGGAAACAAATGGTTGGCTTTTGCGCTTTCAGTATCCATTATGAGTGCCGGGATGTCG
>CAJTOR010000048.1:0-240 GCA_910577675.1 uncultured Lachnospiraceae bacterium
CAGCCCCGCAAGGGTGTAGTCCCAATCTTCGGGCAGGGAAAGCATTTGCGACAAAAGCCCCTTTGCCTTTAAGGTCAGTTCCTTGTTGCGTAAATGGTGGTTGCTCATAACGGTATAGCCCTTGTTGCGCTCCACTCGGAAAACTGCCATAGCTTCATCACTCCTTTGGTTGTGGATTTGTTACGCGATAGAACGCCATTTTGCCGGGGTTAGGTATAAATCCCTGTCCCCAGCAAAAGT
>CAJTOR010000048.1:250-28303 GCA_910577675.1 uncultured Lachnospiraceae bacterium
GCCGCGTATGCGTCGTATTCAGTTTTCATTTATTCTTTCTCAATGCTGTGTGCTGGTGGCTGGGCTGGCAGGGTTCCGGGCGGCATATCAAGGCTCTTTCCCTCAAAAGTAGTAAATTGGTAGTAAATTCAGCTTGAAATCCTGCTTGTATGCCCGTAAATCAAGGCTTTTTTGAGATAATCAACCATTTTATTGTAAAACAACATCATAACCATACATCTTTATTATAAAGCTACTACCTACCCTGACTTTGGGTAATCTATAATTCCTCCCTATCCTTCCCTCACCCTCTTCCATTCAAACACCGCCGCAACCAAAAGAAGCGCCGCTGCAAGCAAAAACAGCTTTCCGTCCCCGCTTCCCGATGACATGGAGAAAAGGTAAAAATTTCCAAGTTTGTCCTTTAAGGTAAAATTTGCAATATAATAAATCATCGCTACCATATAACCGACAGTCACGTTCCCGGAAATACCCGCGCCCAGAAAACCAAGCGCCCCCAAAAACAAAGCTGTGACAAATGCCCCGAAAAAATGCTGCCAGCCCACCGCGCTCTCGCAGGCACGCATAAAAAATGTAAAACCACCGATTATTGCAGCCAGCACCACCGCGCTGTACGCAAAACGCACCGCGCAGACTGCAAGATAATTTGTCCTCTTTGAGCGGATCAGGTCGCGTATATTTTCATCCTGCTCGGGCAAAAAGATCGGTGTAAACAAGATTGCCCCCGAAAGACACAAAAACATTTCCAGCGGCTGCGCCGCAAGCTTCCCGTCGAGGGAAGAAGTTTCAAAAATAACCGGTGTCAAGATTACAATACCAATTGCCGCAAGCAGATGCTGCAAAAAATTATGCCTCAAATTAATTTTTACAATTTTTGCCAAAAACTCTGATTCCAATACCTCTCCCCCTCCTCTTCTCCTCATAAATTACCGCGGTAAACATCACAAGCAAAATTGCTAGCACTGTAAAAAATGCGCGGTTAAACAGCAAATCCCCATATTGCTCCATTAAAATATCCCTCTTGTACAGCGAGTTATGCCGCAGCATAAGACTAAACTTCCCAATCCCACCGGAGATACTCCCGCTAAATAAACTGCCAAACCACCATGCGCCCTGTAGCAAAATCGCAATCAAACCCGAAGCCAGCTCCGTGACCACCATCCCGATTGCCGCTACTAACATAATCTGCGGGAGCAGCCAGATAAATGTTTCGCGCGCAAAGGCAAACAAATCCATGTCCACGCCCGGATAATATCCCATCACCTTAGCCTGCGCAATTCCCGCCGTAATAATAACCGGCAGAATCATTACCGAAACCAGTGCCGCATAGCGCGCAAAAACAATCCCTGCCGAGGATGCCCGGCGCGAATAAATCAACTGCTCCATGCGCGCCCTGCGGTCAAGCTGCATAAGCGATACCGCCGCAAACACCGGCAGAATACCCAATATTATCCCAACATAGTCGCAGTAAAGCCTTGCATATCCGCCAGTAACCCCATCTTCTTTTATAAGCAGCCGATATTCCTCCATCGCCTCCTCATATGTTTTTGGCACCTGCGAAAAATTATAAATAATATAGGTATCGGAATACTTCGATTTTCCGCCAATCAGCTTATCCGCGGCGCGCATTAATTTCCGGAACCGCTCATAAGTCAGACTTTCGGAAAAGCTGTACTCCGGCAGGGAAAATGCTTCCTCCCCCAGATTCCCGCCCCCATCCACCACAAAGCCGTTACCATCAATTTGAAGGTCGCCGTTTCCCTCACCAATTTCAAAACTATTTTTACCACTCTTTTCATGATTGCCCTTTATTCCCCTCACAAATCGATCTAACTCTTCCCGCGTAAATCCTGTAAGCTCACAGATAATATCCGCCATTTCCCCCCGTTTTGTTTCTGTCAGGCGAATTTCCTTATAGAAACCAATCGGATAAGCCACATAACTATTTGCTAAATACTCTATAAGCAGACTCTCGGTGGCGCGCGGCATCAGAACTTCCGGAACCTCGCGGGCAACCGTCCCATAATATGACTCCCCCTGCTTTGGCTCCACTTCCGGACCATTTACCCCCGAATAGAACTGCGTATAAAACATGGCAAAAACCGCTGCCGCATAGAGCAGAAAGGTAAGGGAACAAAACACTTTGCGGCATTCCCTGCCATAGAGGGCAAAAAAATTCCTTCCTTTCATTCCCCGACACCTCCCCCAAGATCACAGCCACCACGATAAAGACAATACATATACGCATCCTCCACATTTGGCTCCGTTTCCAGCGCTCCAAGCATGGCAGGGGTTTCTTCAGAAATCAGACGAACAGTCGTAAATTCATTCTGTACCAGCATCCCTGTTACAATATAGTCTTTTTTTATCTGGGCAAGAAATTTTTTATTAATGTTAATTGTAAATACTTTTCCTTTTGCTTCGGATAAAAGTCCCGAAACCGTCCCCCGCCACAGAATACGCCCTTCATTCATAATCGCAATATCCTCACAGGTCGCCTCAATATCCCCCACAATATGCGTGGAGAGAATAACAATGCGCTCCTCCGCCACCTCACACAAAAGATTGCGGAAACGTATGCGCTCTTCCGGGTCAAGTCCCGCAGTCGGTTCATCTACAATCAGCACCATCGGATCGTGCAGAAGTGCCTGCGCGATGCCAAGCCGCCTTTTCATGCCGCCGGAAAGTGCCCGCACCTTCTTGCCCCTGTGCTCGGTCAGGTTGACGCGTTTTAAAAGCATTTCTGCCCGCTCCCTGCGCAGTTTCAAATCCATACCCGAGAGTATGCCAAGGTAATCAAGGCTCTCCTCAACGCTCATCGACGGGTACATGGAAAAGTCCTGCGGCAGATAACCGGTAATCCCGCGGATTTCCTTCGCCTGCTCTATCGGGATACCACAAACTGTTATTGTGCCGCTCTGTTTTTTGTGAAGCGCCGCCAGCGTCTTCATCAGCGTTGTCTTTCCCGCACCGTTTCTGCCAAGAAGACCAAACATCCCCCGCTGTATCGTTAAGTCAATATCAGAGAGTGCTTTCTTTTTCCCGTAATATTTGCTTACACCGCTGATTTTAATCTGATTCTGCGAAACATTATTATTCTTTGCTGTCCCACCGTCCATTACCCCTTTGCTCCTGCCTTGTACTGTTCCCATTTTTGATACCATCCTTTCCCCGGCGTTTTTAAGGTTGTTTTACTTCCCGTTTCCACATGGATATCCAACCTCTCTTATTTCCCCGCCGATGTTTAAAGGATACCATCCGGATTTCAACTTTTTATCTATTCCAATATATTTTCTTAGCTAATTTTTTATTTACTATCTCCCTTCCTGTACCTTACTCCCCTCACAGTTTACTATAGCTGTCACCTTCGCACCCTGTACAACATCGCCATCATCCCAGATATTGTTGATTTTTAACACACCGCCGCATTTTTCGCAAAGAATCCGGCAGATATAAAGCCCCAGACCAAAATGCGTTTTATCCTTTTCCTCCTCGTCGCGGAAAAACGGTTCGGCGGCATTTTGCAGTGCTTCTTTGCGAAATCCCTTCCCATCGTCTCGAACGACTATAAAAAACATCCCCCTCTCCGCAAAACATTGTACAAAAACATGGCTTTTAGCATAGCGGCTCGCGTTGGAAACAAGATTCTCGTATATCTGGGATACCAACTCCACATCGAAACACAATGCACCTTCCCCCAGCCAGTCAAGCACAAACTCCTTCCCCGCACACAGAAACTCCCCCGTCTGGCGAAAATCCTGCCCAAGCTCTCCTGCATTGATTAGAACCGGACTTGGCACAATATCCCCCAGTTTCCCGACCGAATTCATGGTCTTTGTATAATGCTCTAAGCGCACAATCTGACTGCTCATCATCTCAAGCACACCAAGCAGTTTTTCTTCCGACACCTTCCCGCCCGGAATATATTTTTTAAGGAAATCCGCATAGCCGCGCAGCACGGTCAGCGGAGTGCGAAGATCATGGGAAAATGCCGCATTCAGGCGTTTCCTTTCCTCGAGTGAACGCCAGAGTTCCCGGTTGCTCTCATACAAAGCCTGACGCATTTCGTCAAACGCCCTGCAAAGCATACCAAACTCATTTGGCTTGTTATATTCAAGCTTAAAATCAAGCTGATTGTCGGCAATCCTTCTGGAGGCATCCATCAGCATGTAAATAGGTACTTTTAATTCCCTGTTGTAAAATATTTTGCCTGTCAGGAACACACTGAATAAAACCCAGATAATAATTAACACAGATTGTAAAACAGAAAGAAATGTATTGGCAGCATCATAGTTAGTTCTATGTCCCCTAAGCCCGATATATCCCTTATGTAATGTTCCGTCTTCATCATACCAGACCTCATATTGATAGCTAAGTTCATCATCCTCAATTTCCATAACCTGTGAAATACCAAAATCCTGGATATAGTTCGCAATATTGCCAATTACAAAGGAACCCGCAAACGCCAGGATAAGGCAGAGTGGGATATACAGACCAAAACACCATTTAATCTGCGTAAAACGGTCGCGATACCATCTTTTATTCCACAGTGAAGACTTTAATTTGCGATATAATGTTTTCTTTCCACAGCCGCGGCTCTTTTTTCTTTTTTTATCCACATCCTGTTTCTTCTTATCCACTATTTTCTACCCGCTTTCAATACCTGTTCAATCCAGGCTCAATTCCCTAATTTTTCTGAATCCGCCTTATACCCTTTTCATGTTGTACCCATTTATAGCCCATACCCCATACCGTTTCAAGATGGTATTCCTCCCCATGTGCAGAAAGCTTTGCCCTGACACGCCGGACATGCTCCGCAATCACCGAGCTGTCACCCTCCGCATCGTAACCCCAGATTTTCTCATAGATTCTCTCTTTGTCAAAGACTTGTCCACAATTTAAAGACAGTAGCTCAATAATCTGGAATTCCTTTTTTGCAAAATCGATTTCCTCACCGTCAACCATTACAGTTTTCGCTGAATAATCAATCGCCAGCCGCCCAAAAAACTTTACATTTTTGTGCGACTGGCTGCGATGATCCCTGCGGATATGTGCTGCCACCCTGGCACCAAGCTCATCGATGGAAAACGGCTTTATTATATAATCATCCCCTCCCGCGGCAAAACCTTCAATCTTGTCGCTGTCCTCGATGCGCGCGGTCAAAAACAGGATCGGGCACGATACATAATCTCGCACCTGCCTGCATACACAAAGCCCATCACCATCCGGCATATTTACGTCAAGCAGAACCATATCAGGGCATTTTTTCATATTTTCCACCGCTTCCCTGCCATTTTTCGCCGTTATAACTTCATAGCCATTCATCTCAAAATAATCTTTCAACAAACTGAGCACATCCGGCTCATCATCCGCCACCAAAATTTTATACATAATTCCACTTCCATTCCTGATAATTTCTACCTGCCGTATAGCTGCCATAAGCGGCAGACAGACTTAGGCAGTCATATTCATCTTTATAATATCCTGCTATTTTCAACTTTTTATCAACTAAAAAAAATTGCGGCATTTTCATTTTTCTACCAGCCTGCAAGCACCACGCTTGCCGCAAGCCCCGACAGCGTGGCAATCAGCGCGCCGGGCAGTGTAAAACGTGTTTTGTTCACTTTGGCTGCCATATAATAGACGGAGAGAGTATAAAAAATGGTTTCCGTACACGACATGGAAATAGACGCAATACGACCGATCAGCGAGTCCGTCCCATATTTCTGGTATATGTCAAGCAAAAGTCCGGTAGCTGCCGAAGACGAAAACATCTTGACTACCGAGAGCGGAATCAACTCCACAGGAAAGTGCAAAAGTTCGGCTGCGGGCTGTAAAATTTTTCCAAGTGCATCAAGCGCTCCCGAAGCACGCAAAATCCCCACTCCCATCATCAGCCCAACCAGGGTTGGAAGAATGGAAACAACAGTGGAAAGTCCTTTTTTTGCCCCCTTTACAAATTCATCGTAGACATTGACCTTCATTAAAAGCCCAAAACCGATAATGTAAAAAAACAGAAGCGGCATAATAAAATCGGACAAATAAACAAGAAATCCCATTAATTCCTCCGCTATGGCATGTTCTTAATTTATGGATATGTTTACATCCACCGATTTATGAAAATAATTTCCTTTCTCCCAAAAAGTATGTTTTATGATGTGTGGGAGGTAATTTTTTCCTGTCCGGACAAGACAACACGGCATAATAATATAACAAAATTAAAAAAAGCGCAATAAAGTTTCGCACTCCATCCAAATTTTTATATTTGCATAATTGCAATATTTCTGTTATACTATCCCCGTCCGGTGCCATACTTCACTGGTTCGTAATGCCTCGCATCCTTCTGTCAGGGACACAAACGGGGCAAAACTGCCAGCTTACTACATGATTACATTATTACAATGCAACACGACCGTGGGCATCAGGGGACGCAAACTGAAAAAACAAATTATGCACCTGTACTGCTTTCCATATGATTGCTGCCACGGCAGAATGAGAGAAAATTATGGCAACCAAAAAAATTTATTTAGTTGATACGGAAAACGTGGGCTCTACCTGGAAAGACCTGCTGCCAATCAAAATGGGCGCGGATCAGATTCTTCTCTTTTTTACGGAGAACTCGCCCAATGTATCCTACTCGGATCTACAGCTTATCCTGCAGTTTCCTGACCGCTTTGAAATGATTAAATGCAACCCCGGCAAAAACGGGCTTGATTTCCAGTTGGTCAGCTATCTGGGATACCTGTTAAAAACCGCTTCAAAGTCAAACTATGTAATTGTTTCAAACGACAATGGTTTTGATGCGGTGGTGAAATTCTGGCAGGAGCGCGGCATGTCCGTATCCAGGATGAATGTCCACCATGTTTTGCGGCAGGAGGATACCGCACGGTTAAAGGAAACCGCATCCCCTGTAAAAACCAGGACAGAACCATCGGCAGAAAAACATGGGCGCGCGGCTCAAACCGCCCGGAAAACCACATTAAAACGGAGTAGGAAACCTTCAGGGCAGCCCTTCGCAGACACAACCGGAAATATTTCTGATAATGCGGACAGCGCGCCAGAATCTTCGGCAGATCCGGATTCAGCAAATGAACTGACAGTCACAGAAAATATGCCGGAAAATAATTCTATAGAAGCATTTACTGACAGTCAGAAAGAGGACATGGGGAACAATGACAGCATAACAGAAATTGTAACAGATCACCAGAACCACGAGCCGGAACCCGCAGATTCTACAGAATATCCTGCGGTTTTAGATAATACTGGCACAGTGGTGGATTCCCCGGTTATTGATACCGATAATACAAACGGTTCCTCCACCTTCCAAAACGATGCTGAAAGCTTAAAAAATTCCGGTTTAGCACAGGATTCTGACATACTATCAACGGCAGAAGATAACAAACTATCAGCCGATACAGTCGCTCCACCGATTGCATGCACACCGGAAACTGCCGCACCCACAGATATTGAAATTTCGCAGGAGGAAGAACAGGCGGCTCTTGTTCCTGCACAGGGCGAAGAAACCAAAAGAAAATCCACCCGCACAGCCAGAACTGCGCCGCGAAAAAAGGCGGCACCTGATGGGGCGGAAACACAAGCCCAGACCAAAAAACGCAAAAGAGCTTCCGGCGCACCTTTAGCACAGCCAATTGAGCCTGCCTTTCCGGATACGGAAAACATGGAACTTGACTTTTCCAACCTGACCGTTTCCGAAAAGGCCGCCCTGCTGCGCAAATATCTGCCGAAAGAATTTTGTGAAAACCAGGAATCCTTTGAAATTGTTTCCGATATTATGTTCGGACATGACACAACAAACCATCACCAGCTTCATCTGGCTTTTGTCAAGAGTTTCGGCGATGAGAAAGGAACCCTGATTTATAAAGCATTCCGCCCTCACCTGGCGGAATTCCGCGCATAGTGCGCGAAATGGCACCGGATAAAATCTACTGAACCTTCTGGTTTACACATAAGATTTTGCCATCCTTCACTTCGAGTATGTCGGTTGCAACCTTGCGGATAAACTCTTCGTCGTGGGACACAAACACAAGTGTCCCACCATACTCGGAAAACATGGCTTCAAGCGCCTCGATGGAAGGCAGGTCAAGAAAATTGGTCGGCTCATCAAGAACCAGAAGGTTAACCTGTGAAACAAAAAGCTTTGCAAACGCAAGCTTGATCCTCTCCCCGCCGGAAAGTATCCCGGCGGGCTTTTTCATATCATTTTCAAAAAAGAGCAGGCGGGAAAGAAGAGCGCGCGCAACTGATTCCTTCTGGATGCTCACCTCCATCACATTTTCTAGCACTGTTTTGGTGTAATCAATGGTGGATAGATTCTGCTCAAGCAGTCCAATATTTGCCTTAGGCACAACACAAATCCCATCCTGCCGAAGTTTCCCGCAAATAAGATGCAATAATGTGGTCTTGCCCGCACCGTTGTCCCCTGTAACAGCAACACGGCTGTGATTTGCAATCCGGAAAGAAGCATCCCTGAAAATTTCGGTGCCATCCTCATAGGAAAACGAAAAATTCTCCCCATGTATCACAATCTTATTTTCCGGCGGGTCAGTAAGACGGAAATCCGGACGGATTTTAGGCAGTTCGCGAGGTTTCTCCTTGACCTCCATCGCCTCGATACGCTGCTGCACATTGGTCGCCGACTTCTCCATTTTCCGCGCTTTTGCATCCTTTGGATGGCGGGAAATACAATTGCGCATCCCCGCCTCGCGCGCCGACATATTGCGGGGGCGTTTCTCTATCTGCCTCGCATGATCCTTTTTTTCCTGATACACTTTTAAAAGACGGCGTTTTTCTGCGGTATAATTTTCATACTCCGTCCACTGTCTGGCAATAGCTGCCTGCTTTTGCTCCACATAATCATCATAATTCCCATCATAGCTTGTAAGTTTGCCCCGTTCCAGTTCAATAATGCGTGTGCATAACAAATTCAAAAGCGCACGGTCGTGGCTGATTAATACCATGGTATCAAAATCTTTCAGTTTCTGTTTCAGGACTTCCATCCCCTTACCGTCAAGGTTTGCCGTTGGTTCATCAAGAAAGACAAGCGGTCTGCTGCTTGAGAAAACCTCAGCCAGGCGCAGGCGGGTTTCCTCACCGCCACTTACTTTTTCCGCCCAAAGTTTATCCTTAATATGCAGGTCGCTCAGTATCTTGCCGCTTATATTGCTGCGGTTTAACTCGAAATTTTTATATTGTGTGAAATCATCCGCCGCTAAGTCATCCACAGATTCCCTAATGCCCCCGAACTCCTCCGCAAACTGCCGGAAAAAAATAGGTTCACAATAAGTTTTTACAGTGCCGCAGTCCGGTACTATCTCCCCCGCAAGCACTCGCAGCAATGTAGTCTTGCCCGCACCGTTTAACCCGACCAGCCCGACTTTTTCCCCCTCGTAAATATTTAGCCGGTCAATATGAAAAATCTCCCGGTCGCCAAATTTAATTTTAATATTTTCTGCTTTGATATACTGTCTTTGTGACATAAAATCCCTCCCTTTACAGAAAACGGGAGATTACCGGATGCATACCTGCCCCCGGCGGAATAGTGTCAAAGGAAATTATATCCCCATGCTCCTATCACAGTTTGTCCGATGAAGCTTATCCCTCTACCGGCATATTTGATAGGTTAAACACATTTACATTTTTTTACAATTCATTTGGAACCGCGCAGAAATACGCAT
This sequence comes from uncultured Lachnospiraceae bacterium, assembly GCA_910577675.1. GTDB lineage: Bacteria > Bacillota > Clostridia > Lachnospirales > Lachnospiraceae > RGIG4057. The sequence continues at coordinate 9,946 of CAJTOR010000048.1, forward strand.
CCAAGAGATGTGGTCAGCCACTATCCGATAATCTCCATATCTCACAGGAATTCAAGTATTGCAAACACAACAAACCAACCTCCATACTTTGGAGGCTCCTGTGAAGTTACTTTTTTCAGGAAATTACCAAATAATAATTATCATTCCATGACCACCTTTCAGAAATTTCGCAGTGAAATTAAAATAAGAATCCATTAACTGGATATACCTATCTGCGATAATCTTATGATAAGATATGGAGTTGAAAATGTCAAGAAGATTTTTCATCCTGTCAAAATTAGCAGGTTACACTGTCTAACACCCTGTAAATTACACAATTCTTTTCATGTAAATTTCTCGACAGCCCCCCACGGTGCTGCTTTCCTATCTATTACTTTAAACCCATACTTTTGTCACAAAATACCTCCCTGCGTTTGGTTCTATAAGTATCAGTAATATCATGTTTCACGCCTTCTTTGCTTATCCAACATTTCATTTACACTAAAATCTTCCATAAATTATTTTCCCTCAACAGGCTACAAACAGCATTTACTTTGTTTCACTCCCTCTTTTTACTTTGCGCACAATTTTTAGCGGCAGATTTTTCAACTGTTCAAATGCCTGTGCGGTTATATCCTCGACATGCTGGATTTCTTCCTCGGTAAACTGCTTTTGCTCATATACTTCCAATAGCGCTGCCCTATAATCCCTCTTATGTTTTTTGTTAAGACTGTTCCAGTTAATATCCGAAAAACGTGAAAATATATTTTTATCCACTGTAAGCCTTTTTTGTAAAATCAAGATACTGATTACAGGATATCCGGCATATCCCTGCCACAATGTTGCATTATCAGTGGAGGAATATGTATCCTCCTGCCATTCAACCTTGTAAGTTTTAGCTCCGTCCGAAGACGTGACCATCGCCTCATTTTCCCCCATATTTACACGATCATCCGCGAGGGCGGAATAAGCTTCATAGAATTTTTCAATTGGCGGTAATTTCTGCATAATTAATACTCCCTTCTATATTTTCGAGTGGTTATACCCTACCTGTTTAGCAATTTAATACTATTCTTCCTACATATTCCTATATTGTTCTCTATCGCGGTTCCAAAAACTTATCCCCATTCAAATGTATCATATGCTCCGGCATCTCAGCAATCCATACTTCCGTATCCCACGCCAATGTTTCTGAAAACCTCTTATAAGTCTTAAAATCAAGAAACGCTGTCACAAAAATTTTTCCTGCTACTACATTCTTCGTCATCTCCGCTATTTCAAATATTCTTTTAGCGTCCATCGATCCAACGGAAGTTACTGATTCTATAAAATATATCCAGTTCTTATCGTCTCTATATAAAACCGTTTGTGGCTTTTCCATTATCCTCTACAAGTGCAGCATTACGGAAATGATGTAATGCCTGCTTACGAAAAGTTTCCCTGCTGTTTTCTGCATAAGTCGAGCCATAACATGTATTGGCAAACTGGATAATATCATGGATGCGAATCCATTCATTTCCGGCATCTTTCCATGCTGTATCCTTCTTTATCCCTGCTATTGCCAACAGCACATAACAGCAAATATCTGCCTGCTGCGCTTTAGGCATTCCAAGCATTTTCAGAAGTTCTCTTGCTTCATCAATTTTATCCACAATATCCCTCCAATATCATATCGCAATTACTTTCCGACATATCCTTGCTTCTCATTAGTATCCTGCCCATTTCCTGTATGCTTTCTAAATCAGGCACAGGCATTGCATTAATTTCTGTTGAATTTACCTGCGTTGAGCCATTCAGAATCCTATAATATTCATCGTAAAGAGTAGAATTAAAAATTACATATAATCCATACACAAGGCACTCCGACATTTCCGTTATCAAACCATCTATAAAGTTTATCTTGTTTTGTGTACTAATTTTCTTATACTGAGGATAATTCTTTGATAAATATACACCGCACTGCAGTCTGCGCCTTTCCTCTTTTGCAGTAAAACGCTTGACAAATAAATAATTTCGATTATCCTGCATTAGTCCTTTTTGGTCAGTCACAACATACTCATGTTCTTTCTGGATAGGAAACTGCACTTGTCCATGTTTGATATGTTGTGAGCAAAAAAGCGGAATCGCACCTTCCTCTGCATCGTCACGAAGTATCTCGCGATTGCGAAAATCAACTGTCAATCCCGTTTTCATTTTTAATCCAATATCCGGCAATGTTTTATCAAATCTATGTAATCGTTCCAACACAGAAACTTCTTTTTCATCTGTTACTAAATAAACAAAATAATCTTCTCCCGAAACCACAAGGCTATATGGCACTGTCAGTGAAGTCAGATTATCAAAATCATTATTTGACTGCGAAGAAGTAATTGTAATCTTTTCTGGTATTTGTTTTGTCTTTTCTACTTTTATTATGATCGTTTCCTGCAAGACATCTTCTTTATCAAACACCTTATTCCTGCGTACAAATAAATGAATATGCTCTAATTTCCCTTCTGTCAGAAAATACTGTCTAAATCTCTTAAAATAAGCGCCCGAAGTCCATGAACGAGGGATAATATACACCATCTGCCCCTCATTATCAAGATTAAATAAACCCATCGCCGCAAAAATAAAATATAAATTGGGGGCACCATAACAGACTTCTGGCATAGCCTTTGCTTCCGGCGCATCTTTATGTATCTTCATATATGGAGGATTACCAATTACAAAATCATATTTCTTAGGCTCGGGATTGCCGCCTAACATATGATTGAAGTCCAAATACTGGCTTGTAATATAATTATCTGTAATAATATTAATTCGAATATTTTTTTTTGAATTTGTTTGATACATATGCAGGTTTTCTCTTAACAACCCCAAAATATTGTCATCATTCTCATAACAAGTCAATTCTATTGTCTGAACAGAAGCAGTCCGCTCCAATCGTTCTAAAAGCGCACACGACAGTATACCTGAACCTGCTCCTGCGTCTAAAATACGAATTTTAGACAAATTTTCAGGGATATTATATAACTCTGCCATAAAACATGCCGTTTCTTTACTTGTAAAAAATTGACCGTATTTTTTTCGATCTTTTTTTGGCATATCCTCAATATATTTATTTGTACGCTCAATAATGTAATCTAACATCATTTACCTTCTTCTCCATATGGCAACCATTTTATTATTCTATTGCAAGAAAATGTAATGGCATTTTATTATCCCTTTATTTTTAAGGCAATTATTTTTGAATCTTTCTTTGTTTCTAATGTTCCTTTATCCAAAAACAATAATTAATTCTTCAACTAATTCTTCTGACATATAATTTTATATACATTTATATTTACAAGAGGATTAACTGTATATTCAGAGCACAAAAAGTTTTCATTCGGAAGTACAATATTTAAATGTGTCATATCTCCATATTTGTATCCATATCTAATCTGTGCATATTTTCTACTCTCTACCACCACAGGATAATGCCCTGAAAGGTCAAATGATAATTGCCTACTTAACGCTGTATTTGATTTTGCAAAATCCTTTTTATATGAAGATGGAGGTAATAACTTAAAAGTCCCATTAATTCTCCCCAAATTTACGATAAAATCTTTTGTTTCTATGCATAACTATACTTATAACTATTAACTTGTTTAATAGAAACAGAATAATCAGCGCTAGGTTTAATGGCAGAATCATTAAACTGTTTTTCTATAGCATATGTCCTTAAATGTCCAAATACTGTTACTCTTTTTTCAAATGAAAAGAAATCCTCATTTTTTTCTCAAACTGCTCAAAAGTTCTAATTGCCACAATCATATTATTATAAGTGGTTGCCTTAAAAGCAAATCCAAAATACTCTTCAAATATTTCCATATTCCTATTTTCCAACAATTCACCTTTTTCTGCCAAGTATTATATATCATCAAAGGATATAAGTCAATATATTTCTATACTTTAAATAGAAGTGAACCATTCGGATGCAATACTAATATATCAAACAGGAAGATTACCACAAAATCCCCAAATTTTTCTGGTAAATGCAGGTTTCATATGTTATACTAACTACAATCCACAAAAACTTCCCATTTGCCCAAATACTGACCTGAAAATATAACTTTTTCCACAGTTAAACTGTCAGCTAAGAAATGGGACAATTAATAAAGGAGGCATACGCCTATGGAACTGAAAATCAACGCAGCACGCCGCGCCAAAATCCAACCCGATATGATTGGATTGTTCTTTGAGGATATCAATTATGCAGCGGACGGAGGACTCTACGCGGAAATGATTGAAAACCGCTCTTTCGAATTTGTCAGGGCGGGCGGGGACGCAAAAGATTATTATTTTGAATATGATGGGCTTTATAGCTGGAATCCTTACCCTGCAAATGCTGCCATCACGCTGCGCGCCGTACAGGGCAGCCCACTTTCCGAAAATAACCCGCATTATCTGCGCACCACCGTACACCGCGCAGAAACGGGCTTTTGCAACAGTGGATATGGTGGCATTGCCCTAAAAGAGGGCATGGATTACCATGTTACTTTCTTTGCGCGCTGTGTATCCTACCAGGGCTGTTTTCGTGCCGAAGTTATAAAAGACGGAAAAAGCTATGCCATGGCTGAAATTTCCTGCGAAGACCACAGTGAAGAAACTTTTAATTATTTCCGCAGATACCATATGACACTGCATGCAAATCAATCCGTTACGGGAGCTGTGTTTGCGCTGATTTTCACGGAACCCGGAACCATCGAATTTGACTTTATTTCCATGTTCCCGTCGGATGCCGTGGCAGGAATCTTCCGGAAGGATTTATTTGATACTTTAAAGGCATTAAAACCGGGTTTCCTTCGTTTCCCGGGGGGCTGTATTGTTGAGGGGAATACATTTTCAAACCGTTACCGCTACAAGGATTCCCTGACTGAGCCATGGAACCGCAAAAATAACTGGAATCGCTGGGCAGTGCATGAAAATTGCATTGAAAACGATTTTTGCGGACAATATTCACATTATAACCAGACCCTGGGGCTCGGATATTACGAATATTTTCTGCTCTGTGAACTAATCGGCGCAAAGCCTCTTCCAGTAATGAACGTGGGTTTTGCATGTCAGTACCAATCAACGGAGCAGGTCACAATTAATAGTGAAGAATTTTTCAGGTTAATACAGGATGCGCTTGACCTGATTGAATTTGCAAACGGAAGTACGGATACAAAATGGGGCGCAATAAGGGAAAAAATGGGACATCCGGAACCATTTAATCTTACTCTTTTGGGTATTGGCAACGAGCAGTGGCAGACGGAGCGCGCGGACTTCTTCGAGCGCTATACCGCATTTGAACAAGCCATACACGAACGCTATCCTTTTATCCGCCTGATCGGTTCCGCAGGACCTGATATAACGTCCGACCGCTACACGGCAGCCTGGGATTTTTACCACAAAAACGCGGACAAAAGCAATTTCGTGTACGCGGTGGACGAGCATTACTATGTCAGACCGCAATGGCTGTATGAACATGTAGATTTTTACGATAATTATCCCCGCAATGTCAAGGTGTTTTCCGGTGAGTATGCCGCCCATCCTCTAAGCGGTATGAACCGCCCTGATGCGAATACCGTGGAGGGAGCACTGTCGGAAGCTGCTTTCCTGACCAACCTAGAGCGCAATGCCGATGTTGTTGTGATGGCTTCCTACGCCCCACTTTTAGCAAGACTTGACTACGCACAGTGGTCGCCCGATATGATCTGGTTTGATGAAACAGAGGTCTATCCGAGTGCAAGCTACTATGTCCAGCAGCTTTATTCCTGCAATATGGGGGATATAACTCTCGATACCGGGGGAGGGGAGAAAGAGGCAGCGAAGGAAGGGCTGTATTATTCGGTAAGTTATTGCGAAAAAGAGGGGGAAGTGATTCTAAAGATAGTAAATGCAAATGGGGAAGCAAAACCAGTGAAGTTACAGATTGATGAGGAATTCTGCTCCCACAGCCGCTACCGCGCAAAAACACTTACGGCGGGCAATACAGCGGCGGACGCAGGAAAATCCATAAAATCCGAAAAAGACCGTCTGCTCCCTGAAAAGGCAGTTTTATCAGATTCGGAAGGTACAGTTATGGAAGAAATCATACTGCCAGCGAAGTCGTTTACAGTATTGAGATTTTAGTATAAACTTAAAACATGTACTTATAGGAATAGTGAACTAACAACAGCAACCCCTGCTAGGTAAATCTCCCGCCTCGCAGGGGTACCTTCTGAACAGTATAAAGTAAATTCCTACTTTTATTCAGATTGCACTATAATGTGTGTAGAAATTATTATTATAATTTAATTACATATCATTGTTTCGAACATATGTTCTTTATTTTTCTTGACAATATTTATAACCTATGTTAATATTATAATGTAAATAGAAAAAAACTATTTTTGACAGGGGGGGATACTATGTATAATGCACTGGATGTAGCAAAATATATCATAACATATTGCAAGAAAAATCAAAAACCAATTAGTAATCTAAAACTACAAAAACTTTTATATTTTGTCCAAGCTCAATTTTTGGTTAGTGAAAATCATGCATGTTTTAATAACAGGATAGAAGCTTGGGATTTAGGCCCTGTTGTTCCCGATGTATACCATCAATTTAAGGTTTATGGAAGTAATCCGATCATTCTTTGGAAGGATGGACACTTTGGTATATCCACACATGATAGAAATATAATAGATAGCATTGTCGATGATTGCAACCAATATACTGCGTCCCAATTGGTAGACTTGACACATCATCAAACTCCATGGATACAAGCCAGAGAAAAAGGTCATAACGGACAAATCACCAACGAATCCATACGAGAATTCTTTTATTAATGAGGCAAGTTTATGATAAGAAAAGAGAAGAATAGACATTCTAGAATTAAAATTGATAAAACTGTACAAAATCAAACAAACAATGAAGCCCACTATTCCGAAAACGATGTTACCAAAAACCAAGAGGATATTCTAAGTGAAATGGTTAACCAACTTGATAAAATTTGCCAAATTCTAAATAGTAGCAACTTCCATGCACACGAAGTTTATAATCTCTTAAAAACTTATGATGAAAAATATCACCGAGTTTTATATTCTGCAATTAGCGATTATATTTTTAAAGTCATGAGTAATGTAAGCTTTGATAAAGGCAAAGATAAAAACACCATAATTCAATATAATATTATGGATTTAGTTGCGTATGCAGATAAACAAAATAATTTGAAAATGAAACAGATCACTATTAAATTATACGATCATATTACTTTAGCTACAAGCCAGTACATAAAATTAAAACAAAGTGAAGAAGAATACCGTGATAAATTTGAATCCTACATAGAGCCAGTTAAAAACGACATAATGAGAGAATCCTCTTCTCAACTGCTAACTTTGGTTGGTATGTTTACTGCACTTGCTTTTTTAATATTCGGAGGAATTAGTTCACTGGATAATCTATTTTCCGAAATGAATGATTTATCAATTCTTAAATTAGTAGCGTTGGGATGTATCTGGGGAATATGTATCCTTAATTTGATATTTGTCTTTTTGGTTTGCGTAAGTAAAATGACCTATCTGCCTTTTAGTTTTTCTGATAAGCCCAACTCAAATATAATAGAAAGATATGCAGTGGTATGGCTCTGTAATCTTGTCTTATTAATATTGCTTATCTTTAGCCTTGGCTTCTTATATATAGATAAATACAAACTTAATGAATGGTTTGTACAATGGTCAAAAGCAAATCCCGTTTTTTTCTTTATCGCTTTTATTTCTTTATTAACTTTACTGTTATTCATTGGCTTATACTTTATCTTTCATAAAAGAAAAGAGTAAATAGTAAAAAGGACAGTGAATTGTTTGTAAATAAGTCCACTGTCCTTTTTACTATTTCTCTATTTGCTTCCTAAACTTTTTAAATGCCTTTATTCCACATATAGTTTAATGTACCAAACTAACAGATAAAATTGAATACATTGCTCACATCACCAGCACAACCTCATTCTCATCCTTCATATCCGCCGCTGCCACATATGGTTTATCAAGTTTTTCCCCATTCAGGTAGAATTCCTTAAACCCGCCCTCGGCACCACTCTCATTCTTTACCGTAATGTTAAGCTTCTTCCCCCTGAATGTCTTTGTCATTGTCATTTCCTTCCAAGTGCTTGGAATTGCAGGGCATACCCACAGACCGTCAAGATCAGGGCGCATACCGCAGATACCCTCCACACAGCCCACCATGCATGTGGATGCCGTCCCGGTCAGCCAATGCACATGGGAACGGCCCTCGAACGGGGATTCCGAGCTCTCGGTAAACTGCCCATGCACATACGGCTCAAGCTTTCTCGTATCCGCATCATCGTTCTGGGATGCCGGGGAACTCTCGGTAAAATACTCGAAAGCGCGGTTTCCGTGACCCATCAGGGCTTCTGCCAGGATAATCCATCCCTGCGGCTGCGAGAAAATACCGCCGTTCTCCTTTGTGGACGGGTTGAACAAAAGCGCCAGAGCACCGTCAAATGCATGATCCACATAGGACGGAGCCATCACGCGCACACCATATTTTGTGTTCAGCTCGCGGTGCACGGACTCCAAAGCCTTCTCTGCCTGCTCCGCTGTCGCCAGACCACTGATAACCGCCCAGGACTGCGGATTCAGCCACATATTTGCCTCCGGATCATTCTTTGAACCGATAACCTGCCCATCCTCCTTAATACCGCGGACATAGCGGTCATCCTCCCAGCATTCCTTCTGGATAATATCGCCGAGCTCCTTCTGTGTCCTGTCAAGATATGCAATATACTCGGTATCATTTAAATCCTTCGCAAAACCCTTGAGAACCGTCATTGCATAATATAACTGCATTGCCACAAATGTGGACTCGCCTTTCTTTCCAAGGCGCAGACAGTCATTCCAGTCCGCATGCAGACCGGCCGGCATCCTGTGGTCGCCAAGGCGCTCCATCGAGAATCTTATTGCGCGCTTTAAGTGGTCGTAAACTGTGCCCTCGTCCTTATTTGCATAAGGAATAACCTCATTGATAAAATCTTTGTTTCCAGATTCTGCCACATATTTCCAGATAGTTGGGAACAGCCAGAGCGCATCGTCCGCGCGGTAAGCCGGATGTCCGGTCGCGCGCACATAGGAATCATCATCCGGCGTATCCTCATGCCCGGCATTATGGTCATACTTTACAAGCGGAAGCCCGCCGCCATTGTCAACCTGCGCGGAGAGCATAAAGCGGATCTGCTTTTCCGCCATTGCGGGATCAAGGTGAATTATCCCCTGGATATCCTGCACGGTATCGCGGTAGCCATAGCCGTTACGCTGCCCACAATAAGTAAAGGACGCAGCCCTGGACCAGGTAAAGGTGATAAAACACTGATAAGCATTCCAGGTATTTATCATACTGTTAAATGCCGCATCCGGCGTATTTACCTGGAAATTTAAAAGCTTCGCGTGCCAGTAATCAATCAGTTCCTGTTTTTCCTTTTCCACAACCGCCAGATCGGAGTAACCATCCACAATCTTCTTTGCTGCGGACGGGGTGGTCTGTCCAAGGATAAATGCGATTTCCTTTGTTTCACCCGGCTGTAAAGTAAACGCAGTATGCAGTGCACCACATCCGTTAGAATTGTAATTGAGCACGTTGTCACACATGCCGTTCTCAACTGCCTGTGGGTTGCCGTAAGTGTGATAATTCCCGATAAATGCGGCTTTATCGCCGTTGTAGGAGGTTACAGGGGCACCCGCCAATGCGAAGAAGCGTTCCCGCCAGTTACTGCCTTCCTCGTTCTTGCCACAGTTCTCATTAATGGTCTGGACAATCATATTGTCATTTTTAAAGTAGGTTCTTGTAATAAACAGTGTATACTGCAAGTTTACCTGATCCTGCTCATAATTGCTGTCATTGGTGAATTCCGCATAACCGAACGCGGAAATTTTGCGCACTTTGTCCGTCGTGTTTGTTATTTTCGTGCGCCACACCTCATAAGTCTTGTCAAGTGGTACATAATAGAGCACCTCAGAGTGAATGCCCGCATAATCTGCTGCCATATTTGTGTAGGCAGTTCCATGGCGGCACTCGCTCACATATGTATCAAGCGGCTTTGCCACCGGCTGCCAGGAAGCCGACCAGAAATCCTTCGACTCATCGTCCCTTAAATAAACATAGCGTCCCGGCGTATCGTCGCTGTTAAAATGGTAGCGGATAATGCGCCCATTCGCACCGCTCTTTACAAAACTATAACCCCCTGCATTGTTTGAGATGATTGCGCCGTAAGCCGGTGAACCAAGATAATTCGCCCATGGTGCCGGCGTATTCGGCTTCGTAATCACATACTCCTTCTTCACCTCATCAAAGTAACCGTAATTCATACCTTTGTCTCCTTTTCGAAATCGTTTTCGTTTCCTGTTCTTCGGGATCTTCTCCGTATCAGGTACTGGTTTTTGCTGCCTGCAGGCGGTTTTTCCAATTCCTGCCTTCTCTTATCCAAGCTATCACCACCCCAAGCCAGACTATTACCTGTGCCAATCCCCGCAGAACATTACCGATAACCTTATTGTATATGTTTTTTTCCAAACATGCAATGGGTTATTTTATTTTTTCTTAAAGGTTTTCGTAAATATATGTAATAAGTACAGATATTACTCTACTTCCACCTGCTTCTGTTTCTTCTCCAGTGCCTGCTAATCCCACCACCAAAAAACAACAAGTCTTGAAAAAATTTGCTATTTGTGGTATAATTATTATGGAAAAAAATTGTTTTTATCAGTAGTAAAATCATAAAAATGTGAGGATTTAACATGAAAAAACTAAACAGGATAAGCCGACTGCTTACCGCATTCATTATCGTTATGCTGCTAAATATTATTCTTTTGCTGCTGCCCATAATTTTTGAATCAAAGAAACCTCCAGAATCCGTTGAAGGACATAATTATCCACCTGATACAGAAACCACCTCTTCCGAAATTTCATCCTCCTTCACTCTCCCATTTGCCCTTGCCCCAATTTTTCCGACAAAAAGCGATGATAATATTAACTTTGACCAAAGTACGGACATTACTTCCCTGGGCGGGGAGGATACCGAAGAACAACTAAAAACCGTCACCCTCTGCCTGATGGGTGACCTGATGTGCCTTGCCGGGCAGCAGTATACCGCAGAACGGCGGGATGGGACACATGATTACACGGGCAGTTTTCATCTCGTGCGCGAATTCTTTTCCTCCTGCGATTTCGTCGTTGGCAACCTTGAAACCACACTTTCGGAGAGTAATCCCTACTCCACAAAGGAGAGGGAAGTAAACGAACAGCCAAACTGCAACGCTCCGGCGGATTACCTCCAGTCCCTTACCTGGGCTGGCATCACGCATCTTGTAACTGCAAATAACCACAGTCTTGACGGTGGGCTTACGGGGATAGAGGAAACCATTGCACACCTTGACGAATACGGGATTTTGCACACCGGCACTTACCGGGAGGACTATGATGGCGCTCATTATATGATGATGGAGAAAAACGGCATAAAGATTGCCATACTCTCCTCTACCGAACTGATTAACCAGCGCGCACTCGTCACCCAATCGCAGCTTGCGCGCGTAATCGACAGTTATTCCAAAAAGAACATAACAAACCGGATCGCGCAGGCGCACGCGGATGGGGCAGATTTTGTTGTGGTTTATATGCATTGGGGCAGTGAGAATGTCCACGATGTGCGCGATTACCAAAAATCCCATGCAAAGGAGATCGCCCTAGCGGGAGCCGACCTAATTATTGGTTCACATCCGCATTGTTTACAGGAAATGGAATATATTGTAACGGAGGACGGGCGAAGCGTCCCGTGCTTTTATTCGCTTGGCAATGTGGTTTCGAGCATGACACGCGATATCAACCACGATACTGTTTTCGTCAAGGTGCAATTACAGAGAGCGGATCATACAGAGGATCAGGGGGACTGTGTTGAAATTGCGTCCCTCTCCCTGCTCCCATGCCATGTGCTTGCTGCCCTGGACGGTCAGTACCGTGTTATCACGCCGCTTGATTACAAAACAGAGGACAAAAAAGCGGCGGCGGAGCTTGCAAGTGCAAGGACAAGGATCGAAGAAATCTTTGCACCACACGGAAATACACGCGAAACCGAAGCGCAAAGACATTGACATTTTGGGATATTTATTGTACCATATCAATGTATTTTTGAACATCAAAAACAACAATAAAGCGGGAGGAGCTGGTAGCTGAAATGGATTGGGACAGTATACGTCAATTTATTTTGGAAGACAGAGAAATTAAAGAATATTTTCTCCTTCTTGCCGGAAGGGAAAATCCTTTGCAGGCAGAGTGCGACAGAAGGGAACCTTTTTATGGGATTCCCTCCCCGGGGGCAGCCTACAAAAACTCACAGACATCGGGTTATGTACCGGAAATGTCTGTTGCGGCATCCGGGGCAGAGGATGTAATGGCAGAAAAATCCATAAAGGCACTGAATGCGGAAATCACTGCCCTGCGCCAGGAGTTAAAAGACGCAAGACAGCATGGGGAAGCACTTGAAGCGGAAATATCATCACTGCGGCAGGAGATGCTTTCATCACAGGAAAAATTGCGGGATGCTGACAAAAAACTCTCGGATTTTGAACCGCTCATCCGCGCCATGGAACTTTATGGCTCCCTCGGTGAAAAATCCAGGGAAGCAATGAAAAACATTTTCCGCTCCTCCTCACCGGACGGCTTTCTCTCCTGCGGAGTGCAGAAAAACAGTCTGTCAAACCTCTGGGACTATGGCAGAACCTTAGCGGCGGACGGCTCGGAAGACTGCCTGAAAATTGACGGGCTCTTCGCGTATTTTGTTTCGCTCTACAATCTGACGTTTGACCAGCCTGTCTACTCGCTGATTGAACCGCAGACAGGCGACCGCTTCGATGAGGACATCCATGTGTGCCTGACGCGTGGGACGAGAATTCCAAAAATTTCAGGTGTATTACTCAGGGGATACCGCGTAAACGGCAAAACCATAAACAAAGCACTGGTAAAGTGAGGTAAGAGGGATGGAATATACAAAGCTTGTTGAGAAACTCCCCCTTTGTGAGGGAAGTTTGTGTGAGATGGTTCGCGCAAAGGTCAGCAGAACCATACAGGAAAAGGAACTGGAGGAACTGAAAGCCAAAGGGGCGGGCACGGAGGACGGCGAACCCATTGTCGTTGACGAACTCGATGCGGACGAAGTTTCAAGGCTTCTGCTTGAGGTTGACCACGAGCGCGCCGACATAGACCCATACGATGAGAAAATTCTCACCGACCCGAACCGCGGGCACTGGGATCTGTGGTGTGACAGCGAGGCGGACGGCTGCCCGGTACTCGATCTTTCCTACCAGGGATATGTAGCCCGCAACCCGCGCGCTGATATCAACCGCAACCGCATTGTAGCGATAGACTTTGGCACAAAAAGCACGGTTGTTGTCTACCAGAATGAGGACAGCCGTATCCTGCCAGTGCGTGTCGGAACCGGTAATGTCAGCAAAAGTATCCGGGCAGAACATTATGAGAACCCTACGATCATCGAATTCAACGATCTTGAATCCTTCTTAGAAGCATATGCTGCCACACTTGGCCGCCCTGCCACACGCTGGGACGACGTTTATATTTCCCACCGCGCGGTGGACGATTTACAAAGCTCGCTCAGCACGGATTACAGCGCATTCTTTTCCGAACTGAAGCAGTGGGCCGGGGATGCCGGCGTAAAAAAGGCAATCCGCATCCGCGACCGACAGGATAACGATTATTTGCTCAAGGCGTTCCGCGAACTAACCGATGAGGACTTAAACCCGATCGAACTATACGCTTACTACCTTGGGCTCTACATAAACAATATGCGAAATGGGATTTTCCTCAACTACTATCTCTCCTTCCCTGTTACTTACGAATTCGCAGTGCGTGAAAAAATAGCGGAAAGCTTTGAGCGCGGCATTAAAAAAGCGCTGCCTGAACCGCTTTTAAGGGATGAGGAAATCATGCGCAACTTCCGCATCAACGGAAGCATCAGCGAGCCGGCTGCCTACGCGGTATGCGCGTTGCAGGAATATGGATTTGAGCCGGAGGGGAACGAGGAAGTTTTTTATTCGGTATTTGACTTTGGCGGTGGAACAACGGACTTTGACTTTGGCGTATGGAGGGAGTCAAGGGCTCCAAAATATGACTACACCATCGAACATTTTGGAGCGAGCGGGGACAGATACCTCGGCGGCGAGAATATCTTGGCGGAACTGGCATTTTATGTATTCCGCACAAATGAAGAAAAACTCCGCGAGGAGAAAATTTCCTTTAACCGCCCGGCTATGTGCCCTGACTTTGCCGGAAGCGAGGCTCTAATCTCGGACTCCCGCGAGGCAAATATCAATATGCGCAATCTCACCGACAAACTGCGTCCGCTCTGGGAAAATACCGGGGAGGAAACCGTGGACGAGAGCGGCTCCATCAAAGTAAACCTTTTCCGCAATGACGGTTCGCAGGTTGTGGGGCTTGCCCTGAACGCAGACCAGGACGAACTGAACGAACTGATTTACCAGCGCATCGAGAAGGGAATTGACAGCTTCTTCACCTCTCTCGCCACCGCATTCGGTCAGGAGAACCTCGATATTATTGACAATATTTACATAATTTTGGCAGGAAATTCCTCCAAATCCAGATATGTGGAAGAGATTTTTAACAAAAAAATCCTCTACTACACCACAGAAATCAAGCGCTCTGAAAATGTCGCCCCTATGTTTGAGCTGCTGCCGCCAATCGGCACGGAAGCTTTCTACGAGAAAAGGGCACTTATCAACCCGGATGCGGCAGAGCGTCCGGATGACCGCGGCGAATTCGAGCGTCCTTCCGGAAAAACCGGCGTGGCGTTCGGATTGATTGAATGCCGCAAGGGCGGGCGCGTCGAGATCATTGAGAACGATGAGGCAGGCGGCGAAATCCCGTTCAAGTACTATATCGGCACATGCAAGAAACGCTGCTTTAAAACCCTTGATGTGGAGGAAAATCCATCGAGGATTCCGGGCAGGGTTGATTACGGCAGATGGTACGAAGTATTTGAGTCCGATGATTACACCGTCGAAATTTACTACACTACGGAACCGGATGCAGTCACAAACCATATGCCAATTGAGAATGCAAGGAAGCTAATGTTAGATACCGACGCAGAAAGCGATCTCGTATTTATCCGGGCTGCCGACCCGCACACCCTTGAATATGTTTCCGCCGAAAGTCTTGGGGACGCATACAGCGGGAACTACATTGGCATGATACATCAAGTATCCCTGGAGTAAGTAGCGCTGGTAAAGTGAGGTAAGAGATATGGAATATACAAAATTTGTTGACAGGCTCCCGCTCAATACCAACAGTTTGTATGAAATGTTTAAATCAAAAATTTTTGACAGCATACTGGAGTCGGAGCTCAGTGGATTCCGCAAGGAAATTGATCAGCATATCGGTTTGATACACAACTTTTTTGCAAAATACGAGTGGCTCCCCATGAGGATTGGCACCACTTCCAAACTGGTATTATACAACACCAAGGCTTCCGTTTTGATACCCGATCTGCTCAGTTTCAGATTTGATGTCCACAGGAAGGTGCCGGAAGATTATACTATTGGATTTTATAATTTTTCGACCAGATTACTGGAGCGTGAGGTTCTGGAAAAGATTTCCTTTTCCAGAATTGAAGAACTCTATATGTTGAATCCAGAATATACCAGAAAAAAAGGATCCACCGGGGATTTTATCGATGTTGTCCATGATATGAACCCTACTATGAACAATTACCTTGCTTACTCCGGGGCAGAAACCTCTTCCCCATCCCAATTTGGGGCGGGGATAATGGTTTATGACATACGGAACAAAAACTTTATTACGGGCCGCATCCGCTCCGATTTTTCCATGATGCCAATGGTTTCGGTCAATGCTTCGAATCCTCCCGCCCTGCTTCGCAGCTTCCGGGAACTAAAACTGACCGTCAATCCTTACGGCGGCAGATTTAACGACCTGATGACAGCAATCGACCGAATGGGTGAGTTCCTTTCCGCCGACCTGATTACCGAGGATTTCCATATCAATTTTGATAAAATATCTACGGATTTAAGGGCGAAGGGCAGCCTGTCCCAGTTTAATTTAAGTTATAACACCATAACTAAGCAAGGAACGCGCGCAAGCATAATCAATACCTTGGATGCTCCCACCGTGGCAAAACCACTGCTTGAAGTGGAGCATGTCCGCGCCGACATTGACCCGTATGATGAAAATATCCTGACCGACCCTAACCGCGGCCACTGGGATCTTTGGAACACGGATATCGCAGCAAATTGTCCAGTGCTTGACCTTTCCTCCATGGGCTTTGTGGCGCGCAACCCAAAGGCGGATATCAACAATAACCGTGTGGTTGCAATTGACTTTGGTACCAAGAGCACCGTGGTGGTCTACCAGGACGAGGACAGCCGGATTCTGCCAATGCGTGTAGGTACAGGAAATATCAGCAAAAGCATTCAGGCGAAACATTACGAAAATCCAACGGTCATCGAATTCCAGGACCTGAAACACTTTATGGATTCTTACGCGGCCACAGAAGGCCGCCCTGCGACACAGTGGGAGGATGTATGTATCTCCCACAAGGCGGTGGATGACTTGCAGGCTTCATGCAGCACCGATTACGGCGCATTCCTCTCAGGTCTTAAACAATGGGCGGGGGATACGGGCGTAAAACGTGCAATCCGAATGCGCGACCGCGCAAACAGGGATTTTTTGCTCCAGCAATACCGCGAACTTGCAAAAGATGATCTTGACCCGATCGAACTCTATGCCTACTACCTGGGTCTTTATATCAACAATATGCGAAACGGGATTTTCCTCAACTATTACCTCTCCTTCCCGGTCACCTATGAGATTGCGGTTCGGGAAAGGATTATCAGAAGCTTTGAGCGCGGCATAAAAAAATCGCTTCCGCGGCCGGTTCTCGACGACGATGATATCATGAGAAAATTCCGGATTAACGGGGGAATCAGCGAACCTGCCGCCTACGCGGTGTGCGCCCTTCAAGAATACGGGTTTGACCCGGAGGAGAGCGGACAGGTCTTCTACTCCGTATTCGATTTTGGCGGTGGGACGACGGATTTTGATTTCGGCGTATGGAGGGAATCGAAATCCTCAAAATATGATTATACCATCGAACATTTCGGCGCGAGTGGGGATAGATACCTCGGCGGGGAAAATATTCTGGCTGAACTTGCCTTCTATATTTTCCGGTCAAATGAAGCAAAACTTCGCGAAGAGCGTATTTCCTTTACCAGGCCGCCAATGTGCCCTGATTTTGCAGGCAGTGAAACACTGATTTCCGATTCGCGCGAAGCGAGGGTCAATATGCGAAACCTCACCGAGCGCCTGCGTCCAATCTGGGAACACACCGATGAGGAAGTGGTTGACCAGAGCGGCGCGATCAATGTAAATCTTTTCCGCAACGACGGCACCGAGGCTGTTGGCCTGTCCCTTATAACCAACAGGGAGAGGGTGGAACGGCTGATCTACCGCCGGATAGAAAAGGGTATTGAAAGCTTTTTCACCTCGCTTAAAACTGCATATGGCAAGCATAATCTTGCTGGGATAGAAAAGATTTACATTATACTGGCGGGAAACTCTTCAAAATCCCAGTACGTGGAAGGGATTTTCCATGAAAAGATTGCCCGCTTTACAAAACAGATCAAGGGGGATGCACAGAGCGAACCAATGTTTGAACTTCTGCCGCCTATCGGCACAGAAGAATTTTATGAGCGCAGGGCGCAGATCAACCCAAAGACGGCGGAACGCAAAGATCCGCGCGGCGAGTTCGAGCGTCCGACCGGGAAGACCGGTGTTGCCTTCGGTCTGATCGAATGCCGCAGGGGCGGGCGGATTGAAATTATTGCAAGCGATGAGGCAGGCGGCGAAATTCCGTTCAAATACTATATTGGCACTCGCAAGAGACGCTCCTTCCGGATTCTTAATGAGGGCAGCAACCCTTCGAAAATCCCCGGCCGCCTCGATTATGAACGCTGGTACGAAGTGTTTGAATCCGATGATTTCACGATTGAGATTTATTGCACTACCAACCCGGAGGCAGTCACAAATATCATGCCGATTGAGAATGCCAAAAAGCTGATGTTGACCACCGATGCTAAAGATCTTCCCGTATTTATCCGTGCAGTTGACCCGCACACAATTGAATATGTTTCGGCATCATGCGCCGCAGACGTTGAAAGAAGCCGTTTTACCGGCACAATACACAGGGTTTCTTTAGAGTAAAATTTAAACCCGGGGCAGAATCGAGTAGGAGGCGGTGATTAACCGCCGTCCTCTCACACCACCGTGCGTACCG
>CAJTOR010000049.1 GCA_910577675.1 uncultured Lachnospiraceae bacterium
GCAAGTATCATCCGCTTTTAGGCTATGTCCTCTCCACGTACCGGGAGGATACCAGACAGGGGGGAATCCCCATCCAACGGCAGTATTTTTATAACAAAGAAGCTGCCTTCGAGGATTTCGCCCTGCGCAGCGGGCTGGTGGATGCAAAAAAATTATTTAATGAAACGGAACTTACAATCCTCCATTCCGGGCTGGTAAAGCTAAGGATGATGGACAGTGACCTTGACCGGGAAGGGCTGGATACTGTGGGCGCGTTGATCCGCCGCATTGAGGAAACTGTGCCAGGGCTGTCGGGGAAAGGGAAGGGGCTTGGTATTGCCAGGAAATTCCCACAACTGGAGCATCTTCTGGAGAGGGAACGGTAGTTACTTGAAGTTTGAGTTGTCGCGTGTGCGGCAGGAAAGGAGGAAAAATGCACCAGCCACCACAGGGGCAGTCCATCTGGGGAACCATCAACACTTGTATTGAAATAGCCCTGGATGTTTATGCGATTATTGCCAAAGACCAGGATGGCAAGGAACAACAGGGAATTATGGTTAAAAAAAGCAGCGCGGAGGAACTCCTGTCAAAGAAAGCCATCCGTATGGGGCAGGAATCCGGGGAATGGCTCTGCTACGGGAAGGATACAAAAGGAACCCCGCTATATGAAATCCTGTTGCGCCGCATTGCGGACTGTAGGAGGATGGAAAAACTTATCATGGGACAGATCGGGGAATTGAAACGGGATGGGAAACTAAACTGGACGGATTATTTTGGTGAATGCCAGCCGCCAAGATTGACATCAGAGGGTGGGGCGGACGGGATGAAGAAAATTCGGAATGGGATTTATCTGTTAAATGACCCAAACAGTATAACGATTGCCATCCATGAGAAAGTCGCAGATCAATTCTTAACCCCAGCGGCAGTCGGGTATGGGAAAAAGAAGAAGGAATACCTGCTTTTTGATGCCCAAGAAAGTGCGATTGCCCTGAATGAACTGAAAAATATCTTTGACGAGGTTGCCGCCCTTGTCATCTCGGAGGACAGCCTCCATGCGTCACTCCATAAGAATTACCCAACCTACACTTCCTTTTATAACCAGTGTATGCCAGAAACAGCACAGATCCCAGAGGTGGATGCCCCGGTAGACCTGTTTCTGGCGGGGCAGTTGAAGGCAGAACAGGAAGTAGCACGGACAGGGGAAAGGATGGGGATGGGGGAACCCGAATGGGAATTTGGGGAACAAGTGGACTATGGGATTGGGGGATGAGGATATTTGAAACAGGTCTATATAGCAAGCCCTTTCCGTGGGGATTATGCAAAAGACATCTGGGCTGCAATGGAATACTGCCGGATGGCTGGGGAGTGTGGTGTACTGCCGCTGACTCCCCATTTGATTTTTAGCCAGTGGTGTGACAACACCATCCCAGAGCAACGGGAGCAGGGAAAAAAATTGGGATTTGCCCTGTTGGAACGGTCAAATGAGTTATGGGTGATGGGAAGAACGGTTAGCGAGGGGATGCAGGAGGAGATTGTATTTGCAAAGGAACACAGTATCCCCACATTTTATATCCCACACCCAATGGAAAAAGAAACCTATCCCGTCAGTGGGGATAAAAACACCTTGTTAAGCCTTATGGACTGTATGGATGGTTCGCAGCGGGAGAACTATGAAGGGGAACTTGTGATCCTGCGACATGAAAATTTAACCACAGAATACCGCACTCCAAGAAACCAGCTATGGATAGCTACACATGGTCCAGGTTGCCGACCGGACTGGAAGTACAGTGCCACCATACACCTGCGGCATCCGGTGGATGGTGACAGCATGGCGCTCACACGCGCTTGTGTCTGGGGAAGGGCAAAACCGGAAATATTGGACAGGCTGGAAAAAATGTACCCAGAGTTTTCGAAGTGGAAGGAGGTGCGGGGAACAAATGGGACACTTGATTGTCAGAAGGGATTACTCATACAGGGAAGGCAACAAAACAAAAATGGGAGGGATTCCCCATGCCATACTGACCCATACCAAACTGGACTACAGGAAGGGGAGGACGAGGAATTCAGCCGATGAGAAAAAAGGAAAAATGTATTTTAAGCATGATCCTGATAATAGGAGGAAGCATAGTAAACCTGTTTTTTACAGCAGCCATGCACGGGATGCTTTCCGGGCAAACTGGCACATTGACCTTACTGCCATTAAAACAATGCGTCAGCGGTCTACTTGCGGAACGCCAGCAAATGCTTTTGTTCCTGTCTTTTGAAGGTTTTCTTGTACTGTGCTGTATCCTTTTCTGGCTACAGAATAGCCGCCCATACCAAAGCCCACTAATCCGGGTAGCGGGGGAAATCTGCACCCCTGCCCCAGTTGGACAGTACCAGCATGGTTCTTCCCGTTGGCTACACCCGGATGAATGGGAAACGGTATTCCAGACACAGGTGGTTGACCCAAATAACAAAATAGTTCGGATGCTGCTGGATACAGGGTATGACGACTTGCCCTTTATGCAGGATAAGGATGGGGAAAGGGAAAACAAAGCAGAAAAAACACTGGTGCCGGAAAATGATATGGTTTTAGGGAAAGGGATGGAGGAACAGAAAGAACCAGAAGAAAACAACTTGGGATGGGAGGAATGTCAAGAGATTTCCCAAATGGTTTCCAACAATTTTCAGAAAAAAGAGGAGGATGAATCTTTTGAAAATGTCAAGTATGAAATCCCACCTGCCACGTCTGCCACCGAAGGGCAGGATGATCCCATACAACAAAGTCTTCCTGAAGAGTATGGAAATAGTGATCCCATGTGGAAAAACCTTCCCAAAAATCAGAAGAAGGTGAAAGGGCAGGAAGAACAAAAAGAACATGGAGGAAGAACAGGGGAAGGGCTGAAAATCACCCAGATAAGCAGCCCGGATAGTAACGATCCATTCCAGCTTTTTAAAAAGGGGGGCATCGTGGTCAGTATGAAGAAATCCGGCGGGAAGGAAACATTGTATATGGTCGGGGAGGATACCCACACGCTGACCATCGGCGCGACCCGTTCCGGCAAAACGCGCTGCCTGGTCATCCAGTCAATATGTTCCATTGCACTTGCCGGGGAAAGCCTTGTGATCAGCGACCCAAAAGCTGAATTGTTCCATTACACCTCCAACTATTTAAAAAAGTTAGGGTATGAAGTGGTCTGTATCGATTTCAAAAGCCCGGAAAAAAGTACCCGCTACAACCTCCTCCAGCCTGTGATTGACGCGGTGGAGGAGGGGGAGATGGAGCGTGCGGAGATGTATGCATGGGATATCACCAATATCCTTGTGGGGGATAACACCTCCAACGAGAAAATCTGGGAGAACGGAGAGAAATCCACAATCGCGGCCGCAATTCTCTGTGTGGTGGTGGATAACCGGAAACGCCCGGAATATCAGAACCTGACGAATGTCTATTGGTTTATCGCAGAGATGAGTAAGGCAGTGGGCAACACAACGCCAATGAAGGAATACTTAAAGAAGCTCCCGCCAAAACACCCAGCGAGGGCATTACTCTCCATTGTGGAAGTCGCGCCGAGCCGCACCAAGGGCAGTTTTGACACCTCCGCCCTGACCACGCTGCGCCTGTTCACCAGCCGTTCCGTCTATGCGGTCACACACCAGAGCGATTACAATATCGCGGAGATTGGCAGGAAGAAGCAGGCACTGTTCATGGTTCTGCCGGACGAGAAGACCACCTATTACCCGATTGCAAGCCTGATGGTATCCCAACTTTATGAATTGTTGGTGCGCCAGTCAGATCAACGCGGTGGGCGGCTGGAGAGGCGTGTCAACTTTGTATTGGATGAGTTTGGGAACTTTACAAAACTGAATGACTTCACCAACAAGCTGACCGTGGCAGGCGGGCGCGGGGTACGGTTCAACCTGTTTTTGCAGAGTTTTGAGCAGCTCACGCAGAAATATGACAAGGAAACGGCAGCGATTGTAAAATCCAACTGCCAGACCTGGATCTATTTGCAGGCGGACGACCGGGAAACCTTGCAGGAGGTATGTGACAAACTGGGGAAATACACTACTTCCGCATATCAGCTTTCCAGCCAGCATGGAAGGTATACCAACCCAAGCAGCTCGCACAGCATCAGCCTTGTGGCACGGGAATTGTTGACCACGGATGAGATACGGAGAATCACAAGACCGTATCAAATCGTGGTGGGCAGGGGGCATCCGGCAGTGATGGAAGCCCCCGACTTATCGCAATGGTATTTTAACCAGATGTGTGGACTGGGCGATGTGGAACATAACCGGAAGGTGAGGGAAGCAAGGGAAGCGGCACGTCCCATCATATCCCCTAAAACGGAGGAAATCCCCCTGTGGAATATCTGGGTGTACTATGTAAAAGATTTACAATTAAAGGAAGCACAGCAGAGGGCGCAGGCATTTACAGGGCAGGCAGGAGCGATGTTTTCATCCGGGAAAAGTTACCAGTAAGTTTGGACAAAACAGACAGTGTACACCTAAGAATACCTATAATATTATTCAGTATTGGGGTGTACATGGAGCAAAGAAGGAGGTTATAGAAAAAGTGAGAAAGAAATGGGAGAAAACGGTATCTGGTTTTCGGGCGGTAGGTGTATCTGTACTTACCGCCCTTTTTGTCGCACTGTCAAGGGGCAGCACAGTGTATGCAGGGGCAACAAAAATTGAAGGGAGCAAGCTTGCCACAGGGACACAGAAGCTGATTGCGGACGCAACTACCTGGCTGATGGTGCTTGCGCCAGTGGTGGCGGGGCTTCTGATTATCTATTTCTGTATCCGCCGTTCTGCTGCGGATGAGATGGATCAAAAAAAATGGAACAGCCGTATTATTGCCGCGATTGTATCCTGTATTGGCGCAGTGCTTGGGAGTGCCACACTGGGGGTCATTGTGGGGTATTACAAGTAAGTTGCACCCATCCGCAAGGGGTGGGAAAGGTATGGGGCAGGCAAAGTCCATTAACTGGTAAAAATGTATCTACCCTGTAACAATCCATTCGTGTAAAACCGCAGGGCTATGCCTGTGGCTTTGCTATAACAACATCATTTTGGGCAGGACTGCCCATCCAAAGAAAGGGGAACAAATCTATGAGAAAAATCAAGGAGAACATGAACAGGCTGGCAGTGAAGGGGTATGTAAAGGGGATACGCGCAAAGGAAAGGATTGCTTGCGTGCTTGCACAGAAGTCAGGCGAAGGCTTTGTTGATACGGCTCTGAAAATCTTAATCAGCGTTGTAATCGGCGCGCTTCTGCTGGCAGGGCTTTACACGTTGTTCAAAGATACGGTGCTGCCAACCTTAACGGACAAAGTGCGCACCCTGTTCAATTATCAAGGGTAGGACTGTAGCATTATAGTTTTGCTGCAAACAAGCGTGAGAGTAAAGGGAACAAAGGGATGGAGGATTGGAAGTCCCCCCATCCCTTGTATGTTTTGCAGTTTTTTTGTATTAAGAGTTTCAGTCATAATAAAAATTGCTTTCTTAATGGCATTGATAAGGTCTTTCTTAATAAGTACTTATAGATTTGAAATTGATATAATCAACATGAAATTTGAAGGAAACTTTGATTTAGAGGTTGATTTTTTAGATAAATAGGATATAATATAAGAGAATATGTTCCTGTGGGAAGTTTTGAAGACGGGTTTTAATGAGTATAGAGGAGTTATTATGTTGATACAGTTTAATTTTGAAAATTTCAAATCATTCCGAGATGAGGCTTCGTTGGACTTGACTGCGACAAAAATAACCGAACATGAGGGGCATATTGTGGACATAGCAAATGATAAGCTGCTCCGGGTTGCTGCAATTTATGGCGCAAATGCAAGTGGAAAATCAAATGTGTATGGCGCATTTCAATACATGACCTATTATGTGTTAGAATCCTTTAAATTTGGGGATGAGGATGAGAAGCGCAGGAAGAAAGAGGATAATTACCAAAAGGTAATCCCATTTTTGTTCGATGAAAACAGCAGGGATCGGGAAAGCACTTTTGAAGTATTTTATGTGGACAATTCGGAAGATACGGGAAAGACATACCAGTATGGATTTTCATTAAAGGGTAATGAAGTTGTGGAGGAATGGCTTTATTCCAAGGCAAAAACGGCAAGAAATACTTACCGTACTGTCTTTTATCGGAAAGCAGGGGAAGAATTGGAGATGAATGGTTTTGGTAAAAACCATGTGGAAAATATCAAGTCTGCTTTAAATAAGGAATCCTTGATCGTATCCTTGGGGGCAAAACTGCGTATTGCAAAATTAAAAAAGGTCAGGGATTGGTTTTTGGGGAATGAGGTCGTGGATTTTGGCGACCCGGCAGAGAATTTTTTCCGTTCACGGATGCTTCCTGAAGGATTTATAAGAAACAAGGATGTGCAGAATAACGTGGTAGATTACTTTTCATCTTTTGATGAAGGGATACAGGATTTTTCTGTGGAGGAAATACAGCAGGAAGATGGGAAGGAATCGGAGAAAAGTTACAAGATTGATACGTTCCATAAGATAGCAGACAGTGATAAAACCGTATCCATCCCGCTCAAGCAGGAATCCAATGGAACCTTAAAGATGTTTGCATTATACCCATCTTTAAAAGAAGTATTGGAACACGGAGCGGTGTTATTTGTTGATGAATTAAATGCTAGATTACATCCGTTGTTGGTACGAAATATTATTCTGACATTTTTATCACCAGAAATCAATACAAAGAATGCACAGTTAATTTTTACAACCCATGACATATGGCAGTTTTCCAATGAACTCTTGCGTAGAGATGAGATATGGATGGTGGATAAAAAATTGGACGGTGCTTCAAGTTTATATTCCCTTGTCGAATTTAAAGATGAGGAAGGGAATAAGGTTCGCCGGGATGAAGCGATTGCCAAAAGATATATGACAGGAAATTTTGGGGCAATCCCAGCGTTAAAACCGATGAAGATGTTACAGGGGGATGAGAGATGACAAATAGGGGAAAGGGTTTAGACAATAAATAATAGGTTAATGTATGTGATATATAGATTTATATAAATAAAATTAATAGTATCATTTAAGTTATTTCAGATATGGGGGAATATTAATGAAACATATAAATAGATTTATCAACCAAAATAAAGGATTAAGTATTCTGTCTATAATAGCAACAATAGTTATTCTTTCGTATTATTTATCTTATTATCAGGTTGAAATAATAAAAGGAATTAACAATTGGTATGAATTGTTGGTCACATTATCAATTGGGGTAATTACTAATCTGGTTTTTTATATATTCCAAGTATACCTACCACAGAATAGGAAAGAAGAAAGAGCATTTCTTTTAATGAAGAGCAATTTATATAATTTATGTGATTCTTTATGGGAATTTTTTTTGCTTACTGAATTTTGCTTTCCCAATATTTCAAAAGGAGAAGTGGATTGCCCAAATAATCTAATATATTACAAATATAAATCAGGATTAAAGGAAACTTCAGGAATGCTGGCAAGAAAGTTTGATGTGTTTAGCGATTACAAATCCTTTGTGGATAAATGCATAAAAAATATAGAGTGGCTTAATAAAGAGCGACTTCTTCTTGAATGTCCTTATGAATTGATTACTTTGATTTCTGAAATACGAAAAAATGGGTTTTTAAGAAATTTAAAAAATGTTGTAGAGTGCAATTTCCAAGTAAATATGATTTATGGTGGACTTGGTCAGGATTATTATACTTTTAAAAAATTAATTGAAGAGTTGAGAATATTGGTATGTCCAGATAATGATTGTTCGATAATGGAGTTAACACCCAAGGAAATAGAAATAGTAGAAACCAAATTTAAAGAAAATTGTATACCTAATATTGGTACTCCCTATGTTTCTTTATCTGGCAAGCAATGAAAAATCTAAATTTTTTATGAAAATATTAGTTTTAAAGACATGGTTGAACTAAAAAAACAACCATGTCTTTTTTGCTGAAAAGTGGGGTGTTGTAATGGATATGAAAGGATACCAACCATGCTATTGGTACTATTTATTTGGGGATTTTCTTGACTGCTTAATTATGTTATGAGGTAATCGAAATAGTAACGTACAAAATTAAAGGGAGGTTTCAATGAAGGTTAAGGCAAAAATCGTTGCCCGTTATGGGGACGAGGGGAAACTGAAGGCGATTGCCACAGTCTGCTTAAATGGGGAATTTCTTATTACCGGGGTGCGCGTGGTGGAATGCCAGAAGGGGCTTACTGTATTTATGCCCAGCCGGGAGGTTGCATCCGGTGAATACCGCGATATCTGTTTCCCGATCACATCAGAACTATACCAACAAATCAAGGACTGTGTGCTTGCCGCCCATGCCCAGCCGGAGGAGGAAATGCAGACGGAATGGGCGGAGGGGCAGGCATAAACCCTACTACGGAAAGAAGGTGGTTGTTTGGAAGCACTCCTTGTATCCCTGATTGTATCCGTTTTAAACGGTGCGATCGCCTACATTGATCAGATGCTTTCCGGGCTGGCATCCCTGACACTCCATGCAGACCAGTACATGACAGCAGGTGGGGGCGGGAGTATGGTCGGGGTGCTGTTTGACATCTTGCTTGGGTTTGGTGTGTCGCTAATCATCTTAAAATTCCTGAAGAAAGGCTTTGAATGTTATGTCCTTTGGACGGACGGCGACCCGGACAATGAACCGATTTCCCTGGTGGTCCGTTTTATACAGGCAATCGCCATCGCCGTCTGCTTCCCAGTGCTTTACGGCTGGATGGCAGACATTACCGGGAACCTGACGGATGAACTGCTTGCCACCATCGGGGTATCAACGAATTATAACTGGAAGGCATGGACAAAGGGGATTTCCTCAATGGGGCTTGTGACTGCCATCCTTGGGCTTGTGTTTGTCATCAGTTACTTTATGCTGTATTTCCAGTTTTTAATGCGAGGGTTGGAAATCCTGATCCTGCGGGTCGGTCTGCCGTTGGCCTGCGTGGGACTGTTAGATAATGACAAGGGAATATTTAAAAACTATGTCATGAAATTCCTTCAGTCCATGATTTCCGTTGTGGTTCAGGTTGCCCTCTGTAAGCTTGGGGTTGGCCTGATGATGAACCTGGGCGGCAACATGAACATTTTCTGGGGGACAGCCTGTATTGTACTTGCGATCCGTACACCAAGGTTCTTGGCGGAATTTATGGTTCCGTCCGGCGGGGGTGGCGGCGTGGTAAACAATGTTTATCACTCAGTACGGCTGATCGGTATGGCGAAGAACCTAATGAAGTAAAGGGGGCAGCATGATTACATTGGATGAGATTTCAAGGGCGGTGGTCAGCCTGGTCCGGCTGGGTGCGGCATTCCGCCTGGTCTACTGCATGGTTCGGCTGGAGGGTGCGCAGGAGGAACAGGGGCAGTATAAGAAGCGGGCAAAAAATACAGTGCTGTTCTATATCCTTGCGGAGTCCGTGTGGCAGATCAAGGAATTGGTTTTTTATTATTATCGGTGAGGAGGCGCAATGGAAGAAGAAATGGGGCTTTACATCCCAACCGGGGTAAGACCGGGGAAGGAATTGTTCCACGGGTTTGGGCGGCGGGAACTGACTCAGAGTGCGGTGGGTTCCCTGGTGGGAGGCATGGTGGCAGCTCTTTTATGGCTTGCCACGGGGAATGTGGCACTGACGGTTGTCACCTTGCTTTCCGGCATTTTTGGCAGCGTGATGATGTGTACCCGTGACCAGAACAACCAGAGTGTGGTAGACCAGTTGGGAAACCTCCTGCGCTACCGCCGCAGCCAGCAGATTTACCCCTACCGTATGATGGATGAATGGGGGTTACAGAAAAAGAAAAAGGGGGAGGGATTGGGGGATTGACATTTCTTGATCTTTTTGCCGGGATAGGGGGATTCCGGCGGGGACTTGAGCGCAGCGGGCATACTTGTGTCGGTCATGTAGAGATTGATATGTATGCAAACCGAAGTTACATGGCGATGTATGGGCTTTTGCCCTGTAAAGAAAAGACAAAGGGGGATGGGAACATATCGTGGTTATGCCACAGGGAGGAGGATGAATGTGGGAACCAGCCGCGGGAATGGTTCGCAAAGGACATTAAACAGCTTACAGCAGGAGAAATTCCAACGGCTGAAATCTGGGCTTTTGGGTTTCCTTGTACCGACATTAGTGTCAGCGGGAGAATGGCAGGGCTACATGGAACGCGAAGTGGACTCTTTTTTGAGGTTGCTCGTCTGCTCAAAGGCACGGATGCCGAAAATAAACCCCAATACCTACTCATTGAGAATGTTAAGCATCTTCTGTCAAGCAATGGCGGAAGGGATTTTACCACCGTTCTCACTGAATTATGGGAGGCAGGGTACGACTGTGAATGGTATGTTGTCAATTCCAGGGACTTCGGTGTGCCACAACACCGGGAACGGGTGTACCTTGTTGGATATCTTGGAGGAAGACGTGGACGAGGGCTATTTCCTATCCGCAACACAGACTCTGCGCCTGTTAAACGAAATACAGGTGGAAGAGGAAAACGGAAGCTTTGTGGGCTTCCCTGTGCTTCCTTTATCGACATGAGCAAAGGGGCAAAGTTTACAAAAGAATCCCGCAGTGTCATGGCGAAACAGAATGCAGGGATCACGAACCATAAGGGGGAAACCTCCGGGGTGTTCCTCTGCAAGGGACATCCTGATTGTGTGCGGGCAGTCCTTACCCCGAACCGCATAAAAAAACGACAGAATGGGCGGCGGATCAAGGGGGAAGGCGAACCAAGCTTTACCCTGACCTGCCAGGACCAGCATGGGGTACTGTTTGGATGTTTTGGGGAGGGGCTTCCGATCCGGGAGGCAAAGAAAGAAGGGTATACGGTTGCCGTCCACGGGGACAGCATCAATTTAATCTACCCCAACAGCAAAAGGAAACGGGGGCGTGTGGGGAAACAATGCGCCCATGCCGTGCTGACAAACGGGAACATGGGCGTATTATTGTGTTGCCGTATCCGCAGGCTGACCCCAAGGGAATGCTGGCGGCTCCAGGCATTTGATGATTACCTTTTTGACCGTGCAAGGGCGGCGGGGATCAGTGACACCCAGTTGTATAAGCAGGCAGGGAATGCCGTAACAGTCAACATCGTATATGAAATCGGGAAACGGCTGACAGAAATGGAAAAGGAGATAGGAAGGAGGGGAAAATGAAGTTTAAGGTCATCTACTGTGATCCGCCCTGGTCGTACCATGTGTATTCCGGGACAGGACGCAGTGCGGCAAACCATTACCATACCATGACAGCGGAAGAGATTTATGGGCTGGATATTGCGGGGATTGCGGACAAGGATTGCGCGCTCTTTCTTTGGGTTACATTTCCCTGTCTTTTGCAGGGGCTTGAAACCATCCGGCGTTGGGGGTTTACTTACAAAACACTTGGTTTTTGCTGGGTGAAGCGTTGTCGGAAACAGACAGACCATTGGTTTTTCGGGCTTGGTTTCTGGACAAGGGCAAACCCGGAACTCTGCCTGCTTGCGACCAGGGGCAACCCGAAGCGGGTAGATAAAGGGGTGCATAGCCTGATCGACACACCGATTGAGGAACACAGCAGGAAACCGGGGGAGGTAAGAAAGCGGATTGAACGGCTGATGGGGGATGTGCCGCGCGTTGAACTGTTTGCAAGGGAACGGCATGACGGCTGGGTCTGTGTGGGCGATGGGGTGGATGGGATGGATATACAGGAGTCCATCCAGAGGCTGAAACAGGGGGAAAGTGTATGATGGTATGGATGGGGCAGGCTAAACTTTTTACAGCCTGCCTTCTGATTTCCCTTATAGGCGGGTTGCTCTGTGGTTTTGCATTGTGCCGTTCCTTAAAAAGCAGGAAATGTTATGGGGTTGTTCCCGTTCCAGTTGCCCTGACGGTGATATTCCTCTCGATCTATGGGTTTTCTGCTTTTGCATTCCGCTGTATCCTGCTCTGCCAGCTCCTTGTGATGGCTGGCATCGTGGATAAAGCCACCCTTGAAATCCCGGATAAATTCCATTTCCTGATTGTACTTGTAGGTCTGATTGGTTTCCAGCCATTCCCTGCCCTGTGTGGTTTTTTCTTCGTGCCTTTGCCGTTTTTGGTGGCAGCCCTTACAACAGGGAAAATTGGCGGCGGGGATGTGAAGCTGATGGCGGCAAGCGGCTTTGCCCTTGGGGTATCCACCGGGTTTCGGATGATGGGGTATGGGCTTGCGGTGGGGCTTATCTGGAATGCGCTGTCCCATAGAGGGAAGCAAAGCCTGCCGTTAGCCCCATCCCTTGCAGTTGGGTGCTTCATATCGTTATTGTTATAAGAAAAGGGTAAATTTTTTAACAAACAGGAAACAGGCAAAATGCCTGTATCTTGTTTGTTTCCTGTCAATACGTTTATTTTATGCGTTTACGGGAAGAAAGAAAAAAAGCCGCTTGGCGGCAGAATGGGAGAAAGGTTGAAAGAAATACATTATCAACCTTCCCAGATTTGAGTGTCCGCAAAAGTGGACAGATGGGAGCAATAATGAAAAATCTTTTAAAAAACAGGGTTGTCCTTGGGCTGGCATGTATCGTGGTGTCGCTGGTTGTCTGCTTTGGTCTGACCCCGCTGTTTAACGATGCTGTGGCGGCAACCAAGACCATAGTACGTGTGAATGCAGAGATCAAACAGGGGGAGCAGATTACTGCCAGGATGGTTACAACCGTGGAGGTGGGCGGCTACAACCTGCCTGCCAATGTCCTTTGTGAGATGGGGGATGTGGTCGGGAAATATGCGGCGGCGGATTTTTCCAAGGGAGATTATATCCTTGCGGGTAAAGTGTCGGATACGCCACCATCAAAAAATGCGTACTTCGGCAAATTGGATGGGACAAACCGCGCCCTTTCTGTTACCATCCAGTCCTTTGCCGCCGGGTTGTCCGGGAAACTGGGGCAGGGGGATGTGATCTCCTTAATTGCAAATAATGTGGGGGAATTTCGGGAAACGGTGATCCCGCCGGAACTCCAGTATGTCGAAGTGCTTGCCACAACCATCAGTGATGGTACAGACAGTGATGAACAGGAAGGGGAAAAGGAAGAATTACCGTCCACCGTGACTGTCCTTGTTACCCCAGAGCAGGCAAGGCTTTTGGTGGAACTGGAACAGGGCGGAAACCTCCACGCCGCGTTAGTCTGCCAGGGCGGGGATAAAAACGCCGCATATTTTATAAAAGAGCAGGCGCGGATTCTGGAAGAACTCTACCCGGAGGAGGAAGGCGATGATGTGCAACAGGAAAACAACAAGGATGGGGAAAAGGGAGGAAATTTAAAAGGGAAGGGGGAAGAAGAGAATTGAAAACTAAGATTTTCAGTTTAAGGATTTGTGATACCGTACACCATGTACCCAAGCAAATCAGAATGCCGCTTATACGACAGAATGGGAGAAAAGCGTGAAAGGTTGAAAACCTTTCACGCGCAAGTTTGTGTCTGCGTTGCATCCACAAACTTATTATGCGCAAAAAGCAGCGCAGAAATGAGGAAAAGTATGGAATATGCAAAAATGTTAGCAATCCTGGGCAGTCCGGGCAGTGGAAAAACCACAACTGCCATTAAACTGGCGTGCGCACTGACAGCAGAGAAGAAAAATGTCATCGTGGTACATTGCGACCCGTTCACCCCGGTAATCCCAACATTGCTCCCGGCAGGGACAGCACACGATACCTCGCTGGGAAGTCTGTTGACCGCGCCGGGAGTCACACAGGAAACTATTCTGAAAGCCTGCATCCCCGCAGGAAAAAATAAATATCTGGGATTGCTTGGATACCGTGCAGGGGAGAACCTGATGCATTATCCAAAAATAACATACGACAGGGCAGTGGAACTTTTTGTATCCCTGCGCCATCTGGCGGATTATGTGTTGATTGACTGTGCATCCATTCTTGAAGCAGACCCTGCCTCCCTTGTAGCAGCAGAAGTAGCAGATGGGATGTTAAAAATTGGGACGGCAGATTTAAAAGGGATTTCCTATTTCCAGAGCCATTCCCAAATGCTTATGGACAGCCGCTATCAGCATGGGAAGCATCGGATGGCAGTCGGGAATCTGAAAGTCGGGCAGGACTGGGAAGCCGTTGCTGGGCAGTATGGCGGGATTGACCATTTTTTACCTTATACGGCAGAGTTGGAAAAACAGGGGAATGAGATGGCACTGTTTGAACCGTTGCGTTCCGCGGAGGGGGTTCACTACCAGATGGGGATTGACCGAATCCGGGTGGATATGTTTGTATCCACGGAGGAAAAAACAAAAAAGAAAAAAAACATAAAAGAGAAGATCAAAAGGACAGTTGCATGGATGGGTAAGGAAAGAATACGGAAGTCAGCAGACGGGGAAGAAAATGAATTTCCTGTCATTGTTGGAAAAGAGGATCAGGAAAAATCCGAAATAACAATGAGAGAGGGGAATAGTACCCCGCAGAAAACTACCACATACCAAAAAGATAGGGGCTTACAGGCGGCGGATTATATCGCCTTAAACAAGAAAGAAAGGTCAGGGGAAGAACTTCCGGGAAAGAAACAGAGAAAGAAAAAAGAAAAAGACACAAAGGATTTCCACTTACCCTTTTCAAGAAGCCGTGGGGAATTCTAAGTGTAGTAGAAGAAAACGTTTCGGAAAAGATTTGTGGGTTCGCAAAAAAAATGCCGCTTCTCAGCGTAAATTTGATGCAGACCTGGCACTGGAAATTTGCCCAGATCTTTCAGTATTTTTTTAAACAGGAAGGAGGAATGTTTTTTGCAAGGAATCGACATCCATAGCCAGACCGAAATATTTGCCAGGGAGGTGAACCTGCATCCCTTCCCTGAGATTTTGCGGAAAGTGCAGGAACATATCACAAAGCATTATGCTGCCACATTGGAGGGTGACCCGGAGGAAAGCCGGGAACTGATCCAGTCCTACATCCAAAAATATCTGGAAACAAATCATCTTGGCGTGGCAGGGATGGAAGCATGGGAACTGTGTGAACGGGTTTACGGCGAGATGACTGGGTTTTCGTTTTTAAGCAAATATCTTTACCGTGACGATGTGGAGGAGATTAACATTAACCAGTGGAAAGATGTAAAAATCACGTATTCCAACGGTGAAATCCTGCCATGTAAGGAGCATTTCAACTCGCCGCAGCACGCTGTTGACGTGATCCGGCGGATGCTCCATAAATCTGGGATGGTCTTTGACAGCGCACAGACCATCGTGGTGGGGCATCTGTCCAACAAGATACGGATCACAGTTATGGGGGATGGCGTGATTGACCGGGATAAGGGTCTGTCCGCCTCCATCCGTATTGTCAATCCAAAGAAGCTGACCAAACAGCAGTTTGTTGACTATGGGACAGCGACCGCCGGGATGCTTGACCTGCTGACTGCCTGTTACTGCCACGGGGTTTCCCTGTGCATTACGGGCGCAACCTCCAGCGGCAAGACTACACTGATGAGCTGGATTCTTGGGCAGGTCCCTTACAACAAGCGTATTGTCACCTTGGAACAAGGATGCCGCGAGTTTGACCTGACGGTGGAGGATGAAAGTGGGGAAGTCCTCAACAACGTCGTCCATCTGGTAACGCGCCCTTCGGACGACCCGAAGCAGGACATTAACCTGGTGAAACTGCTGGAAACCACACTGACCATCAACCCAGACTGTGTGGCGGTGGCAGAGATGAAGGGGGCGGAGAGTATGCAGGCCATCAACGCCGCAAACACCGGGCATTCCGTGATCACAACCATCCACGCAAACTCGTGCGCGGATACCTATTACCGGATGGTGACACTGTGCAAACAGTCTTATGATATGGACGATGCAACATTGATGGGGCTTGCAACCAAGGCGTTCCCTATCGTGGCATTTGCAAAAAAGCTGGAGGATAACAGCCGGAGGATCATGGAAATTTCCGAGTGCGAGTATGTGGAGGATGCCGTATCGGGGGAGAGCCACCGACGGATGAGGACATTGTACCGCTTCCATATCACGGACAACCAGACCGTGGACGGGAGGACAAAGCTAATCGGTCATTATGAGAAGGTGAAGTCCCCCTCAGAAGGGCTGTTAAAACGCCTGCGGGAAAACGGGATGTGCCTGCGCGCACAACAGGAACTTTTTGGTATGGGGAAGGAGGGAGAGGGATGAGCCTTGTCGCTTGGAAAGAGCCGTACCTGCTGCAAGTGATGCTGGATGAGGAGCCGGAAAACCCAAGGGAAGAGTATGACATTTTCGGACACATGGTATGCTGGCACAGACGTTACAACTTAGGGGAGCAACATTCCTTCGATACCCCCAACGATTTTTTAAAAGACCTTGTGCTGCGTACTGTGCCGGGAAATACATTTTTCGATTATGTACGTTCTGGACAATCCCATGCGGTACGGCTGACTTCTATCCCAGTAACATTAAAAGGGGAAGGAGAAACAAACGGGGCAATAGTAGGGGTGAAATCCCCTGAACAGCCAGGGTTTGAATGGAAGGTGGAGGGGTATGACACTTACACAAAGGAATGGTATGAAGAGGAAACTTTTTGTGGGGGATTGGAGGAACAAAAGGAAGCGATCGTTGACTGTCTTGTTGATATCCTGCCAAACCATGATTTGCTGGCACTTGCAGGGAAGGAAAACATCATACTGCCTCTTTTCCTTTATGATCATTCCGGGTTAAGTATGTCCGTTTCCAGTTTCATTGGCCGTGAAGTACATGCCGAATGGGATTCCGGGCAGGTGGGATGGATTTACGCTACAGCAGGGGAGGTAAAAGAAGCGTATGGCAGTGCATCCACAGAAAACATGGAAAAGGCAAAGCAATGCCTATTGTCCGAAGTGAAAATTTATGATGACTACCTCTCGGGGCAATGTTATGGATTCCGGCTGTATAGAGAAGGGGAGGAAATCCAAGCCGGATCGGGGTATTTTGGTTTCCTGCCAGATATCGTAAAAGAATTGGCGGCAGATTTCCTGCCAGAAAGCCATAAAGATATGGTGGAAAACCTGAAGGAGATACCAGATGTAAGGACGTATGCTTTGGGGTATGAGGATTTTATGGAAGAACTAGGATATACAGAATCTGAAGAAATGGAGGGAATACGTTGAAAACGGAAAATATTGTCTATGCAGTGGGGAGGTGGTCAGGATGACAGTACTGGTAACCGTTGCATTTTTACTGGCGGCGGTGGGTAGTTTTTTGTTACTCCGTTTGTCGCCTTTTTCTTTTCTGGAAGGGCTGTCAGATTTCTTCCGGCAGGAAAAACTATCATTAAGAAAACGGATTCTACACGGCAGGAAACCCCGACAGGCAAAGGGGATAAAGCGGCTGTTCGTGGAAACCAAGGAAACCTTGCGCGTTACAGGGAAGACGGGTAGGTTCACAATGCTTTGCATCCTGTCGCTGTTTTTGTTTGTTGTGGGCGTGCTGATTGCGTTGACCATGAAAAACGGCTACTTAGTCCCCGTACTGGCGTTTGGGTTTGCACTGCTCCCGTTCTATTATGTGAAATTTACAACAGGGCGATGGAAACGGCAGGTCAGCACGGAATTGGAAACAGCACT
This sequence comes from uncultured Lachnospiraceae bacterium, assembly GCA_910577675.1. Lineage (GTDB taxonomy): Bacteria > Bacillota > Clostridia > Lachnospirales > Lachnospiraceae > RGIG4057. The sequence continues at coordinate 17,504 of CAJTOR010000049.1, forward strand.
CTCCATCATTACAACCAGCTACCTGCGCGGGAAAAACACTATCCTCCGCGCAATCGAGGAAAATGAGCCGTACTTAAATCCGCCCGTGGCAGAGGTGTTCCGGGGATTCCTCCTCCAGACAAAACTGATTAACTCCAACTTAAAGGAGGCATTGGGACAGATGAAGCAGGGCGTGGACAATGCCGTGTTCCATGAGTGGGTGGATGCGGTGATTGCCTGCCAGGATGATTACAACCTAAAATCCACACTGCCGCCGATTGTGGCAAAACTGTCCGATATGCGGGTCGTATCGGCAGAACTAGACTTGCTCCTTGCCCAGCCAGTGCGGGAATACATTACAATGGTCGTGCTGCTGTTCGGGAGTATACCGCTTTTGTATTTCTTAAATACAGAATGGTATCACACGTTAATGCACACAGAGTTTGGCAAAATCCTACTCGCAATATGTGGGGCAGTGATCTTTCTGTCCGTTGCGGCAGTGACAAAGCATACACGACCGATCGAATATAAAAGATAAGGGAAAACGGAAGGTTGAATTTTTTCAACCCCGTATAAATGCCATGTATGTGGCAGAAAGGGAGAAAATGCAATATTTTATTTTAGTGTTGTTTGCTTTGTTCTTTGCCCTTGGGCTTTATTTACTCCTTGCAGCGGCATTCCATGTACCAACCTACCGGGCGACGAAGATGTTGCTTGGGGTAGTCCGGCAAAACCGGAAAGCAGCAAAAAATTCGGATGCCATCTTGGAGGAACTGGCGGCAAAACTGGCAAAGGTGCTGCCGATCAGCCCTTACCGACAGCGCAAACTGACCGCGACCCTGCGGTCGGCAGAACTTCCGATGACCGCAGGGCAGTACCTCTCGCTTGCAATCGTAAAGGCAGGGCTGGTGTTACTTTGTGCCATCCCCTGCCTGTTTTTTGCGCCCATCCTCTCGCCGGTTCTTGTGGCGGTGGGGATTGGCATTTACTTTTCGGAGAGCGGGAAAGCGGAGAAATTGGTGGCAGGGCGGCGGGCGGAGATTGAATACGAACTTCCCCGCTTTGTGGCAACCTTGGCGCAGGAGTTGATGGCAAGCCGTGATGTACTCTCCATCCTAGAAACCTACCGAAAAAATGCAGGGATTGCCCTGAAAAATGAACTTGCCATTACGATATCGGATATGAGGACGGGCAATTATGAGGGTGCGCTGACAAGGCTTGAGGCAAGGGTATCAAGCGCGATGCTTTCCGATGTGGTGAGGGGACTAATTGGTGTCCTGCGCGGTGATGACGGCGTGGCATTTTTTCGGATGCTTGCCCATGACATGAAACAGTTGGAATTGCAGCGGTTAAAGAAGCTGGCACTGGAACGCCCGCCCAAAATCCGGCGGTATTCGTTTTTGCTGCTTGGCTGCATGATCCTGGTTTATATGGGGGTAATGGGATACCAGATCATTGGTACTATGTCAGGAATTTTTTAAGGTATGGGTGCGGCTTGTAGTGCAGACCATTATGGGTTGGATATATCACCAAGTTATTTTTCATACTGTAAAAAAAGTATCAACGGAAAGTTTGCAGAAAGTCAGACCATCTTCTATATGCGCAGAATGTAAGGGGGATTTATGTTAAAACAAGTTCTACGATCAAAACGTGGCGAGGGGTATTTGGATATTGTGGTTGGTGTCCTCTGCCTGATGCTGGTGGTTGCGCTTGCCGTCAGTTTCCTGCCCGTGTTCACGGCAAAACAGCAGCTTGACCTGTTTGCAGCGGAGATTGTACGGCAGGCGGAGATCACCGGGGGGACAGAGGTGTCTGGTAGGGTTGCCACCATGCGGGCGCAGACCGGGCTTGACCCAGAGATTGTGTGGGAGTGTGATTATTTCCGGGGGAATAAGGTACAGTTGGACGGTGAACTCTCCGTGACATTAAAAACAACTGTGGATGTCAGTTTCTTTTTCTTTGGTCCATTTCAAGTTGAGATTCAGGCAAAGGCATCAGGGAAATCGGAGGTGTATTATAAATGATGGGAGGAGGGAGGATTTCCTATATCAGAAAAATTTTAAAAAGGAAAAATGGCAATTCCACCCCGACAACGGTTGCCTTAGTCTTGGGACTATTGCTACTCATCTGTGCAATGGCGGAGTTTTTCCGGTTGATGGTGATTGTACAGGGGGTGCGGGATGGGGTACAGCAGGCGGTGGTCGCCGTGATGACAACGAATTATGATGAGGCTTACAATGGCTTGCGGGAAGGATACTCTGGGGGATATGTACGCTCCGGCAACCAGTGGGTGGAAAACCTTGATTACTCCGATGTCTACCATCGGCTGGATGAACTGTTGGGAACCAGACGGCAGGGAAGTTACCATGTCAAGGTGCAGGCGCAGGAAAGTAGCGGGTACGAGTACCGTCTTTCGGGGCTTTCTGTGGAAATCACAAACACACCGCTTACACCGGGGAATACAAGCCGGAACATGGAGGCGGAGGTAAGGGTTTCCATCGAGATACCATTCTCATTTGGGTGGGGATTCATGCCACCGTTCCAAATGGAAATAAGGACAAAGGCAGCCTATATGCCAAAATTCTAATGGCTCAAAAAAACAAAATAGGACGGGATTTTCAGCAATCAGGCAATGGAATGTGAAAGTGAAAGGATGAGAAAAATAGCGGGGTAGGAAAAAATATTCCATAAAATTGAAAAATATTCCTGGACTCGCAGGAAATTTCCGTTTATAATGAAGATGGGTAGAAGAATTGGGTAAATAGGGCTGAACTGTTCATCCAATCAATGAAAGTGAGGTCCGATTATGAAGAACGACAACAAAAAGAAACAGGTTATGATTATCGTATTATCCGTCCTTGCCGTATGTCTTGTAGCAGGGCTGTTCCTGCGAACCAATATGGCAAAAGGGACACAGGATATGCCCGTGCAGGGCGGGGAAGAAAACCCGGATAACAGAAAGCAGAATGATGGGGAAAGCGAACTGTCCTCCACACCGATGCCATCCGGGGATGGGTTGGAGAATGATGGGAAAGAGGCAGAAACTTCCCCAACTCCGTCAAAGCTAGTAAGCCCTCAACCGTCAGACGATAAAAAAGGGACAGAAAACCTGCCGACCCCAACCACACAGGGGAAGGAAAATAAACAACAGGGGAGCGATTCCAAGGATGAAACGGCAGAGCCGCAGGTAAGTGCCACACCAGAACCGAAGAAAGTGACAAATATCCCACAGGTTACAGAAAAACCAGCCGTAACCAAACCGCCGGAAAAAAAGGAAAGCCAATCCGAAGACCGTGGTGATATAGGGAAGGAAAAGACGGAAGAAACAAAAAAAGAGGATTCCGGGAGCAATCTGAAATCCCCATCGGAGGCAACTCCTCCGCCAACCCCTCCTACGGATGATAAGGATACCGCACCAGTGGAGAACCCGGACAAAGACGGGAATTGCAGACCGGAACACAAGAACCCAGAGAAAGAGGAAACAAAGAAGGAGGAGTCTTCAGAGGAGGGAAAACCGCCAAAAAAGGAAGAGAAACCATCCAAAGAGGAGTCATCCCAAAAGGATGATCCAAAAGGTGAACCACCTTCCGAGGGTGCAATTTATGTACCGGGATTTGGCTGGGTAGAATATGAAGGCCCAAATTCACACGGTACAGCACCAAATGCTGGAACAGGGGATATCATCGGGGATATGTAAAGTTAATAAATTTAGGCGGATATGGTGATGGCTGTATCCGCTTTTTCTATGCGCAGGGCATCTAATGTTTATAAATACGCAAAGCAATTTTATGTTAAAATAAATGGAGGTTTTGTGCAGTAAAATCAAAGTGGTAAAACTTTTCCATCTTGATATGGAGGGATTAAATTGAAAAAAATATTTTTGGCACTGCTTTGTCTGGCAGTGCTTTTTTCATCCCCTTTCTCTGTGTTCGCGGACGGTGACCCAAACATTGATGGTGGCGGCGGAAACATGGGAAGTGGGAACAGTCAGAATATTTGGGATGGGCGTGATGGGGTGAGAATAACGATTGTGCGGGATGAGGATAACCAACCAGTATCCGCATCTGTTGATTTTTCGAACCATGCCAATGATGATATCGCCATCCATTTTGGAAAGGTGAACAAGATTGCTTATTGCAATGGGAGTGGGCTGGCAATACGGAATGGAAACTATTATTGTGTCAACCCGGATAACCCAATCCCCCGCATTATCAGTGGTAGTGTCGTGACTGCTGATATCGAGGAAGTCAAGGCATATTTCTGCCGTGAGGGAACAATCCGGGATATTGCGGATGCCTTGGGGTTTGATTATGAGGAACTGATCGGCGGGGAGTACAAGATTTTGTTGGAACCCATCGCATATTTTAAATATGGTGGAATCATCTACGCTATGACCGCCACAGAAGCCGCTGTTTATAATAAGCGGGCAGGAAACGACTTGCGTAGCAAGATGCTGTCCCTAACCCATAAAAACCTCCCGCTCTCCATGTTCCTAGAAACCGCAGACCTTGGATTCCCAGCGTGGGGAGGTTCGACAACGGAGGTACAAAATGATGATACCATCCTGGCAAAGCTTGGGCTTGGCGTGGTACGTTTCTCTGAACCAGATCCGCCAGTAGAGCCAAGCAGCGATTTTATATACCACTGTGATACGGACGTAATTACATCTGTGCTACTGACAACCTGGGAGGAGAAAACCCCAGAAAGTCCAGCCTACGCAACGTTTTCCATCAACGGGCGGACATACTCCCACACCTCCATCTATATCCCTGAAGGCGGGTCACAGCTCGCATGGGTGAAATGGCACACCCCGTCCGAACCGGGCAGTGTCACCATCCACATCCAAAGTAATTGTAGCATAAATACTTACCAGATTACCGCACAGGTGGTAGACCTGAATGAAAACCCGCCGCCAGACCCACAGGCAAACGACCGCAATGACGGCTTTGCTATCCCATCTACCCCCGGAACGAGTGGGAGTGCCAGCCTAAGCTGGGGCGAATGGGAATGCCATTGGCACACGTCTTGGGTGTGGCACAGCAATGTGGACGGGGAAGGGGTTGACCACGGTTATTGGTGTGACCATGGTTGGTGGGAATACAACTGGCTTTCCTATTCCGCCAGCCTGACGGCAACATTCCAAACCGTACCCGATGCAAAGAATCCTACCGCATCCAGCAGGACAATGAAAAGCGGGTATGGGATCAATGCCAGTGCATCTGCCCATCTTACCTCCAATGCACCAAGCAGCCAAGTCACCGGGGCGCAGAATGTAGTCGCATACTTCCCGGAGTTTGGGTATGCCACCTACTGGCGGCTGTTGCGTCGGTTAAATACAGGGTATTCCAGCACCTTTGAATTCCGAGTCAATCCATATAGCACCTATGGCAGACCCACGCATTTCAGCCCGGTCTGGTATCCAGACGGGCAGTATGTTACTTATGCAGAAATCATGGATGCATGGACTCCGGCGGGGATGTTACAGGTCAGCCGGACGGATGCCCTAACGGTAGTAGGTTCACTGTTTGACGACTGGCATATCCGACCAGCCGAGTAAGGAGGAGGTATGGGAAATAGGGCAATTTATTGTCTGGTGGAGGATGGTTCACAAACCTATTTTTATGCGCATTATGGTGCAAATGCCTTGTCCCCTTTCTTACGTTTATCACAGGCGTTGGAAGCCCAAAAAGAGTTATCAGAAAAACAGACCGTTGCAGAGATTTTAGGGAATCTGGACTATGATGGCGTGTACCAGAGGAAACGTCTGAATGATGCGGATATGTTTTTCCAAAACATCGAGCCGGAGGAAGCAAGGGAATACCAGAAAAATTACTATTCCAGCGGGATACTGGAAATGTGGGTCACACTTGACCTTGACCGGAATTGCTGTACATTGGAATACAACCCGAATTGTCCACGTTACTGCACAATGGGAACATACTCCATTGACCTTGATGCAGGGCTAAAAAATGTGCGGCGGTTGTTGGAGTATGGAAAGGAACAAGGAATTACCGATTTTTATAAACTGCTTGCCATCTATCAGGACAGTACAGGCATTGGCAGAAGACTGGAAGATTCCCGTGGCTCGATGCGCCTACAGGCGTTGTTGGAATCCCCGTGGGCGGCAGAAACACGGCAGAATTATCGGGCAATGTTCCAAAGGCAGGAAGAAGCAGAGGAAGAGCAGGAAGAAATGGAGGAACGATAATGGGAGGGATTATATTCCCGATGGTTATGTTGGCTGTCACCCTTGCGGGCGGCAGTCTTTTCCTTTTTGCATTACAGAAAAAGAAGCCGGGGAAAGCGTCCGGCGGAAGAAGTCCTGCCATGCAGACAGCGCAGGAATTTATCAATGTGGAGGATATCCGGGGGAAATACCTTTATACCACGGATGGTCTGGTACTTACCTTTGTGCGCATTCACCAGGTCAATATCGACCTTTACAGTAAGGCGGAAAAAAGCGTACTGATCCGTCAGCTCACCGCGGAACTTTCCGATCTCCAGTACCCGTTTAAGTTCCTTGCGGTCAGCCGGCCAGTCGATATCTCACCAGTCATCATAGAAATGCAGTCCATGCTCAAGGGGGCAGGGGATCGGCGCAGGGAACTATTACAGCAGGAAATTTTGCAGATGGCAGGGTATTCCCTGTCCGGGGAGATCGTGGAACGGCAGTTTTATGTATCGTTCTGGGAGCAAGTAAGGGATGAGGGCGAAACCGGGGGCGCAGAGAGGGAACTGGCAAGACGGACAGCACTGTTTGCAGAGAAATTCTCCGGGTGCGGTATTCCCTGCGAAGGGTTGGGGGAAAAGGAGATTGTGCGGCTTTTGAACCTTGTGCATAACCCGTCCTATACCCATCTGGAGGATACCGAGTTTTTTGCCACGATCCCAACGTTAGAGGGGGATTTAAAGATGTAAAAAGAAGGGGATTGATAATTCAGTAGATTGTAAACATTGCAATAATCTATGTTTTGGAGGGGTTATTCCCATAATACCTAATAGAAAAGCGGATATCATTCCCCTGCCCAAAAGAGTAAGAGCGAAAAATCAAAATTTTTTACCCGGAAGGTTTGTGCAGCGGGCAGCACAGACTCTGGTACATTAGCAGCCCGCAAAGGAGGAACGCAGCATGGGTACAACCATAAAAAAACAGCCAATACAGAAACCGGACATCCCCAAACGGAACAATGCCCTATTAAACGTAATCACGCCAGTCGGGCTGGAGTTTACTAAGAACGGTCTTTCCATCGGGGAGAACATTGGGAAAATATACGGGCTGATCCGCTATCCGCAGAAAGTCAGTGTGGAATGGCTTTCCAAGATCACAAATATCCCGTCTACCATCGTGTCCATTGGTTGGCAGCCCGTGGACAATGCGGCACTGATCCACGCACTCTCCCACAGTGTTGTCCAGCAGCGGGGGATTGCGGAGGGGGCGAAAGACCCCCTCTCCCGCCAGAGGGCAGAAAAGGCGGCGGAAGATGGGGAGAAGATTATCCTACAGATTGACCGGGAAGGGGAAACCGTGGGGTTGATGAGTGTATCCATTATGCCAGTGGCAAAGGATGAAAAAAGTTTCCAGAAGGTATGCCGCCGTGCGGAAAGCCTTGTAAGCGTGCTGAAATGTAAGATGCGTACAATCCCAAACTTGCAGAAGGAAGCATTCCAGCATCTTTCCCCTTCCTTTGCAACCAATAAAAAGATGGAGGGAATTTTGCAGAAGGTTGTGCCAATCTCCACGTTTGTCGGCGGTTTCCCTTTTGCAAGCAGTGGGTTCAACGATGGCGCAGGGTATTATTTTGCACAGGATACCGGGGGCGGGCTTGTCATTGTGGATACCTGGCGGCGGGGCGGTGACCGCACGAACAGTAATTTTGTGATTATGGGGAATTCCGGTGTGGGGAAGTCCACCGCAATCAAGCATATTATTTTGTCGGAGTTTATGAAAGGAACAAAAATCATTGTGATTGACCCCGAATCGGAATATAAGGATCTCTGCCATAACCTTGGCGGGAACTGGGTGAACGCCGTGGGCGGTTCGGCAGGGAGGATCAACCCGTTACAGGTTCGTCCGTCACCGCGCGATGAGGAAGGGGAAGCGGATCGGCTCTATCCAGGAGTGGGGGCTGGGATGGAAGAAACCGTGGTAAGGAAAGCCTACCAGTTACCAGAACAGGATGGTGCGGACAGCGGCCTTTGCGAACTTGCCATGCATTTAAAAAACCTTGAAATCTTTTTTAATCTCTATATCCCCTCGCTCACGGATATGCAGCGTGCCATCCTGAAGAAATCCCTGGTGGAACTTTATCAGGATTTCGGTATTACATGGGATACAGATGTTTCCGGGTGGGACGCAGGGGATTTCCCGGTATTTTCCGATCTGTATGCGCTGATACAGAAAAAAGCGGGGAAGGGGTCAGAACGGCAGGGATATGCCGACCTTGCATTACTTTTATATGACCTTGCAGAAGGTTCGGACAGCTTTATCTGGAATGGAAAAAGCAGCATTGTGGATGGGGGAACGAGGGATGGCGGCTCGATTACCGTCCTAGATACAAATGCCTTGCAGGAAACAAGTGACAATATCAAGCGGACACAATATTTTAACCTGCTAACCTGGTGTTGGGAGCATATTAGCCGGAACAGGGAGGAACGGGTTCTTCTGATCTGTGATGAAGCATACCTGATGATTGACCAGAAAGTGCCGCAGTCGCTGGTCTACCTGCGCAACATGGTAAAACGGGCGCGGAAGTATGAGGGCGCACTGGCGATTATTTCCCACAGTGTCGGGGATTTTTTAAGTGACAGCATCAAACAGTATGGGCAGGCGTTACTTGATATCCCATGTTACAAAATACTGATGGGGACGGACGGGCAGAACTTAAAGGAAACCGCCGCACTCTATGACCTGACCGAAGCGGAGCAGGAGTTACTGCTCGCAAGGAAGCGCGGACATGCCCTGTTCCTTGTGGGGGCAAAACGGCTGCACATCTATTTTGAAATCCCGGATTACAAAATGGCATATATGGGGACAGCAGGGGGACGATAGGATGACAAACAAGGTACTTGCAAGGGTTCTGGCATTGTTGGCACAGCAGGAAAAGGAGGAACGGCGGGCGAAGAACCGCCTGCTTGTCCTGATTCTTTCCCCGGTTATTTTTCTGTTACTGCTGGTTGCGTTGATTTTATATGTGATTACAAGCCCAATCACGCTGTTTATGGATTGGGCGTTCGGCAGTGATGAGGTGACTGTGATTGAATCCTTCCAGAAGGAATATGGCTATAACCAGAAAATCAGTTTCTTTTCGCAGGATTATAAGGAAGGTGTGGGAAAATCCTACGAAGATACGGTATTTGCAGATGGGTTTGCTGGGATGATGTATTACAGCCAGTTTGACCCAAGGTGGGCGGAACTGGCGTATGGGGAGTCCGATACGATTGGGCAGGCAGGATGTGGGGTGGTCTGTATGGCAACCGTAATTTCTGCGCTGACCGGGGAAGTACATGACCCTGTGGAACTGGCAGAGTGGTCGGTGGAAAATGGATATTATTGTGAGGGGAATGGTTCGTACCATAGCTTGATTCCTGCCGCAGCAACAGCTTACGGGCTGACATGGGAAGGGAATCTGACAACACAGGGGATTGTGGACGCGCTTGCGGAGGGGAAACTGGTCGTGGCTGTGATGGGGAAAGGGCATTTCACAAAGGGAAGCCATTTCGTCGTTTTGCGGGGGATGACCGGGGAAGGGAAAGTCCTGGTATCCGACCCAGCTAGTTATGCAAGGAGTACGTGGGAATGGGAGCCGGCGGTAATTGTGGAAGAAGCGGCAAAGGCGGCTGCGGCGGGTGGCCCGTTCTGGGCGATAGGAAGCGATAACGAAATAGAATAGGGAGGGATTGGGATATGGTTTTGTATTTATCTTCTATACAGCATACAAACCTGTTGGACTTTACAGGCTTATATGAACCGGACAGTGGGATGCCGATCAAGCGGATGGTGGGATGGTTTTCCTTAAAGCAGTTCATTGTTTATGATATGCGGAATTTCTCGCATTTTACGGATGTTGTGCTTGACCGGGCAGCGTTTGGGGATACGGATGGGGAGTTTGCACAGGGCGTTGAGGAATTTTTGATAATGTATACGGCACGGGTAACAGTGATTTGCGAGGGGCTGGCGCAATCCGACCCGCTTTTTGGGGCGTTAATTGAAAGCGGGGTGAGGAATATCGTGTGTGCTACGGAGATTGGGGGAATCCAACAGGAGATTACAGAGTGTCTGAGCGAAGAAGGGATGCTGCGGTATGTGCCGGAGGAACAGCAGGGGGAGGAAAGAAAGGAAGAAATCCAAGCAAAGGAGCGATATCATTTTGAATGTAAGGATGTATGGATTGCCGTGGTAGGAGCGCAGCCAAGAGTGGGGACTACCACAGTGGCGGTTGGGTTCTGTGTCTGGCTGGCGCGTGTCGGTGCATCATCTGTCTGTTATGTGGAGGTAAACCAAAGTGGATGTTTGGAAATGCTGGCAAAAGGCTATGGGATGGAGCAGGCAGGGGATGGATGGGTGTTTGAGGGGGTGCATTTTTGTA
>CAJTOR010000050.1 GCA_910577675.1 uncultured Lachnospiraceae bacterium
TGTATGAAGATATAGCTGCCGGACGCATCAATGAGCAGAATTTTAACCTGATGCTGGAAAAGACACAGAAAGAGCAGGAAGAATTAAAGGCAAAAATCAGCGAAGGGAAGAAAAAGTTAGCTGACGAAATCCAGCTTGTAGACAGCGCAAGGCAGTGGATAACTGTCATTCAGGAATACGCAGATATCGCAGAACTGGATGCGGCGGTATTAAACAAGCTAGTTAAGGAAATCGTTGTCCATGAAGAAATAGACAGCGATAAGACAAGACATATTTCTATTGAAATTCATTTTAATCTGAAACCAATCCCGGAAGTGGAGCAGGTCAGAAAATGACCTGCCCCAGCCGGGGAGGTTCTTAAATATTTCATAAATATTTTTTGACGAACGCCGTCCGCTATTGAGTGTGATGGTTCCTACTAATTGAGGATAACACACTGTATCCATAGCAGATTTTATACCGAAAGCTGCCATATCAACTCTGTTATTCTGCCGCTCCCGATCAATTCATTTTTCCCTGTGGCAGGATACCAGAAATTCTCCCCGTAATATATTTTACCATCTGAGAGTCGAAAAAGTCCAGCACAACTAACACTTATTCCCTATTTTGATAATTGCCACAGGATTGCCGCTCATTCCCTATTCTAACAACTGCCACGGGATTGTCACCTCTTCACCCGTTCCGCCGTCAGGGACGGTATCAGCATTATTTGAATAGTCCGGTGCTTGCTCATAGTATGTTACCACCTCGTCAAAGAACGCGTGCGCCCAGCCATCCACCTGTTCATCACAAAGCTCAATATAAAGATCCTCGCCAAGATATTCTGACAAATCAATTACGTAAGTTCCCATATCAGCCCAGGAACCACCCGCCGCAAGGCTCGGGAAATTCACGTCACAAAAGCGGTTCTGTGCATAATGCCCCACCTCCGTGCCATCCACCTTGTACACGCGCACCGCCGCGGCATGACCTCCCATGCGCAGGGAGATAAAACCGGAACCGGAAAGAGTAAAATTTGTTGACCTTACCGCCCAGGTATCACCCTCCTCAATCCCATTGTTCCAGCCATCCAGATGGTAATTGCCCGCCTGGTTGTATGGCAGCGCCTCCCCCCAGTAATTTTCTGCGGAAATTACACCCGCTGCGTGACCGTCCACGTAACTCCACTTATCATTTAGAACCGTCCATCCCGCAAGATTGCCCGACTCAAAGCCGCCGTTTGCAACCGAATTATGATTCGACATTGCAACCACTGTAAAATTCGCCTCAATTGACTTGCCTTCATAGGAAATCCCGTAAGTCACATTATAACAGCCCGGCACACTCATATCAAAGGAAGAAAATCCATCCGTATATTCTGTTCCACCAAAGTTTACCTTCAAAATTTCAAATCCTGTAACTTCGGTGTCGCCGTAGGATGCCTTTGCATCCGCGATAAATCCGGTAAGATCAATATTCCCGCAGTCCACCACCTTATGCTGTACATAAGAATTCATAACCAGCGCGGCAAGCGGCACCGGGTACGGATAATTATTGTAGTAGTTTAACAGTGTGGTCAGATCATCGTAGGAGGCGGAATTATAGGGCAACCCACACACTAATTGAAAAAGCCTCCCCGGACACACTAAGTTCTTCTGTACTGTATTCCAGCCATGTGGAACTCCCGTCAAAGAGCAGGGAACCTTCCGCAATCCCCTTCTCCCGCCATTGAGGTTCCCTGTCTTCCATATAAGCTGTGTGCGTAAAACGGTAATGCACTTCCGTGTCCGGTAGTTTTTTTGCGCTGTCCGATGCCAAAACCCTTTCCCTTCGTCAAATGCAAGGTACAGCATCAGGTCATCACTCTCCTTTTTGCCTCATCCCGCACATAGAAAGCACATAATCATTATAGCTGCCGCTATCAGCGCACACGGATATTTCCTGTTTTTGCGCTTTCCAAAATGTGCCCGCGAATCCTTCTTCTGCTCCCCTTTACAGAATACCCACGAAGCTTTTTCTTTCCACAAATTCATCCCCTCCCCCTCCTCTCCAGATTTTTAACGTGTCAGAAGATTATTTCCCCTCTTTCTTATCTCCTCCTCAATCTCCTCTTTTTCCGGCATAACACAGAGCGCGCCCTTTCTCGTTGTAATCAGTGACGCGGCGCAGTTTACGAAAGTAAGCATTTCCAGCAAATCTCCCTCCGAAAGCTGTTCAAGGTTATGCCCGAGAATATAATGGAGCACACATCCGCAGAAAGTATCCCCCGCGCCCGTCGTTTCAACGGTATCCCCGCGCAAAAATGGCGCAGCTTCCACCATCTTCCCCTGATAATAGGCACGGCTCCCACTCTTTCCCATTGACACCAGAATCAGGGGGATGGGATAGCGTTCTAAAATCCAGGCCACGCCTTCGGTAAAATCCTCTTTTCCAGTCAGCCACTGTATCTCATTATCCGAGATTTTCAGGATATCACACTTCGAAATCCCATAGAGCACCTGCTCCCTCGCCACATCAAGCGACTCCCAGAGCGGCGGGCGCAAATTGGGATCAAAGGAAATCAGCGCCCCCGCCTCCTTTGCTGTTTCAAGCGCTTTTTTCGTCGCACAGCGCACCCCGCTGTGAGTCATTGAAAGAGTACCGAAATGGAAAATTGTGGTATTTTTTAGTTTTTCCACCGGTATTTCCTCTGAGCTTAACATCATATCCGCACCGGGGTTGCGGTAAAACGAGAAATCCCTGTCACCGTCCGGGAAGGTATGTACCATCGCAAGTGTTGTATGCACATTATTATCCATATACAGGTAATCCGCACAGATGCCGGCTCCTTCAATGGCGTTCTTTAACTGCTGCCCGAAATAATCATTTCCGACCTTTCCGATAAAGGCAGTACTGCGGCCAAGTTTTGCAAGCATGGCAAGCACATTGCAGGGTGCTCCACCCGGATTTGCCTCATACAGGGGATTGCCCTGATGGCTCGAACCACATTCCGTAAAATCAATCAGCAATTCTCCAAGCGCTGTTACATCCGTCTGTTCCACTTTGCACCTCCGCTAATCCTGCTTTTCATCCGCTGACAAAAGATCATATTTTACAATATCCATCGTCACTTTACCGTCTGCAAAAAATGATATTCCATCCGCTTCCTGACCAGTGTACATGGTTGCAGTAAGCACATGTTCCCCATCATTTACAAAAATTTCGGCACTGAACCGGTCGAGAATAATCCTGAGTTTCAGCCTGCCTGCTTCCGTGCGCACAAGGCTGCGGCGCTGGTGGATAACAGCCCGTCTTGAACCTGAAAATTTCCGGTCCACTTTGACAATTCCCTCATGGGGACGGAAACTAACGGATGTCTGGTAATCATCATCCTGGGCAAATCGCACAGCAAACTTATGATAGATATTCATCCCATCCCCCGGGCGCAGTGTCATTTCCATATCCACTTTCCTGCCCTTTACACCCTCAAGCTTAATCACATCCGTAAAAGTGACATTTTCATATCGGACTTCGTTCCTGCGCAAACTCTCAAGTTCGCGCACCGGTTTCTGGATCAGCCGCCCGTCCCGTATGGAAAGTTCGCGCGGCAGACTCATCTGCCCAAACCAAGGCTGGTTTGAAGCGTTGACCGGACAGGCATCCCAATTCTGCATCCAGCCGATCATAATTCTTCTGCCATCCGGTGCAAGCACAGTCTGCGGCGCATAAAAATCAATCCCGTAATCCACTGACTGGTTGCACTCCTCCACAAATTCCCCGTCTGCGCCACAATGACCGATCAGGCAGAGTGTACCGTTTCCATTATGATACTCAAAACCCTGCGGGAGCATTTCCTGCGGGCTGACAATCACAACCTGTTTCCCGTCCAGTTCAAAAAAGTCCGGACATTCCCACATTTTTCCATATCTTCCCCGGTTTTTTACCAGTATTCTCTCAAACTTCCATGTAAATCCATCCTTACTGCCAAATAAGAGAACACTTCCATCCCGTTCCTCATCGCAGTTTCCCACCACACAGCCATAAGAAGCATCCGCCCGCACAAAAATTTTCGGGTCACGGAAATCATATCTGCTGCCACCTTCTGGCAGGCTGTTCCCATCAAGTACCGGGTTTTCCCCATATTTCTCGTAATCAATTCCATCCCCCAGCGCAAGGCATTGTCTTTGCAGGGTACAGTCGCCGCCATCCGGAAGGCTTACTTTTTCAACCCCGGTATAAATTAGCATCTGCCTGCCATCTGCAAGCGTCACTGCACTCCCCGAAAAACAGCCGTCCCTGTCGGCAGCGGTATCGGGTGCAAGCGCTGCCGGAAGATATTTCCAGTTCAAAAGATCAGAACTTACTGCATGTCCCCAGTGCATGGTATCCCAGTGGGAACTGTACGGATTATACTGGTAAAACAAATGGTACTCCCCCTTGTAAAATGAAAAACCGTTCGGGTCATTCATCCATCCGACGCGCGGCGAGAGGTGGAATCCCGGACGCATTTCCCTCGTAATCGCCTTTTCGCCTGTCTCCTCATATTTTCGGGCATCGCGCAGCACCTGACTTATCATAGTAATCCTCCATTTCTCGGCACAAACAGCCATTTATCCGTGAGCGGCTTTAATCCGCTTTCCTCGTTTCAATATAACGGTTGTACGCATCCTGATAAACCTTTAAAAGTTCTTCCATCCCACAGCTTCTTTTCAGTGTGGATAGATAACTCTCCCACTCATCATCCGAAGGTCCCCCGTTTTTAATCCAAAGTCCTTCGTTCTCCGCCACGGTACTTTCAAAATCCGGCTTATACTGGTCGATAACATCAAGCTCCTCCTCCGTAAAAACACAATCCATAGGGTAGACCGCCGTGCTGTCCACAAAGCCCATCCAGTAATCGCTCAGATCCTGAAGACGCTTGATAGCCCGCGCCTCCATCTTAAAAGTTGTGCTGTAGTATTCACTCAAAATAAGCTTCGGTCCATATTGAAGCTGCATAACGATTTCCCCGTCATACCACTGGTCATAAAACTTCAACAGGTTCGCAGGACTTTTGCATGCCTTGGTAATGCTTAAATTCCCACTGTTAGTCGCACCACCTGTACGCAATGTTACATTGTGTGTGCCATCCGATCCATCAAGAACTGGCAGGAATACATAATCACCCGCATGCTCCCCGGTCAATTCGTCGATCTCCCACCATGTCGCAACTCCGACATATCCCTGGGAACATTTGGAAATCAACTGTGTCTGCGACTGGCTGAACATTTCGATATCCATCAATCCTTCCGCATACCAGTCATGGAAATAAGTTATTGCTTTGCGGTACTTATCGGAGGCGCAAATAAATTCAACACTCCCATCCTCCCCAAGTACCAGGTCGTTACAAACATCATTTGGCCAGTTCGTAAAGCCAAATCCCGCATAAAAGATATTCTGCCCCCAGCACCACTGATCAAAACCAGTGCTCATCGGGATTGTGCTGCCCGCCGCATTCCCATAATATTTCGCACTCATATCATTGTCCTTAAACGCCTTTAATACTGTATGCAGCTCATCGAGAGTGGTTGGGATGGAAAGACCCAAATCATCAAGCCATGCCTTGTTAATCATAGAAAACTGCGGAACCGAATAAATACTGTAATCTTTATCCAAGCCAATCCCGGCAGTCCCCATCTGTTCCGCTGCCGGAAGACCATAAATCCCACCGTCATTCATCGTGATTGCACTGCGGATTTCCGGGTATTTCTCGAGAATTTTTGAAAGATTGGGCATATATTCCTCGGTCAGGTATGGTGTGAGGTCAATAAAAGTTCCGTCTTTTCCATAATTTGACAAATCGTAATTACTAAACCCAACTGCCTGAAATGCATCCGGAAGATCGTCAGTCCCAATCCGGATATTAACCTGCTCCCCAAGGGAATCGCTCATCGTAATCCACTCAATGCTGATTCCCGCATTTTCCTGCATCTGATTTAAAACAGTGTTGTCTTCATATCCCCCGCTCAGTGCACTCATCCCGCCCATAACGGTAAATTTTGTCTGGGAAGTGTCCGTTTTAGCAACTCCCTTTTCTGAATTATCCTCCCACCCTGATTCCCCATTCTATTTCCCATGAACAATCAAATGTTCCTGCGGCTCGTCATCCTCGAAATCAAATATGCACCGCTCATATGCATTAATAATATGGGTATCCTCGTACCGGTCATATCGCTTATAATCCCTCCCGTAGGATAAATGCACATGACCGTGCAGAAAAAACTTAGGCCGGTACTTTTCCATGAGTTTCCGGAATATCTTAAATCCCTGATGTGGCAGGTCGCGCCCGTCATTAAGCTGGTACGCGGGCGCATGTGTTACCAGGATATCAAAACCCCGTTTTTTAAACAGCTTAAACCAAAGCCTGGCCACCCGCTGCTTCATCTCATATTCCGTGTACTGGTGCGGTCCCGGTTTATAGCGCATCGAACCGCCAAGCCCCAGAATCCGCACACCTTTATACACAAAAATCTTATCCTCGATACAGGTGCAGCCCTCCGGCGGAATCTGTTCATACTTGCCGTCATGATTCCCATGTACATACAAAACCGGTCCCGAGTAAAAGGTTACCAGAAAGGAGAGGTAACGGGGGTCCAGGTCGCCGCAGGAAATAATCAGGTCAATCCCCTCTAGCATACTTTTATCAAAATAATCCCACAGCGCTTTCGATTCCTCGTCCGCTATCGCCAATATCCTCATCCCGGTCAACCTTCCTTTTGTTTTACGCCCTGCTGCCTTACTACCGGCTCCGCCTGCTCCTTTAACTCCTCCGTCTTAGGTATGGCACCGATAACATTCTCCGCAAGCCAGTCCATCCTCATAATCTCTTCCGGAGCCAGGCTCTTTTCAGGGTCAGCCTGTGCCACACCCGTCTGCGAATACAGGATACCCGAAAACGGGTTGAACTGTTCGGAGCTGATTGTTGCCTTCAGCAGTTCCGAAAGACGCTTTGTGCCGATTGGGAGGCGCTGCGAACAGATTACGTCGATAACACCTGCCGAGATCCCCCACCAGTAATTAATCGCTTTTGTCGCGGAGGAATTATCATCCGATTTCCATTTTCCATCCATAATCGTTCGGATTAACTGCTCATAAAATTTGCCCCAATGACAGATCGGCATGGCGAGATTTCGCGGGTTCTCCCCCTCCATATGATACAGCCCGAAAAACCGGGATGCCTCCTCCGGTATCATCATATCCTTCCCCGAAATGCAGGCAGGGGCAATTTCACGGATTTTCCCGTCAATATCAAAATCCTTCCTCGCCGACCATTCAAGAAAAACCTCGACGCGCGGGTTAATCATTTTTGCCCCAAGTGCAAACGCATTAATATTTGCGATGGAACCATAAATCGGATAATCTTCAATATAGAGCAGCCTGTTATTCTCCGCCATCGCCCCGCCGATTGCGCCCATCAAAAACTTCGCTTCATGCATGCGCGCATAGTACGTGCGGATATAGCGGTGGGAAGTGTGCAGCGAGCAGTTCATAATGCGCACATCCGGATTGGCAATCGCCGCCTTCACGCTTGCCTGCACAAACGATGGGGTTGTGGTAAAGATCAGGTTGCACCCCGCCGCTATCGCGCCGTCAATCAGCTCGTCGATATTTTCCTGTGTCGCACATTCATAACTTACAATGCTTAATTCCTCCGGGAAGGTTTGCTCTAAGTAAAGGCGGCCAAGCTCATGTGCGTATGTCCAGGCAGATGTGCCGGGAGTTTTTTCATAAATAAATGCAATTTTAAGTTTCGGGGCGGAAAAAAGTGCACTTAAAAGTGACTTCTTTTCCTTGTTTGGCTTCATTTTAAGTTCTATCCCCTGCTCTTCCTGCAAAAGTTCGAATTCCTCCCAGCTCTTTGTTATCAGCTCCTTTAATTCGCTGGTCGTTTTCTCGCTGATGGATTCAAAACCATAGAGCATGATAAATGCCAGGAATGCGTCCCCCACCGTGGCTTTTAATTTGCTTCCTCCCTGTGAACGGAATTCCGTGGCAAAACGGTTGTAGGCAAAGCTGAATTCCCTGATATCATCCTCCGACCACTTCTCACCCGGTTCTTTGCCGACTGCCTCCTGCAATTTTGCGAAACTTCCCTCCTGCGAAAACCAGATATAGTTGATCGGCGCAAGCTCATAAAAGTCAAGGAACTCAAAGTATATCTTATTTTCCTTATCCTCCGTCCGCTTCGGGATAATGCGCGTTACCTCGCCCCGTATGGAGTCCGCCTCAAAATATTTCATTACACTGACACGCTTGTTGCCCTCTTCGACATAGAATTTATTCATGTATTCATATGCCTTGATCGGTGTATGGATGCCTTCCTCTATATGGCTGGTGCTTAGTCCCGACCATTTGGATGCAAATTCCGTTCCCTCCCGCAATATTGGCATAAAATTTCCCGAAAAGGAATTGCTGCGCCCGGCATTTTTTGTTCCTACAATCAGGTCAATCGGTATTTGCACCACGCCGAGCGGCCGTTCCGCATAGGTTCCTTTTTCCGGCAGGATATCGTCTAGCACCTGCAAGGTTGGCTTCACACCGCGCAACATACGCATCTGATAATCCTTTTTTCCAAGTTTTACCGCTTTTGCGTAGTCTTCTTTTCCCATATTTCCTCCTATTATAAGTTCCGCAATCCCCCTCCCACCACCCTCTACCAGCAGAGGGCTTCCCGTCCGCTTTGCTCCCGTTAATCCCTTTGGGGTGCTTTTACGGGGGCTTGCTGTTTATAAGTTCCGCAATATTTAGTTTTCTGTTTTGGAGGTGCAAAAGCTTTCGGTTGGTCCTAGGTAGGTTTCAGGGCAGTTTACCCCCTCCTTTACCAGCACCAGCTTTTCAAGCACTACCGCAGGATCAAGCGCTGCAATATAGAGCAGGTTGCTTCCCTGCTTCAGCGAAACTTTGCATTCTGTGCGGTGGATTTGCTCGAGTACACCCCTTGACCATGCGGCGCTCTGCCACGGCACATACCCCTCGTCGGGGATGGTATTCACAGTCTTAAACTCACCGTCGTTCACGCGAACACCCACACGCATCTTGCCCTGGTAGACAACCGGATTGCCCGGAGCACACAAAAGCGTAAGAGTGTAGTCACTAGCTTCCTTCACAAACAGTTTATAAGCGACATATGGCGCATTTTCAGGCTTATCAAAAACCGCCGTCACAGGAAATACTTTGACTGCGCCAAGGGTTTTCCCATAGCCCTCAATCACGCGGTAGCAGGCTTCACCCGCGGGCTGCACGCTGCAAAAATGCTCTGCCTCAACTGCAAGAATACCCCCGCATTCCACGTAAGTTCCTGCATCCACCCCGTTAAGACAGTATAACTCTGCCCGCACTTCAATATCCACCCTTGTTTCGCTGTAGCCATTTTCCGAGCGCTCCGCTGTCTCCTCACAGTTTTCCCCATAAATACGGATTATCGCGCTGCAACTTTCCTGCCCCTGCGGAAGCAATTCTTTTTTCAGGCGCACTGCAAAATTCTTCTCGGAAATAGTTTTTAGTCCCTTGATACAGCGCACGGAACCCTCTTCTTGCCCTGCAGGATTTACAATTTTTCCCAATTCATTAGAATTCTGCCATGTACAACAATTTTCCGACGGTGCGGACATCATCCTTATATTCTCATCCGCGCCCACAATCTCAAGCCAATCAGCATCCCACTCAATCCGGTATTCCAACTCGCCCTGCCCGCCGTTCGCCACCTCAAAACCTGCCTGTATCCCCGCTGGATAATAAAGATTCATTTTCAGTGTTTTCCTTCTCCATGGGTTCCCACCGGTGCACTGGTTCTGACCAAGCACGCTAACCAAAAGCCTTGGCTGCGTTACCGGGAAAAAGCCGGAATATCTCGGATACTGCCACTCTTCATCATTCCACCCCGGATAGCCGATATGGAAGACCGACTGCATATGGCTCCACTTACCGCCCAAAAGATTATGATACTTCTCAGCAAACTTTATATCCTTGTTAATACATTCTTCAATCATTGCCGGATAATCGTTGCCGCTTTTCTTTCCTTGTAACACAAGGTACTGATTAATCCCCGAATATAACTGCATCCGCAAAATATTGGCGGATGCCATAACAGGGTAATAAACCAGTTCATAAAAACAATTCTCAAGCGGCTTTCCCCTAAGTTTGTCCTGATAAAGCCACTCTGCTTTAGCCTGTGCCGTCAAAACCTCGTCAAGAACCCTCCATGCCTCACCGTAATGCGCCGGATGGTAGGTCTTTGCAGAAAGCACCTCCGGCCGGCATGTCCCGTTCCACTTTGAATATCTCCCCAACAGGTCGGCAGCATCACCGATTATATCCTCCCCAAAACCCAGTCCGCGCAGCCATCCCCTTGTATACTCAGCCGTGCGGTTGATATTTTTGGTTCCCCAGGTATCAAAATCATAAGCCAGGTCAAGGAAATAACTAAGCGGCAATTCCTGGTTCTTGATATCACCCACATTTACAATCCAGGCTTCGCGCACGCCGTAATCATATGCCATCCCCATCTGTTCCCATATCTTTGTAAGCGGACTCGAGTTGATCCACAGATAGGAAACCGGTCCCCCGTAGTAATCAAAATGATAGTACATCCCGTAGCCGCCCGGATGATCCTTCGCTTCCTGTCCAGGAAGAGTCCGCACATTGCCAAAATTATCATCGCAGAGCATCAAAATATCGTCCTTTAAGACATCCCAGTCCTTGAGCCCGGCGGTATCTGCATCCCCGTGATAATAGTCTTCGACTTCCTTGTAAAGTGCTAAAAGCTGCGGATGCGCCTTGTTTCCGTACTCCGCAATCAGCTTTTTCTGCTCGGTGATAGCCGCTTTAAGAACATTAATATTATCCTCAAGCGTGGCATCTTTAGGCATAAGATAAGAATCATTTTCCCCGCGCATACCGATTGTAATCAGACTCTCAAAATCGCGGTTTCGCAATAATCCATCCTTCCAGAATAAAGAAATCCCCTCCGCATTGGAAAGAAAACTCCAGTCCTTTCCATAGGCTTTATTCTGATGGCGCAGTTTCTGGAATTCCCCGCCGGAACGACAGCAAGGTTCATGGTGCGACGCGCCGATAATAACCCCCATCTGATCCGCCAATTTCGCATTGTCCAGATTGTCAAGCGTAAAATCGGAGCGCCACATCGCAGGCCACAGATAATTGCCCTTTAAGCGCAGCAAAAGTTCAAAAATATGCCGGTAAAGCTGCGGTCCCGGTCTGACACTTCCATATTTTTCCTTAGCCCAGTTTCCAAAACATGGCTGCTCGTCATTGATAAAAAATCCCCGGTAACGGACGGACGGTTCCTTTGAAACCTTGCAGACCCCATCCGTCAGAATCACTTCCCCGCGGCGCTCTGGCACCGCATCCGCAAAAAATACCCACGGCGAAACACCGATGCACTCCGAGATATGGAACATACCATAGATGGTTCCCCTCTTGTCACTGCCCGCAATCACGAGAAATTCCGTGCCAGAACCAGTATCTTTGACGCAGAAAATCCCGTAGACTTCACGTTTCCCGCGCACATTTGAAAGATCAATCAGCCCCCGCTGCTCAAAAGAATCCAACATCTCGCTGCTCTCGCAGGTTGCAACCAAAACAGCATACGGACAACCCTCTTTCGGACTCTGGACAACTTCCGGGTACACGCCGCACACCCGCTCAATATCCCCACAAAAAATATCCGTCATCAAGGACATGCCGGGGACAGAATTCTGCTCAAGAATTATATCCGCTGCTCTCCCATCCCGGCACAATATAAATGGCTCCATTTAAAACCTCCACTTTTCTGTATACAAAATAATTTAGTATAAAAATACTTCCATCATTATAATGACTATCACCCCTACATTTTTTGCAGTGAACCGCCGCTTTTTTTCTTATTACCTTCCTTTGCCCACCAGCACATAGCCAGAATAAATGTTGCAAAAGCACCAATCAAGGCTACAAAATATGCGATACCCGCAGGTGTGGAATTCCTTACACCATCAAGATCAGCATACATCTTCCCCTTGGAAAGATAGACTGTGGCATCCGCCCCTTCTCTATACATATATATATTATGTGCATTCTTCAGGTCATACTCTTTTCCGCCGTAGCTTACTACAACATCATAAACGGTCTGCGTAGTTGTCCTGCCGTTGACCCGTATGCGCTTCTGCCTGCTTTCCGAACTGACCACCCTCGCCTTAACCTCCTGATAATCCAGTTCAACATTGTCCATCGCCTTGCGCAGAAAAACCGCCGCAATAATGCAGACTACCATCACACCCAAACTAATATACACTTTTTTCATTCTTAACCTCCCTGCTGCGACTTGTTTTTCTGAGGCAGCCCACGGCTCAAGTTCCGGCGCAGCAAAAACTTGCGGATTGATTAACGATCAATCTTACGACCCCATGCCCTTTGGCTTTTGCTAACATAATACCAAATTTTACGCCGATTTACAATCAAAAAATAAGGCAAATTTTTCTTTCCCACAAAATATTTTCCCGCCCACACTGCCAAAATCATTATCTCCCAGACAGTTTTCTTCCTCAAAAATCCAGATTCTTCTTCAAGTGTGCTTCCCTTTGTAATAACTACAAGTTTATATTTTATCGCCGAATTAAATATACTTTTATGTATATTATATTTCGTTTTATTGGGGGAGGATAAGCAAACAGGTTTATTTTCTCACTGATGAATCATTTAGATAACAATTCCGAAAAGGGAATTTTCTAGTAAAGATTAATTTTGCCAGATTGATTTCCAAAAGGTGAATTCCTTTAAAGACAGATTGTGGCAAGCGTAAGCTTTGTGGGCTTAACCCATCCTCTAAAGCAAATGGGATTGCTTCCATTTTATTCCAAGCCGAATTTTCAGAAAGTCTGGTTTCTAAAATATCAATTTCCTAAAAATGATATGACCACTTAAAATAGAACTAAAATTTCATCCACAGTCCCAGCCAATTACTGTTTTTTACAATGGAATTTTCAGGGCGAAACGCAGTACAAAAGATCGCATAACACAGATATGGAACCGGCAAAACAAGGATATAACAAGCTCGCGCGTCGCGCTGCGTAATACGGTATCCAACCTGAGTACCTACTCACAATAACAAAAGCTGCCAATATCTTAATGCAAAAGCAACAAGATGGGCGGTATGCAGCATCATACTTCATCTGCATCTGAAGCGGCCAGCCACTAAGAAATCCATTTTAGTTCTATTTTAAGCGGTCATATCATTTATATAAGCCAAAGGAAATATATATCCCTATACTGCTCTCACATGTCAGATGGGGTTTATCTCCCCCAGAATAATATCTTCCAAAGAATCATTAATATCAAAGACCGGCGTATAATCAACCTCCGTCGTAACTAAAAGTCCATCCAGTACAATCGAGAGTTCATCACACTGTTTCGTCAGTTTTTTAATCAGTCCCTTAATATCCTTGCGGTCAAAATCAATTGTTATCACTTCATCAATATCATAATGGTAAATTACCTGATTTCCCTCCTGATTAAACTTATAATCCAAACCGTCCGACTTCTCTTCCCGATCCTTCACCCTGTCCATCTGTTTTAATGTACAGATAAATTCCTGGCGCTTTTTATTCATCGCAACCGAATGGTCGATATCAACTTTTGTTGTCTTTTTTGCGGCGAGAATAGCAAGCGAAAGTTTTTCCTTCTCCTCAAGCGCCCTGACCGTAAAATCCACGGTCTGCATCGGGGTAAAGGCGGATATCATTCTCATGTTCCCATCATCGCCCACCATTTTTTTCTTAACCTCAACCTCCTCATCCTGCGCGTCAGGATTCGATTTTTTCCGGTGGTGTGTCTGCTTTATATTCGTGATAAATGATTCGCAAGCCAAAAGAGACTGCGCCTCCAAAAGCAGACGATCCAAAAAATTCTGGTAGCGGTATGCTTCTTTTAATATCATCTTAATTCCCCTCCCGGTCTGTTTTTATTATAAAAAATATAGCATAGATATTGTTTTACGTCAATCCATTTGTTCTAATTATAACGTATTTTGTCAGGAATCCGTCACTTTTTTAAAATATCCAGGTAACCTTCTGATCCTTGTGCGTGTAGTTTTTCAGTTTCTCTTTGTAGGCGGACAGTTTTCGTTTATAATTTTCCGCCTGCGCTTCACTAATCTTTCCCTCTGCTTCCATACTACTTAGAGTCTGCACAAATTCCCGGAAATTTTCCTGCGCGGCATCCTTATAATTATTTGACATATTCATCTCTAATTCCTGCGCAATTTTCTCAAGAGAATTCACCTTGCCAACTTTTTTCAGAAACCCAAACATAAGCTCCACCTTTCGCTCTCTTAGAACACTCAGGCGTTTGCAAAACGCCAGAACCCGCATAAATACGGAATTCTTTTTTCTGGGAAATAAAACAACTCCTCACGGATTTATGGTATAAGTAATTGTCGCTATTTCATTAAATTCCAAACCGTTTCTTTTGCATAAAATCGCGAAATCGCCTTTACCGTTCCAGGAGTAGAACAGCCTGTGCAGTTTGATATAATATTGAAATTCCTGTTGAAGTTCAACATCTATATCATGCTTTTTCAATATCTCTTCACCAAGTTCTTCTGCCTTGTCAAGCTCCGAAACATTTTCAAGGCAGGAATAATCCGGAAAATGATGCGCGCCAAAGGAAAGCAAATAAATCAATCTCAACATCAGAACCCTGGCTATTTTGAAATCATCTTTATTCTTCTGATAAGTCGAAATCGTTTCATCTAAATCTCCAAACAACTCACAATACCATCGTGCCTGTGGTAAAACTCCCTGATTTACAAAAGGAAAAAGTTCCTGCGCTAAACGAATAGAAACCTCATACGGCAAAGAATAATCCCGGAATAACTCTACATGATTATCGCAAATTTCGGTGCAGACTATTGAAATAAATTCTTTATGAATATCCTCTGATAACGTATCATAATACTTCATAATTTCACGGATCACTGCATTCGCCCTCTTCTTTAAGCCCTGTTCCCAAAATTTGCAATAGTCATTTAAACCTTTTTGCAATTCTTCAGGCAATTGTGGATAATCAAAATGTTTCATGAAATCCCCCATTGAAATACCAATTTATCTGTTCTATTAACTGGAAGAAACCCCTGTTTTGCAGCCATTTTCCAGGTTCGATTTTTGCAAACTGTTTTTTTGTTAGTTCCATAGGTTTATTTTACCATACAGCTTTTCTATTGTAAAGATTAATGTGAACAGACTCTAAACAAACACACGAATCAATAAACCATGAACAGCACGCCCAAATCACTATGATCAATTTTCCCCTTGAACTTTTCTATAAGTATGATAGAATGACAGGGAGAGTTTTTATCTAAGGAGGGGGACTATGCCTGACAATCCAAGGCTATTTGGAATCGTTCGTTCCAACCGTGACTATTCATTAAAAGATACCTGGGGAAAGAACCAATTTAATTCTTCCTTCCCGGCTGCGCTGGCCTGCTATCTCTATTCAAAGGAATGAAAGCTGTTTACTACACAACAGACCATAATATGAATAAGAATATCACTAAAATTGGAATCGACGAGTTGTATGGAATTGACCCATTAGGAGAGGATATCTATTTCTCTTTTGAAACACAGTATACTCCGTTTCAAAAATATGTAACGGGAAGTATCCCGAGAAATGACCTGGTAATCTTATCTGACGGTCAATGTCTTACATCACTCGAGATCAAGCTGGTTGCACTGCCTGACAATCCAACCTGTGAGTCATCCGACGATTTATTTGGAGCAGAAATTGTTATCAGACCCGATACAATCATTTATCTTGCATGCAGTTTCATCAATGCGTTCGATGATAATCCAACTCAATTAAAGGATATTCTTGATGGTGTATGTGATAATATTGATGACTGGACAGAAACAAATTCTATTTTACCACATACATACGGGATTTATAATGCTATAAAAAAGATCGTAACTGCAAGTTATAAAAATCAAATGCCCATTATAATGGAGCCAGTATGGAAAACAAAGGGAAAATCCCCAAAATTGGCAGATAATTGTCTGGATGTTTTCGTATGGAGCAATTGTGGAATGTTACTACTGTTTATGCCGGATGAAAGTAATTTTATCACTGACTGCAACGGTACAAAAGTTCTAAAAAAAATCATTTTAGGCGGAGGACAAAATCTGTTAAGCCCCGAAAGACGTTTTGATGCAATTATTTATAACTCACCCGACTTGTTTTAAGGAGGAAGTATGATTAATATAATTGACATATTTTGTGGGTGCGGCGGCTTATCTTTAGGCTTTCAAAATGCAGGATTTAATATTGTTGGGGCATTTGACAATTGGGATAAGGCAGTTGAAATATATAACAAAAATTTTAACCATGGTGCAAAACTCATTGATGCATACGATCTTACACCTGAATACCTTGGAAGTTTTTCCCCGGATATGATTGTCGGCGGACCGCCATGTCAGGATTATTCTTCTGCCGGAAAGCAGGACGAAACCAAGGGACGCGCCGATCTTACACTTCGTTTTACTGAACTGGTCTGTGCCGTATATCCTGAATGGTTTGTTATGGAAAACGTGGACAGAATTTTAAAGTCACAAACCTTACCAAAGGCGATTGCTTTATTCAAATCCACAGGATATGGTCTATCACAGGTGGTCCTTGATGCCTCTTTGTGTGGGGTTCCTCAAAAGAGGAAACGCTTTTTTTTGATAGGGCATAAACATGAGGATGATAATTTCCTGACTTCAAAATTATATGCTGGCTTATCCAAAAAGAGCACTACAATCCGCGAGTACCTCGGCGATGAATTTCAAACCGAATACTATTACCGCCATCCAAGATCCTATGCAAGAAGAGCTATTTTCTAAAATAATTCACCGCATTATTATAGCAGATATCCCGCACAATCCCACCGACAAACTCCACTTCATCCGGATATTCGCCCTCCTCAATCAGGTTCCCAAGCATATTGCAGAGGATTCTGCGGAAATATTCATGCCGCGTATAGGAGAGAAAACTGCGGCTGTCCGTGAGCATCCCAACAAATTTGCTGATTAGACCAACCTGTGAGAGAGCCATAATCTGGCGCTCCATACCATCCTTCTGGTCATTGAACCACCAGGCGGAACCAAACTGCATTTTTCCGACCGTGCCGCCCTGCTGGAAGCAATTTATAAGAGTCGCCAAAACCTCATTATCCCTAGGGTTAAGGCAATATAGAATGGTTTTTGGAAGCTCGTCGGTTGAATCGAGCGCATCAAGCAGCATCGAAAGTTTCTTTGCAAAGGTCTGATCTCCAATCGCGTCAAAGCCTGTATCCGAACCTAAAAGCCTCATAGTTCTGGCAGAATTATTGCGCAGTGCACCGATATGATACTGCTGTACCCAGTGAAGGCGCGCGTACTCCCTTCCAAGATGCACGAGGACATAACCCTTGTACTGCTCAATTTCCGTGAGGGTCATCTCCCCGCCCGCAAGCGCCTTTTTCACAATCCCATCCACCTGCTCCTCTGTTGCCGGCATATACATCACTACATCGAGCGCATGGTCGGAGCAGACGCAGCCCACGCTGTCAAAGTATTCAATGCGCCGGGTGAGCGCCTCGCACAGACTGCTAATCCCGTCAATTTTGATATCCGCGGCATCCGAAAGTTTCTCTATGTATGACACATAGGCCGGCAATTCTATGCCAAGCGCCTTGTCCGGGCGAAATGCCGGGTCAACCTCAACTTCAAAAGTCTTATCCTCCTTTAAGAGCTTGTGAAAATGCAAATCATCCACAGGGTCGTCGGTCGTAAAAAGCTTTTTTACATTGCTCATGGCAATCAGCCTGCGCGCGGTCAAAGTCTGTAATTTCTCATTTGCCCGGTCATAGATGGACTTTGCTGTATTTGGCGAGAGAATCTCATCAATACCAAAATAGCGGCGCAGCTCCAAGTGCGTCCAGTGAAAGATCGGATTTCCAATCGCATATGGCATTATCTCCGCATATTTTAGGAATTTCTCGTAGTCACCCTTATCTCCCGTGATATAGCTCTCATCCACACCCATCTCGCGCATCAGCCGCCATTTATAATGGTCACCGCCAAGCCACGCCTGTGTGATGGAAGAAAATTTTTTGTCATTGTATATTTCCTCAACACTCAAATGGCAGTGGAAATCAAAGATTGGCATATCCTTTGCATAATTATTATAAAGTGTCTGTGCTGTTTTGTTTTTGAGGACGAAATCCTCACCCATAAAAGTTTTCAATGTCAGCCTCCTTGTACAATTATTTTTCAGTTTCTTAAATTACTGTTTATTTGAAATAAGATAATGTTTAACCTATCAAAGAAGCCCCCGCTTCTAAGCCGTAAACACGAAAACAGTAATTACAGTATCCCCTTAACGCTATTCTAAAGGAGCATCTCTTGCAGATATAAAAAGAAATTTTTTGCAACCGGATTCATCTTTTCCTCAAGTTCCCCAAACCGTTTCATATCCACAGCATAATCAAACAAAACCCCCTGTTCCTCCTGCATATCCTCACATTCTTCTAAATCAAACAGTACCTCGTGGTCAATCTCCACCACCTCACATTTTTCCTCATCAGGCATATTTTTAAGGTCGATACAGCGGATAAAATATCCCTCTTCATCCCACGCAAACGGAAGATATCCATTTTTTACCAGGAAAGGATTCCATGCATTTAATATCCCCTCAAATTTATCCTCCACCGGATTTCGCCCGATCCCGCCGTCAAAATAGTGGAAATAGGTGGTGAGAAATATTCTCAGCATCTGCGGGAGCTTTACCCCGATATTTTCCTCAAGCTCCGCAATCTCATCATCGCTCACCTGAGCGGGAAGCAGCCGCCATGTCACCCATCCATCCTTATCCGGTTCACTGCCCTCCTCCCACATTGGTTCATTGCCTTCAACAATGGGGATTTTTATCAGAACTTCACTCACATCCCTAAATTTCTCATAGAGAGTTTCATAAAATTTTTTTATAAATGATTTTGTTTCTTCTGCATTCAATTATAAGCTCCTTTCTCCGCGCGTAGGCAAGATATTTTTCATATTCCTCAAAGGGGTTGATAAAGTCGCGCAGCACATCGATAATACGCCTGTTTTGTACTTTCCTGCCCCGATCGATCCCCTCAAGGCAAACCGTGTACAACCCATCCTGAACCGCCAGTTCCGCCCTAAATTATAACCTTCCACGCTTTCCTTTCCCACCTAGAGCCTCTGCCTGATATACGCGACGGCATCCGGGATATCTTCCCCCACCGTTTCCTCAAACACAAGATTTGCATCCGGACATACTTTCTTAATCTCCGAAAGTATCCTCGCATAGTCAAAAATACCTTTTCCGACACCGCACTGCACAAGTGAACCATCCTTATCCACCACACAGTCTTTCATATGGAAAACACAGATTCTGTCCCCGAAAGTCTGCAAGCCCTGCGCAAGGATTTCATAGCGCTTATCGATATTCGACGCATCAAGATAATTGTACAAATCAAATATAATCCTGATATTATCCCTGCCGATCTTATCCACCGCGCTGGCAAGCCGACCCACATCATAACATACATGTCCGATGGCTCCCTCCATACCGACATATACTTTATAGTCCTTCGCATAATCACAGAGTCCTGCGAAAATATTTACCACTCTGTCAAATGCCTCCTGTGTATGATTCCCAGGATGGTAAATCCACGGGTCGCCATTTACGGAACCTGTTTCAGACCCCACCGTATCGCAGCCAAAATCATGTGCAAGCCGCAGGTAATCCCGAAAAACCGCCACCCCTGTTTCCACCTTTTCCTTATCAGGATGAACAGGATTAAAATAAGCGCCAATCAAGGGTATACTCTTCCCTGCCGAAACAAATGTTTCAGCGACTTTTCTGGCACTTGAAACGCTGACTCCGCCCTGCACATATCTGGCATCGGGCAGTACCTTGTAAGCAACGAGCTGGACACCGTCAAGTCCCAGCCCGCAAAGCTTCTGAACAATCTCCTTTTCTCCTGTAACTCCCAAATCATGAGCGCGTATAAACAGTTTCATTATTTTTTCTCCACCAGATGAACTGCAAATCCACTGAACTCGTCCTTGAGGTAAACCACAATCATCCTGCCGCCCGCATCGTATTTCGCGGTATCCATATCGACCTCGATACCCATATGGGAAAGCTGATAAACCGCACGGCGCACGCTGTTGGTCGCCACCGCAATATGCCCCTTCGCACCCCTGTACGGCGTTTTCATACACTCGATAAAACTTCCTGCAAATACGCTGCTGTTCCCGACTTTCTGCTCCCAGCCAAACATTTTCGCAAATTTCTCCGTGGTCGCCTTCGCCTCGCCCTCCTCGTCGCAGTTAATACCGACATGTGCAACTGTGAAACCAAGCATCTTATTGACCGCCGCGCGGCAGAGCGCTGTGATTTCCTCCCATTTTCCCGCCTTTATAAGATTGTCCGGCACAATCCAGCTTCCGCCGCAGCATACCACTTTAGGGAATGAAAGGTAAGTATTCAGATTGTTTTCGTTGATCCCGCCCGTCGGCATAAATTTCATCGCGGAATACGGCGCTGCAATCGCCTTTATGTAAGCCAGTCCCCCCGCCTGCTCCGCCGGGAAGAATTTCACGAAGTCAAGACCCAATTCCATCGCCTGCTCAATCTGGCTGCCGTTCGCAACGCCCGGCGTAAACGGGATTCCCCGGTCAAGACAATGCTTTACAACCGCAGGGTTAAGCCCCGGTGCAACGCAGAATTTTGCGCCCGCAGCAATCGCCCGGTCACACTGCTCCACTGTGAGAACCGTGCCCGCACCAACCAGCATATCCGGATAGGCTTTTACCATCTGCGAGATCACCTTGTCCGCCCCCGCCGCTCGGAAAGTGACTTCAGCACAGTGAATACCTCCATCATACAGCGCCTTTGCCAGATTTACTGCATCGTCGGTATTCTCCAGTTTAATCACCGGGACAATGCCCGTGCACTCCATCTGCTCCAAGAATTTTTTGTTATCCATTTTTATCTGCCTCCTGAATTTTTATTTATCAACTGGAAATATTACAAATTATTTTACCATAATTTCCATCAAGTTGCAAGTATACTACAAATATTTCCCTCCAAAAAGAAAAGTTTTCTGAACTATTTCTTCAATATTGTATCGAGGTTAACCCACATGCATAAACAAGCGCGGGAAGCATTACCGCTTCCCGCGCATACACAGTCAAAGGAAATTCTTATCCCTATGCTGTTATCACAGCTTGTCAAATGGAGCCTGCCGCCCTTCATAACATAATAAGTGGCTTAAAATTGATCCATCCACTCATGTATAACCTTTGTCACAGCTTCCTCTGCCACACCGCTCTTCTCGTTGAGTTCCCCATTAAAACTAACCCACAAAGAATACACTATATTCTCTTCGATAATAAAGCCCTCTATCTGGCAGGAAATATCAGAATATTCCGTATCTGGAAACATAATCAGCCCTGTTTTTCCGTTTTTTGTGATATACTCTTTTCCCTGTATATTTTCCCGCTCCTCAAACGGCTTTTTGATGCTCCTGATCTCCGAATCCCAATTCTCGGTAAAAATCTCCACTCTCGCACTTACTTGTATTTTCTCCCCCACTTTATAAGCATTTGCATATTCTACCTTAACCAGATTTCCTTCCTCATCCCCATATGCTGCCAACTGACAATGCCAGTTCTTCCAATCTGGCAGCATCGTTTCCCTGAGTTCCCCGTACCCGACATAATCGATCGCTTCCCGCTCCGTCGCAAGTTCCTCTGTCACCCAGCCGCGCGGACAGCCATCCGGCGGGTAAATCCCATTTGCCGCCTCCTCCTTAAAAATATTTTCCACTTCCCTTACAGGTCCGGTAATCGTATCTACAGGAACCGGTGATATCTTAAAATCCACCCAGTATCTCAAATAATCCGGCTGTGGGTTATTAGTGTCCACATACTTTTCGACATGCCAGTTAAGCAGGGATGCCGCTAACGCGACCCCGCCCCCGACCAGGCAGAAAGAACAGAGTGCAGCGACCGCCCACCTAAATTTTCCCGCTGTATTTTTCTTTATGGCACGCTGCTTTTTTTCCTCAGTGCCCGTCTGGATTTCCAGCAGACCATCTTCCAGAAGATTCATTGCCATCAAAATCTCGCGGCCAGCATACTGTTTTCCTTCACTTGTAGCTTTTCCATTTTTTACCATTTTCTTATTCATAAGATACCCTCCTTCTCCAATTCCCTCCTTAGCCCCCTGCGCAGCCGGAACAAAACACTCTTCACTTTCCCCTGCCGACAGCCAAAAGATTCGGCAAGTTCTTTTATCGTTTCTCCGTACCAGTAGCGCCTTACAAACATTTCGCGCTGTTCTTTCGTCTGCCTGTTTAGAAAATCCGCTATCGCCTTCGCCAATTCCTGCCCGCTGATCCCATCGGATAAATCCGGTGCTAAACTGCCAAGTTCCTCAGACAATTCCACAAACACCATATCCCGCTTTGCGGCATGATTCCATTCCACACGGTTTAGCGCCAGGTTCCGGCATATTTTTGCCGTGTAGGCAAACAGGTACTCAGGAGCCCGTGGCGGGATGCTCTCCCAGACGGCAAGGTATGTATCATTTACACACTCCGCAGCATCTGGTGCCGGAAGAATCCGCTCCGCCAGCAGCCCTAAACGCCCCCCATATTTTTTATTGAGCTCGAAAAGCCCCCGCTCGTCCCTGTTAAAAAGCAATGCGATAATTTCTTCATCTTCCATCCACTCACCTCCTCCCCTTCACTTATATAAACAGAAAATACTATGGGTTGGTTGCGCAAAAACTAAAAAAATTTCTCCTACATAAATCTTTACATAAAAAAACTGCCGCAGCCGGTTCTATCAACCTTACCCACGACAGTTTGCCCCTTTTTTACGTTATTTAGGCATTACTCAAGCCTCAATCCCCCTATCACTTCCTCCGGTCTTTCATAAACCCCGCCCTCCGGTTTCTCGAATTTCGTCATGTCCAAAAGATACAGGGCACCATAAGCTCCATGCTCTGTTTCTATCGTAATAAAACTTTTATCATCCGTCCGCACAGTAAAAAATCTCTCACCCGGCTGCAAAATAATATATTCATCTGAAGCGTGGAAATCATTGTTGTACGACCATTTGGTATATAGGCGGATGGGTGCAAGCACTTCATATGGGAATTGATCCTCCTTATAGTCCTCCATAAAATACAAGTCCTCCCATATATTTTGTACAACCATATGTTCTTCATTTAACAGGAATGTTTTTTCTGTCCACCAGACCTGCAAAATATTAAGCCTGCTTTTTACCCGGATTTCACCATCATAACAATATTTCACATCATCCCCATCCTCACTCCACAATCCCTCCACACTTCCGGAAAAACGAAGGTGCCTGCTGTCATACCAGTAAAGTTCGGTAGATCCCCCTGGTTCCTTTTCCGGCTGCCAAAAACCAATTTCCCAGATACCATCCTCCGTATCGATATCACACAGAATAAACGAATCTTGTATAATGCCCGCCGCATTCTTTAAACTGTCCGTATAATTTTTGCCATTAATCCAGAGCGAACCATTTTCAAAAGTTAAAATATCCTCTATCCCGTCACCGTTTAAATCGATACGATAATCCTCCCCTGATTCATATTCCCCGACAGCACCTATTCTTTTTGTTTCCTCCCTCCACAACCCCGTTATTTCAGCAAATGCTCGCAGTCTTGCCCGCGCCCCTTCGCAGCGGTCCGCCCCTTTTAGTGCTCCAATCTGATAGATCAGACATTTTTCATAGACTGGCAAGTCCCCGCTTGTTCCAACAGCCAAAAAGCCATCCCCATCACTTCCCGTTTCCTCCCCCTTAAAAAAACCTCCACAAATATACTCCCCATCAATCCATATCCCAACGGAATCCGCCCCCGCTGCCCTTTCAAGCAGTCTTTCCATATCATAGCCCTTATCAAACCGAAACACCAAACTGTCCCCGCCGATACAAAAAAGTTCACTTCCATCTACCAGAATTTCTGCACATTCCGGCGAAGATAATACATCTTCCGCCTTATTCCCCTCAGTATTCCCTTCCTTCATAATACCGATTTTTAATGACCGTGCTGCAAGTTTCTTATATTTCTCCTTATAAAAGATGAGTGGTGACTGAAATTCTGGATACTGCGCAAGCTCCTGCATATAACTTTGCCGGTAAATTCCGTTTGCAATAAAAAGATCATACCCGTAAATTTCCTCCCTCTCTTTTAATTCCCAGAAATCAAATGATTCATCCCATCCTAAAACAAAGCCTTCCTCCCCCTCGGAAAGAATCGGAACCTGCAAATAAAAATTATTTCTCGGCCGCCCTTCATAACCAATATTTCCTTCGGTAAAATTAACCACCATTCTTTTATCCGCATAATAATAGATACTCTTTACTTCCATATATTTTTTCCTAAGTTCCCTTAGAATCGCCTCCCCGTTATCATACTGGCAAAATTCTTCCTCCGTCACGGGTGTTCCGCTGTACTCGTGAAATCCTTTTTCATCGTGATAGTAATAATAATGCTTATATGTCAGATAAGCCGTGTCATCTTCAAGAAGTTCCCCATAATTCCCGTCAAGTGAATATCCGTCGCGCTCACAGCAGGTTACACGGATTCTTCCGTCCTCCATAACATCAAAACCATAACGGCAGTCAAGCTTTGCCGGTTTAACCAGATTTCCCTCCACTTGATACAGCCGCGTATTATCCTGAGCATCCGAAGAAATTCTGCATTCAAGATATATCCCCCCTGACAGTTCTGCGCAATCCGTATAACTGAAATTTATTCCTTCCTCAAGTAACTGCAATGTCCCGTCCGCCGCTGCAAACCAAAGTTCCTTATCATTCCACATGGACATGCTGTCATCTTTCAAATCAAAAAGGTACACAAAGGCTTCCGTTTTCCCATCCCCATCAAAATCCCTCCTTATAATCCAACATGGGATTTTTCCGGTCTTTTCTGCCAGTTCCCTTGCAATTACTCGGTCTTCCTTATCAAAGCCGTCCGCAAAAAAGCTGCCTGGCATATCCATATTTTTCCATTTAATAAGATTGTCCAAATCATTTGCCCCGCCCTCCCCAATTAAATTAACCGCAATGTATTCCCCAATATTTTTTCTCTCCTCCTCCCCAAACGGTGCAAGCAATTCCGCTATCCGCTTCTTTCTCTCACTTATCTGCACATCAGACTGTGTTATATTACCCGTATCTTCCTTTGCTGCCTCTTTAGGAACCGGCGTAGCAGAAGGCGGCTGTAACTCATCGGTTGGTACCTTCTCCCCATCCGTCTTACCCTCCACATCGGATGTCGGAAATTTCCCCGTCAAACTCCCCGTATCCTCAATATTTATTATCCCGCCCGCTTTTACTGCCTGTGCGATTTCCCCGCCGGTATCCCGCTGCCCGCCCGCACATGCCCCGCAAAAAAACATACCCAAAAACATCAGTGTATACCCCGCCCTAAAAGCGGAACATCCCTTTATTTTCTGAAACCATCCACCATTTTTCATAAATTATCCCCCTCCAAAAAAATTCCACTGCTGCCCCGCGTAGAAAGATAGAATATCGGACATATCTCAATCATTATAATACTTGTTCTTTCCCCTTTTGTCAAACCATTATAATATTACATTTTATTGTATTTTGTAATAAACCTGCAATAATATTTAACAATTGAAAAAACTCTTTATTTTAAGATGGTCTTCTGCTATAATTAAATTATTTAGAAGATAGATTTAACTAAAAGGCTTAATATATGAAAGGAAAAAATATTGGAATATAAAATTAATTTACAGTATAAGGATCGTCTTTTCTGTTTTTTATTCGGCAACGAGAAATATAAAAAGTATGCTCTGTCGTTGTACAATGCACTAAACGGGGTGGATTACCAGGATGAGAGCGAAAATCGGGAGAGTTCAAATGGACTGCTACTGTTGTAAACCTTAATCATAGCGACAATAAAAAATTGCTCGGAAAATGCACAATATTACAGGAATATATTGACCTTGTCGTAAGCATACGGGAACTAAGGAAAAACATGGTGGAATCAGAGGCAGTGGATAGAGCGGTGATCGAATGCATTGAGCAAAACGGTGAACTGGCACAAATCTTATTGGAGCACAGGTCGGAGGTGGTTAATATGTTGCTTGCAGAATTTGACGAAGAAGCATTTATCAGGGATATTCACGCGGAAGGACTGGCAGAAGGATTAGAAAAAGGGATGGAAAAGGGATTGGAGGAAGGACTGGAAAAAGGATTGGAGAAAGGGTTAAGGTCTTTAATTGCCACTTTACAAAAATTTATAAGTTCTTTGCCACATTGTCAAGTGATGAATTCACTCTTTTTGATTTTTCATACACGGAATCTTGTAGATGTTCTATAAACGTGCTAAACTGAACGCAACAACAAAATCGGGATTTGGAGGTGGAGATATGACGATAAAAGAGCAAGCAAAGTGTATTTTATATGACCATGGCTTATTAGAGGAATTAGGCAGATATGGAACACCTCATATTGTTGGAAGTTATCGCATGGATATGATGGCATGGAATGATTTGGATATTGACATTGAGAACGAAAATATGTCATTGGATAAACTATATCGCTTATCACAATTTGTTATAGATAAATTTCATCCTATATGGTATGAGGCGAAGGAAGAAATCAATTCCGAACATAAAACAGTTTGGTTTCAAGGATTTGAGGCATTTATAGGAAATGAGCTTTGGAATGTAGATTTGTGGTTTTTTGATAAAGACACAATAAAGTTAGCCGAAGAATATTGCGATAAAATTGTAATGCAAGTAAAAAAGTCGCCTGAATTAAAAGAGCAAATTATTCGTCTGAAAAAAGAACTTATTGCA
>CAJTOR010000051.1 GCA_910577675.1 uncultured Lachnospiraceae bacterium
GCTTATGTTTGGGGAAAGACCGAATAAGTTGATTGCAGGAAGCAGGATTGAGTTGGTGCGTTTTCATGATAAGGAAGCGGAGGCGTCTGATTTTACAGAGAAGACATTTTACGGTCCGATATGGAAGCAGGTAAGAGATGCGCTAGACTATATTAAGACAACTGTGATTGAGGAAAAGGTTGTAAAGGTTGATGGTAGGGCAGAAGCAGATCGGTTTTTCAACTATCCGTACAATGCGTTGGAGGAAGCGCTTGTAAATGCTGTTTTACACAAAAACTATAAAGAGGATGTGCCAGTAGAGATTCGGATTTATTTGGATCAGATTCAGATTATCAATTTCCCGGGACCGGATCATTATATTGATATGGAAAAGTTTGCGGCGGGGAAAGTCCGGGCAAGAAGATACAGAAATCCCAAGATTGGAGAATTTTTCAAGGAGATTGATTTGTCCGAGAAAAAATCAACGGGTATATCGAAAATTTTGCGCGAACTGAAAAGAAACGGTTCTCCATTGCCAGAGTTTGAAACGGATGCGGACAGAACATATATGATTACTACTATAAAGATTCATGAAAGGTTCGAAATAGATAATAAAAACTTCGGTCAAAAAAATGACCGGAGTTTGACTGAAGTTTTGACCGAAGTTTTGACAAAAAAGAATTATGATAAGGTTTTACCTCTTTTGAAGTATTTAGATAAAAACGGAAAAATAACGCCACAAGTTGCTGAAATGGTGATTAAAAAATCCAAATCAACTACTTATAGATACTTGACTATGCTTGTAGAAACAGGATATGTCGAAGTAAGTGGTAATACAAATAATGCCGTCTATCAACTATCCAAAGGATAACGGGCGTAGTCTTGTGATAACAAAAATTTATAAAACCTCAGATACAAGGTGCATATCGAAGAAAAAACCACCGAAAAAGCCCTGAAAATCAGACAAAATTACCCTGACTTCCGTCATAGAAACCCGATGTGGTGGAAGAAGCACGGAAAGAACTGGAAAACAATAAATGGAAAGAGTAAAATGGCGAAGTTTTCTTTAAAAATTATAATTAGACGAGGTGATTATTTGACTTTACAAAATTTTTTTGTACGATATCCCAAGGTTGCAATTGCTTTTTCGGGCGGTGTGGACTCGGCGTACCTTTTATATACGGCAAGGCAGTATGCGGGGGATGTATGTGCCTATTATGTGAAATCGGAATTTCAGCCCCGGTTTGAGTTGGAAGATGCTGTGAAACTCGCGGAAAGTCTTTGCATAGAGTTAAAAATAATAAACCTTGAAATACTCTTTGTTCCCTGCGTAAAAGAGAATCCGCCTGATCGCTGTTATCACTGTAAAAAAGCGATTTTTACCGCGATTATCGATAGGGCAAGAGCGGATGGATTTTCTGTGCTGCTGGATGGTACAAATGCTTCGGATAATATAAATGACCGCCCGGGGATAAGGGCGCTGCAGGAATTGTCGGTATTTTCACCGCTTAGGGAGTGCGGTTTAACAAAATCGGAGATCCGGAGGCTGTCAAAGGAAGCTGGTCTGTTTACATGGGACAAGCCAGCTTATGCCTGTCTTGCTACAAGAATTTCCGTGGGCGAGATAATTACGCCTGAAAAACTTGCGGCAACGGAGGCGGCGGAAGATTTTCTTTTTTCCCTCGGATTTAGGGATTTTCGTGTCCGCTCCATTGACGGGAATGCGAAATTGCAGCTTGTAAAAGCACAGTGGGGATTACTGGAAGAAAACAGGGAAGTTATCCTTAAAAAGTTAAAAGAACTTTATAAAACGGTGGTTCTTGATTTGGAGGTGAGGGGATGAATACGGGGATCAGGAAATTATTAGAGGGGGTCAGTGACGGAACTGTTTCCGTTGATGATGCCATTCTTAAACTAAAAACAAAGCCTTTTGAGGATATAGGCTATGCCAAGGTGGATATGCACAGGGAATTAAGGCAGGGTACGGCTGAGGTGATTTACGGCGCGGGAAAGAGTGCAGAGCAGATTATCGGGATTGCTAAAACCATGTTGAAAAACGGACAGAATACCATTCTTATTACAAGACTTTCGGCGGACGCTGCCGAGGAAGTTGGAAAATCACATCCGCTGGATTATTATAAGGATGCCCGCTGCGGGGTTATCGGACAGATGCCTCTTCCGGATGGGATAGGGAAGATCGTGGTGGCAACGGGTGGAACAAGTGATATTCCTGTTGCGGAGGAAGCAGCCCTTACGGCGATGGTTCTCGGCAGCGAGGTGGTTCGTCTGTATGATGTGGGGGTTGCAGGTATGCACCGCACGCTCGCGCATCTTGATGATATAATGAGTGCCAGTGTGATTATAGCGATTGCGGGGATGGAGGGAGCATTGGCAAGTGTGATTGGCGGTCTTGCGGACTGCCCGGTTATTGCTGTTCCGACAAGTGTCGGTTACGGTGCATCTTTTCACGGTCTTTCCGCCCTTTTATCCATGTTGAATTCCTGCGCCAGCGGCGTATCGGTGGTTAATATTGACAACGGGTTCGGGGCGGGATATCTTGCTAATATGATTAACCATATGAAGGGAAAGAAGGAGGCATAATTTTGCGTACATTATATCTTGAATGCGGTATGGGTGCAGCGGGGGACATGCTGGCAGCCGCGCTGCTTGAACTGCTGCCGGATGCAGATGGGTTTGTGAGGGAACTTAATGCAATTGGAATCCCCGGCACTGTGTTTAAAAGTGAGTCATCCGTAAAATGCGGTATCACGGGAACCCACATAACAGTAACGGTAAATGGCGAGGAGGAGGAAAGCCATGACCACAGCCACGAGTCGGGGCACCATCATGACCACGACCACAGCCACGAGGCAGGACAGCATCAAGACCATGACCGCAGCCACGAGTCGGGGCACCATAGTGACCATGACCACAGCCACGAGTCGGGGCAACCTCAAGACCATGACCACAGCCATGAGTCGGGGCACCATCATGACCACGACCACAGCCACGAATCGGGACATCACCACCATAACCATCATCACAGTGGGCTGCATGATATTGAACATATTGTACGAGGGCATCTTAACCTGCCGGAGAGAATACAGGATCATGTGATGGCGGTGTATGGGCTGATTGCGGAGGCGGAGAGCCACGCCCATGGTGTTCCTGTGACCCAAATTCATTTTCACGAGGTTGGCGCGATGGATGCGATTGCCGATATCACGGCAGTTTGTATGTTGATGGATCGGCTTGCGGTTGATGAGGTGGTGGTTTCACCCGTCCATGTGGGCAGCGGGCAGGTTCGTTGTGCCCATGGAATCCTGCCAGTTCCGGCTCCTGCCACGGCTTATATTTTAAAGGATGTGCCGATTTACGGGGGAAGTGTCCTCGGAGAACTTTGCACGCCGACCGGAGCCGCCCTTATCAAACATTTTGCCACCAGGTTTGGGGACATGCCCGTAATGAAAATACAGCATATCGGCTACGGAATGGGCAAGAAGGATTTCGAAGCAGCCAATTGTGTCCGCGCGATGCTTGGTGAAACCGGGACGGGAAGAGAAGAAATATGTGAACTTAGCTGTAATGTGGATGATATGACCGGCGAGGCAATCGGATTTGCCATGGACAGGTTATTTGAGGCGGGGGCACTTGATGTATATACGGTGCCGGTCGGCATGAAAAAATCACGCCCCGGTGTTCTTCTCTGCGTTATGTACCGTGAGAACGACAGGGATGCCATTATCCGGACTGTTTTTAAGTATACGGCAAGCATCGGAATCCGTGAGAATAAGCTTAGCCGATATGTTCTTGACCGGCGTATCGAGGAGGTTGAAACAGTTTACGGTTCCATCCGCTGTAAAGTTTCCTCCGGCTATGGGGTGGAGCGCAGAAAATATGAGTATGATGATATTTCACGTATTGCGAAGGAAAATGGCGTTTCACTTGAGGAGGTTGTATCAAAAATACAGAGTTAAAATAATTTTTATAGGAATCTATGGGGTTTGCTTAACTGCTGATATACAGAAAACGGGAACGAAAATTTGAGGGGACAAAGAAATTTTGATATTCTGCTAAAATTTTGTGCCCAACCTGCCGATAAATAAAATGGGTTCGGCAGGTTTTTTTGTTGGCAGTATTTTAGGATAATAAAGGGCAATGGATGGCGCGGTGATTTCTAAGAGGGAAGGGGAAGTCATGGCGCTGTTTTTATCCTTATCCTTAAATATGCTGGCTTTAGGGCACGCCGGGCTACAAAAAAATAAACCACTTGGACCGAAAAGGGAAGTGGAGCAGTCCCGAATGCCAGACGGATTGCGGAAAGGAAAAAAATGGATATTATGGCAGTCAAAGCCGGGTATCAGACAGCATCTTACCGGGCAAAAACGAAGGTGCAGGAAATGGATTTTTCATTATTTGCACCAAATGTACCGGAGAAAGTTAAGGAGGCATTTTCGCAGGCAGCGGAAAAAACAGGTTACAGGGTTGGTGGGAAGATGGAATATCCACTTGCAGGAGATGTAGACAAAAGTGACAAGGCTTTACAGTACCAGGAACAGGAAAAAGAGGGTGGAAAGACCCAGGAAGATGCCCAGGGGAGCGTGGATTATCGGGAATTTTTGCGCAAGAAAACAGAGGAGTTATATGTGAGGTTTAAAAAGGGGGAATTCGACCCCACCTACCAGATTGGCGCGGCTTCTTTTACAGAAAAAGAGTGGGATAAACTTCTGGAAAAATTTGATGCGATACAGGAGGAAATCCGCGTACAGATGCGGGAGGAACATGAAAAAAGGGAGCAGAAGGCGGAGGAAGATTTAAGGCAGAATGCTCTTTTAAACAGCGATTATACGACGGCGACATACCCGCAGCAAAATAATCAGGAGGAAGAGGTTCATTATATCACCTGCTATACCGAGGAGGGGATTTTCTGCCGCAGGGAAGGTGTGGATAGTGGCTATGAGTGGTCAATCCGTTTTAACAGCAAGGAAGAATATAGTAAGGTAATGCAGTTTATTAACCAGTTTCCTAGCGACTGGAACCTGCGCTTTACATCGCATGAAAATTTCTTCAGGGATTTTCTTGATAACAAGATTGATGTGGATGCTTTTACACAGTTTATGCAGGAAACAAAAAATGGGGTGCCGGATTATACTGTAACAAAAGGTGATTCAACCTATATTGATACGGAGAAAGCAAAATGGGCAAAATATATGAACCAGGATATCGGCAGTTTTTATACCGCGGAAGAGATGATGCGGATGCAGGAAGAGGAAATGGAGAAGAACAGGGAAGGGCTTTACGGTCTTTTTGATTATGAAAATATCTACCGCTTATCCCATCCGGAGTACCGCGGGGAGCGCATATTCTGCGAATATCCGGGCGGACCGCTCTACACCGCTTCCGAGATCAGCAAACGGATGTATCAAAATTATTTGGAACAAAAGGAAACCGTGTAAAATAGTCTGTATAAAAGTATAATGGGACGAATCCGCAGTTAAAGAAAATTTGAACGGGCAGTTTACAAAATCCGGAATTAAAAATAATAACTTTATCTTCCAGTATTCAATTTTATCCGGCGGAAGATAATATAAAAGGGGAGCGATAAGTTATAATTTCTTCTGGCTAAAGCTGGTCAGTTTGTAAACCTGGCAAAAGAACTTGCGGAGGAGGAAGATGGAGCGGCTGGAGAGATATTTGGTGGAATACTGTGCGCCCACATTGGCTTCATTAAAAACTGCAAGCCTGTTTTCCTGCCCAAAAGAAATGCTTCCCGGGCTTTGCGGGAGCCTGGCACGTCTAAATCGATGCTTTAGGGAAAAAGGAATAAGGCTGTGCCTGCTAAGGAAAAAAGGAAGCGCGCTGGTATATGTATACCGCAGCGGGGAACTAAAGCGCGACCTGATGGTACCGGAGGCAAAACAGATTCTTGTGAATTATGGTTACAGCACAAAAGAGGAGGAGGGCGCAATTGCAAGACTTCGTGAGCGCCTGATGGAAGGCGGGGAATTTCCACATGAGATCGGTCTGTTTTTAGGGTATCCGCCGGGGGATGTAAAAGGATTTATCCGGTATGGCGGGCGGTGTTGCAAGTGCACCGGGTGTTGGAAAGTGTATGGGGACGAGGTAAAAGCAAAGCAGGCGTTCGCAATGTTTGAGCGCTGCAAAAAGGCATATCTGCGTCTTTGGCAGGAGGGCGAAAGCATTATGCAGCTAGCCATGGCTGTACCACAGGACTAAGGGGCGCGCCGCCTGCAAAATTCAGTGCTGCGAGGGAGCTGTTGAAAAATTTGGATATTTCAACAGCTCTTTTGCAGCACTGTTTTTCGTGAGGTTTAACCTATCAAATCTGCAAAGGAAAACCGATGGTTGTCAGCAGCCAAGATTTCTGTTATAATCAATAATGCATTGGCGCTTATAAC
Organism: uncultured Lachnospiraceae bacterium; assembly: GCA_910577675.1. GTDB lineage: Bacteria > Bacillota > Clostridia > Lachnospirales > Lachnospiraceae > RGIG4057. The sequence continues at coordinate 6,399 of CAJTOR010000051.1, forward strand.
AGTAAAATATTCCTTATAAAGGTTTGAGGGGGAGGGATATACATTGAAAAAATATGCGTGTATCGCAGCGCTTGCAGGTGCGCTTATTTTTGTTGTCTGTTTATTTTCCGGATGTGCCAGCTTTAGGGGGGAGTCGGCGGGAAAAGAGGATTTTGAAGCGGAACTTGAATTTTTTGCGATGGATACGTTTATGCGGGTGGTTGCCTGCGGGGAAAAGGAGCGGGCAAATGCCGCCGTTCTGGCAGCGCAGGAGGAGGTTTACCGGCTCGAGGGGATGTTTTCCACCGAAAAGGAAACAAGTGAAATATATCAGGCAAATAAATCTGGGGGCGGGGAAATATCGGGGGAAACCTTTGATTTATTGCAGCGCGCAGTACAATTATGGGAAATGACGGGGGGAGCTTTCGATATCACAGTATATCCCCTTATGCGGGTCTGGGGTTTTATGGATGGGCAATACCGCGTTCCGGATGCTTCGGAAATATCCGGGATTTTGGAAAAGACGGGTGCGTCCGGGGTGCTTTTTAATAAGGAGGAAGGAAGCATTAAGTATAATGTGGAAGGGATGCAGGTTGACCTGGGTGGGATTGTGAAGGGGTATGCCGCTGCCCGCATAATGGAAATCTACAAAAAGGCGGGTCTTACCGGTGGATTGGTAAGCCTCGGGGGAAATGTGCAGGTGTTCGGGACAAAACCCGATGGCAGCCCGTGGCGTATCGGTCTGAAAAACCCGGAGGGGGGGAAGGAGTATCTCGGGGTTTTGCAGGCTAAGGATCTGGCGGTTGTAACATCGGGTGGATATGAGCGCTACTTTGAGCAGGACGGGGTGCGCTACCACCATATCCTTGATCCTGCAACTGGCTATCCGGCAGGAGCAGGGCTGCTCTGTGCAACCGTGGTAAGTGCGGACGGGACGCTTGCGGACGGGCTGTCCACCGCGGTATTTATTATGGGGATGGAGCGGGCGGTAGAATTTTGGAGGGAACATAGCACCGAGTTTGATATGGTATTATATACGGAAGAGGGGGAATTGTATGTGACGGAAGGAATATACGCAGATTTTTCCTCCGCGCTCCCATATACAATAATACCGGTGGAGCCATAAACAGGTATCCGGAAGGGATGGTTTACGGGTATGGGAATAAAGAAAAAGGACATTTTGCTTGCATGTTTCCTGCTTTTTGCGGCATGCCTGCTCTTTTTTGTGCTGCGCCCTGTAAAAAGTGGTACGGGGGGATGGGTCCGCATAACGGTTGACGGGAAACTATACGGAACATACCCGCTTTCCGGTAAAGAGAAAATCCGCATTGGGCAGGATTCCGGCTATAATATGGTATATATCGAGGATGGTGCAGCGTGGATTTCAGAGGCGGACTGCCCGGATGGATACTGTATCCGCCAGGGAAAAATCACGGGAAAAGGACAGGTTATTGTATGCCTGCCGCACAGGCTTGTGCTTGAGGTGACAGGGGAGGAAAGCGGGGATGGGAAAAAGGAGGATTTGGATGCTGTAGTGCATTAGTGTACGATAAAATTTCGGGAGGAAAACACATGGCGAAAAGGATTGCAACCTGTGCGGCGCTTGTTGCACTGGCAATGATATTCAGTTATGTTGAAGCCATACTGCCAGTACATTTTGGTGTGCCCGGCGTTAAGCTTGGGCTGGCAAACCTTGTGGTCGTGTCGGGGCTCTACCTTCTGCGGCCTGGGGATGTATTCTTAATTTCGCTGTCCCGCATTCTTTTATCCGCCCTGCTGTTTGGCAGCGGGCTGTCACTGCTCTACAGCCTGGCGGGGGGTATATTAAGCTATCTTGTAATGCTTTTGCTAAAAAGGAGGAGAGGATTTTCGGCGGTTGGATTAAGTATCGCGGGCGGCGTGGCGCACAATATCGGGCAGATTGCCGCAGCAGCGTGGGCAGCGGGGAGTACTGCGGTATTTTATTATCTCCCGGTACTTGTGGTGGCGGGGGTGTTCACCGGTATGCTTATGGGGCTGTTAGCCATACGGGTGTTGCGGGTTCTCGCAGGCAAAAACATTTAGTCCGCCGTGAGGATGCTTTCACAAAGCCGCCGCACGGCTTCTTCTATATCTTCTTTTCTAAGACCGGAGTAATTCATTACTATGGCATGCGAGAGGTGGGGCATATGGTTTTCTGGCTTTAATCCGTGGTAATATTCCGAGAGGCAGGAAATATGAAGCCCATGGGAACTGGAAATTTTAACCAATTCCTGGTCGGGAAGCTTTGTATCAATTTTTAAAATAAAATGCAGCCCCGCGCTCTCCTCGGTAATGGTGCTGCGCGAAGCCAGCGGGCTTTTTTTGATTGCGCAAAGCAAAGCGTCCCTGATGGCGCGGTAATGGTTGCGCATACGGTTGATATGTTTTTCAAAATAGCCGTCGCGGATAAATTTTGCCAGTGTGTACTGCTCGAAATTGGAAACGGTTCCCGAGTAAAAGGAAAGTTGTTCGTAAAAGCGGGAAAGCAGGTGGGGCGGCAGCACCATGTAGCTGATCCGGATGGTGGAGGCCAAGCTCTTGGTAAAGGTATTGATATATATTACCCGCTCCGTTTTATCTATACTTTGAAGGGTTGGAATCGGGCGAGCCGCAAAGCGGAATTCAGAGTCGTAATCATCCTCGATAATATAGTGGGAGGGATGTGCGGCAGCCCAGCCAAGCAGTTCATAGCGGCGGCGCACGGATGTGATAATGCCGGTCGGGTAATGGTGGGAGGGGGATATATGTGCAATATCCGCACCTTTCTGGTTTAATTCTTCCACCAGGATGCCCGAGGAATCCATATTGATAAAGCGGCAGTCAACACCGTGGCTGCGGTAAACTTTTTCAATTTTTGTATAACCGGGATTTTCAACCGCATAGATTTTATCCCGCCCAAGTAATAGAAGAAGAAGGCTGTAAAGATAGTCCGTCCCCGCACCTATAATCACCTGGTCCGCATGGATATTCATGCCGCGGAATTGTTTTAAGTGTGCGCAGATGGCTTCGCGCAGTTCGATGGTGCCGCCGCAGGGAGGGTTTGTCAAAAGTTCCTCACTTTTAGCGGAAATGGTTTCGCGCAGAAGCTTTGCCCAGATGGAGAAAGGAAAACTTTCCGGTGCCGTGCGGTTGCTGACAAAATCGGCAAAGACCGCAGGGGAAGTGGAAGGTTCATATGGGGGAGGGCAGTCGGGGGATGAATTGGAAATATTTTCCATATAATAACAGGAACAGGGGTGGTTTTCAGGGAATGTGATATCCGAAACAAAATATCCCCGTTTTGGCAGGGAGAAAATATAGCCTTCCGATACAAGCAGGCTGTAGGCATTCTCCACAGTGATATTGCTGATGCCAAGATTCTTAGCGAAGCTGCGCTTTGACGGGAGTTTTGTGCCGGCGGTAAGTATGCCGCGAAGGATATCATTTTTAATGCATTTGTACAGGTAAACATAAAGGCTGTCCGTACCGGTGTCTGATAAGGAATAGGTAAGCATCATATACCTCCGTAATATAAATAGTCTGTATCCCGCCGGGCGGGCTGATGCTGTTATGATACGATTTTTTTTTGTGGTTGGCAAGGGGAGGGCGGTTTAAAAATTTTTTTGTCCTCTTGCAATCTGTCTGTTACCGTGCTATAATGCACTCGTCTAACAAATTGAGCAGAGTAGGGATTTGCGCGTTAAGTGCCATGCAGACGGGGAGTTGTTGCGTGGACGAAAAGTTATCTTGCGGTGCAGATCCCGCATCCCGCTGCTACAACTGGCAACCAGTTTTGCTTTTTGTTGTAGTACGCCTGCATGGCCGTATGAAGGGATAGGTCTGTCCATTTCCGGGCAGGCTTTTTTTGTGCGCAAATCCGCAATTATATTTTGGGAGTGGTATGTGGATATGCGGCATATGGCGGTGCAGTCTGCAAATAGTTGGCATTATTCTGGCAATCGCAGCAAAAAAGGAGGATTGGTTATGCGACAGGAAATGAATGGCGCGGCACATGGGAGCGCGCAGGGTATGGCAGGGAACTTTAGGGATTCGGTGCTAGTATTTAAAAATGTCAGGGCAATTGTGATTGCAGGGATGCTGTTGGCACTGCATATAATCCTGGCGATGGTGCTTGGAATCTATCTGACCCAGACAGTGAAATTTAGCATCTCGTTTATTACAAATGTTGTGACAGGGTATTTGTTTGGACCGTGGATGGCGCTTGTAACAGGGGCACTTGGCGATATCCTGCAATTTGTGTTAAAGCCGGTCGGGGGTTATTTTTTTGGATGGACATTAAACGCGGCAATCGGCGGGTTGCTCTACGGGCTTGCCTTTTATAAGAGGGCACCCAGGGAAGTGGCGAAAGAAGCGGGCGGGGAAAAGAAGAATTTTGCCCGTGTGGTTGATTATCTATGTATGGTAATATATGCTGTAATGCTTGCGGGATGGTTTTTGCTGCCATTCCTCGATGTGACAACAAAGGCAGCGGATACAGTCGGGCGGGAAGTCATTAATTCGGGGACTGCCTTTTCCTATGTGGCAGGAAAGGTTCTTAACTGCGCGAGCACAAGCCCGAAAACGCTTGCGGTTGTTGCTTTGGTCCTAGTGCTTTCCGGGGCAGTGTTCTGTCTGTGCAGACGGCGTGTGGCGGTTATTTTGCTCGGTGTTTTGGCATGTCTTTGGATGCTCTTGCCCGTGTATAACGAGAGGGCAGTCCTGGCGGTCAGACCGGCATTTTTGTTAATTTGTGTGGGATTTGCCGCGGTTGTCCTTATGAATCTTTTTGCTTTGCTGCGTGAGAAATCCGTGGACGTGGGATTTTTGCTGCGCTGTTTTTTGACGATGCTTTTTGTGGCGGTCGTGGTGCAGATGCTTCTCGGGACAATCTGGTGTGTTAAGATATACGGCAGGGGATTCTGGTTTTATTTTGTGCCGCGCGCGATCAAGAGCCTGATCCAGCTCCCTTTCAATACGGTGTTGGCATATTATGTAATACGCGCGCTAAAGAATTTGCGTGTTAGGGAAATAGTGCGCTAGGGTTTTTAGAGATGAAAAAAATTGTAAAATAATAGCATGATCTTTACAGGCAAAGAATGCCCGCTCTTAAAAAGGCGGGCATTACTCTGTGCTATTTATGGTAAGATTACCAGGGGAAGACCGTTTTTGGAACAGCGGTCGGTCAGATGACGCAGCAGTCTGCTTCGAAGTTCCGGGTCGAAATTAAGGGCGGGGATGCCCGATATGGCAAGCGGTACATGCTCTGTAAAGAAGGAATCGAGCATGGCATCAATCCATCCCGCAGTTCTGAAAAAGCCCTCTTCCCCGAAATCAGTTTTTTGGTTTTCGTCGGTTTTTCTGCCTTCCATGGCGGCGGGGGTCACAAAGCATATCGCGCAGTATAATTCCAGGATGCTGTCATAATAAACCAGTTGGACCCCAAATTTCCCGTCCTCCAACATAAACTGGATCAGGTAGCAGGCGGACGGGTCAAGCGCCGACAAAACCGGGTTTTCCTGCGGTGCGGCAAAGCTGTGGAATTTTCCCATGTTGCCTCCTGTAAAAAGGGAATCTCATATTATTATATGGGGAAACAGGATGTGGGTTCGGGGTTTCTGACAAATAATCCGGGGCGTGTCAGAAAGCTGTTTTTTGTCACCTTTGCACCGCGGACGCAGCAGGAATTATATTGGGAAATACCCGGTTTGTACAAGGTGTGCAAGTGCTTGTGCTTATGCTTTAAGGATGCGCAAAAAAAGAAAAAATTAAATTTCTCTTGACATTCGACGAAATAAACAATATTATAGTATACGTTAATTCACATGCACAATAAAATATTTTATACGGGGTATTTCACAAAGGAGTGGGTATATTATTATTCATTCCTTTTGTTGTAATTGCTTGAGCTGTGTAAAGTATTAAAGAGGAGAAGTGCATGGAAGGAAACTATTTTTAAGGAGGAAAACATTATGAGGAAGATTTCAACGAGGGCTCTCGCTCTTTCTCTTTCTACAGCGATGCTGTTTTCGATGGCTGCCTGTGGCAAGGATGAGGAGAACCCGGATGCAACCCCGACCCCGGATACACAGGGAACGACGGGGGAGCCGGGGGTAACGAATACCCCGGATGATAGCAACACCCCGGATGAGGGGGAGCCGGGAACACCGGAGCCTACTCAGGGAGCGGAGCCGATTGCGGACTATATCTACAAGGATTATGTATCCCTTCTGCCTGCTTACTGGAACCCGCTAGATTATCAGACCAATGATGATTCTTATATGTCAGGCTGGATTGATATGGGTCTGTATAGTTTCGTTTATAATGATGAGATTCATCCGGTGGAGGGCAGGGAGCCTTATCAGGGTTATAAAATCATCCCGGAGATGGCAGCGAGCGACCCGGTGGATGTGACCGAGCAGATTAAGGCATCCCACCCGCAGTTTCAGATTCCGGAAAGCGCGACTTCAGGTTATGCTTACACGATTGACTTGAACCAGAACGCTTGCTGGGAGGATGGCACGCCAATCAATGCGGATACTTATGTATATTCCATGAAGCAGCTTCTTGACCCTAAGATGTTAAACTACCGCGCAGCGGATTATTTTACCGGTTCTAAGAGTATTGCAGGTGCAGAGGAATATTTCTACGGCGGCAGAACAACGAAAGTTGCAAACAGCACGGATGCCGAGACGGTGAAGTATGAGATTGCCGACCTGGTTAAAGGCGATGACGGCTTATACAAGACGGCGGATGGCAAGAATGTTTATATTGACATCGATGAGGGATATGCGTGGCTTGGCGGTACCAGCCTGAAAGCTCTTTATGCGCAGGGCGGTTATATCCAGGATGAAGGATGCTGGGATATCCTTGAGCCGCAGGCGGACAAGGAAGGCCTTGTACCGGTGACGGAAGAAAATCTTAATGCCCTGTTTGCATTTACCGGGACAACGACGGATAGCTGGAGCGCAGAAACATGGGAGCAGTTAGCGTTCTATCTTTCCATAGATGATGAGTTCCACCCGGAGATTGAATATGACGGTAATGTCGGTCTTTTTAAGAGCGGCGATTACCAGATTACTATAGTTTTCGACAAGGCGCTCTCAGGCTTCCAGCTTTACTATAGCTTGACCAGCAACTGGCTGGTATACGAGCCGTACTATGAGGCATGCAAGAAGGAAACCAACGGCACATTTACGACCAACTACAATACGGGCGTTGAAACTACAATGTCCTACGGTCCGTATAAGCTGACCAGCTATCAGACCGACAAGGCACTTCGTCTCGAGAAAAATGAAAAGTGGTACGGTTATACGGATGAGCTGCACAAATACCAGGATCCGACCGATGGCCAGGTTTACCGCATGTATATGACCGAGGTAATCGATACACAGGTTATCAATGAGCCGGCAACACAGAAGCAGATGTTCTTAAAGGGCGAGCTTGCTAGTTATGGCCTTGGTTCTGAGGACTTTGATGCATACCGCAATTCTGAGTTCGTACATGTAACTCCTGCAGCGACATTGTACTTTTTCATTTTCAATGGCTTTTTGGATGCGATCAACCAGAGGGAGTCAGCGGCAGATTTTGATACGGCTAAGTACGATCTGCAAACTATGTCGCTCGAGTCCTTCCGCAAGGCGATCGCGGTTACGTATGACAAGGAACTTCTGTGTGCGAGCATTTCCCCGGCGCGTTCCGGCGGTTACGGTCTGATTGGTACTTCTTATATCTATGATCCGGATACAGGTGCAAGATACCGCGATACCGACCAGGCAAAGCAGGTACTCTGTGATTTCTACAGTGTGGATGTTTCCAAGTATGCGAGCCTTGATGATGCGGTGGCATCCATCACAGGTTATGACCCGGTTGCAGCAAAGGAACTTTATAACCAGGCATTTAAGGAAGCGATTGAGAAAGGTTATATCACCGATGCGGACGGGGATGGCAAGTCGGATCAGGTTGTTCGTATTGAGTACTGTGTTTCCGCAGCGAGTTCGTTTATCACAAAGACAGTTGATTACCTGAATGAAAAGTTGGCAGAAGTTCTTGTCGGCACACCATTTGAAGGCAAGATTGAGTTCTTCGAGTCCGCACCTTATGGTAACTCCTGGTCGGATAAGATTAAGAGCGGTCTTTCCGATGTGGTACTTGCAGGCTGGACTGGTTCCACGCTTGACCCGTTCGGTTTGTCTGAACTTTATACCGATCCGGGTCGTCAGTATGACGGAAAGTGGTTTGATGCGACAAAGGCGGATCTCACCCTTACTGTTGATATTGCACCGCTTGGACAGACACCGAATATGCAGACGATCACAATGAACTTAAAGCAGTGGTCCGATGCGCTCAACGGCGCAACAGTGGAGTCCCCGGTAGGACCGGTGAACTTTGGCGACGGCATGGCAGAGGTTGATACAAGACTTACCATCCTTGCGGGTGTTGAGGGTAAGGTTCTCCAGACATACGATTATATCCCGATGCTCCAGGATGCAGGTATGAGCCTTCTGTCCCAGCAGCTTTACTACGTGGTAGAAGAATACAGCCCGATCATGAGTCGCGGTGGTATCGCGTACCTGAAGTACAATTACACGGAGAAAGAATGGAGAGAGTTCGTAGCAGCGAACGGTGGGGAATTAAGCTACTAAAATCTTTGGCTTTCAGGAAGAATCAGGAATGTTTCAGATCGGATACAGGGGCGCAAGTCCCTGTATTTGGTCTGGAAATATCCTGTATTTCACTGTTGTTCTAAGAACCAGCACAAGGGGCAGTTTGGGACGGGCAATGGGACTTTGCGGATGAGAGCTGGGAAATCGGAGGATGTTTTATGTGGAAATATATAACACAAAGAATTTTGCTGATGTTCATGACCCTGTTTATTATTACGGGGCTCTGCTTTGTGCTGATTCGTATGCTGCCGCTGCCGCCGCTTCCGGCGGAGGATCCGCATTCGGTGGTTGTGGAACTGCAGCGCGAGGCTGCCGGGTATAACAAACCATATATGGTGCAGTTTGGTATTTTTCTGAAAAATATCTTTACGAAGTTTGACTGGGGGGTTAGTGACAAACTCTATATTGGGCGCGATGTTGCGAACATCTTCCTGGATAAGTTACCTGCGACAATGATTGTTAATATTTATTCTATCTTATTCAGTATCCCAATCGGGATATTGTTCGGTATTTTTGCGGCATTAAAAAAGAATACGTGGATTGACCACTCGATTTCGACCCTGACAATGGTTGTGATTTCTGTGCCGTCGTTCGTGTACGCATTTATTATCCAGTATGTTTTCTATTATAAATTGAACCTGCTGCCTCCTCTGATGAATGCGGGGAAGGATTTCTTTACGTGGAGCATGTTTAAAAGTATGCTTCCGCCGGTTATGTCCCTGTCATTTGGCGTAATCGCGGGCTTTACGCGCACAACGCGTGCGGAGCTGACGGAGGTTCTTACCAGCGAGTTTATGCTGCTCGCCCGCACAAAGGGACTGACAAAGACACAGGCGACTGTGCGCCATGCGTTAAAGAACTGTATGGTGGTGGTTCTCCCGTCAATTTTTGGTCAGTTTATCGGTATTTTGGGCGGCTCCCTGATTATCGAGAAGATTTTCTCGGTTCCGGGTGTTGGCACACTTTATTTAAATTCTATCCAGGCACCGGATTATCCGCTGTTTATGATGCTGACTGTGTTCTATACAAGTATCGGACTTATCGCCGCGATTGTTGTGGATGTCAGTTACAGTTTTATTGATCCTCGTATCCGTATGGGTTCGAAGAAATAAGAACGGAGGTCAGGCAGATGGAAAACAAATTTGAAAAGATTCCGAAGGAGCTGTTTGAATTTGCCCAGCTCGATGCGGTTTTACATGATAAAAAAATGGAGACGAAGGCAAGGGGATTTTTTGCGGACGCATTTTTAAGGTTCAAGAAAAACAAGTCTTCCGTGGTGGCGGCGTGGATTATCGGGCTGCTGGTTTTGTTTGCGATACTTTCCCCGATTGTTTCCTCCTACACGATTAAAGATAAGGATGTAATTTACCAGAATTATCCTCCCTATGTTGAGAAGATGGCAAAGAAGGGCTACAACTTTTTAAACGGCGGGAAGGTACTGACAAGCCAGAACGAGCAGTCGCTCGACAAATGGCACGCAATTGGAAAAGAAACGGGGATGGACCCGGTACTTGCTATCCTTGGGACGGAGGAGGTTGAGTCCAAGTACCGCGGTCAGATACGTGTTACAAAGTATTACAAGCTGAAACTCAATCAGTATTTTGCGGTCGGTATCCGCACGCAGACATTTTCCTACGAGGAATTTGCAGATATCCAGCGCTTCCAGGATGAAACCGGAATACAAGTAATCTATCCGTGGGTTGAGGCGAAGGATATTGCGGGCATTGACAATGACCCGGCAATCTGGTATCAGGTAAAGGATTCAAAGGGAACGCCGGTCAAGGATGAGAATGGCGACTGGATTCCTGCCTACTCCTCAAATGCGGCAATAGAAGGTGCGCCGTATACGAGCCAGCGCATTGAGGGCGACCCTGGTGACTGGATTTACAGCGTGCATAAATCGGGTGCGGTGTCGGCACGTTTTTGTTACTACAATTATTATATTTATAAAAACGGCCATGAGCCGCGCTATGTATTTGGGACGAATGTAATGGGGCAGGATCTGTTTATGGCAATCGGTGTCGGCGCGCGTTTTTCGCTTGTATTCGCCGTTCTGGTATCCGCGATCAATCTTTTTATCGGCGCGATTTACGGTGCGATACAGGGCTATTACGGCGGGAAGATCGACCTTATCATGGATCGAATTGTGGATGTGTTAAGTGGTCTGCCTTTTATTGTGTGCGTGACTCTTTTCCAGCTCCACCTCTCAAGCAAGGTCGGCGTGGTAGGCTCCTTCCTGTTTGCCTATATCCTGACGGGCTGGATCGGGATGTCCGCGCTTGTAAGAAAGCAGTTCTACCGGTTTAAGGGGCAGGAGTATGTACTTGCTGCAAGAACCCTTGGCGCATCGGATAAGAGGCTGATGTTCAAGCATATTTTCCCGAACTCGATGGGAACCATTATTACAAGCTGTGCACTCGTTATCCCAGGCGTAATCAATTCCGAAACGAATATGACATACCTTAATATCGTAAATCTGTCGGAGTTTGCTGGCACTACGATCGGGACGCTGATGTCGCAGGGGCAGGGCGTGGCAACCACCTCGCCGCACGCGATGATTTTCCCGGCGATCTTTATCTCGCTTTTGCTGATCTCGTTCAACTTGTTCGGCAACGGTCTAAGAGATGCATTTAACCCGTCAACAAGAGGAATGGAGGACTAGAAAATGGAAAAAAAACTTGAGGTAAAAAATCTGGTTATCTCCTTCCGCACCTCGAACGGGAAAGTGCAGGCGGTAAGGAATATCAGTTTTGATCTGGCAAAGGGTGAAACGCTTGCGATTGTCGGTGAGTCCGGTTCGGGCAAGTCCGTCACATCAAAGGCAATCTTAGGTATTTTAGCGGGGAATTCGATTATTGAGGGCGGTGAGATTGTCTATGACGGAAAAGATCTCTTAAAGATTACCGAGGAGGATTTTCACCGGATTCGCGGAGATAAGATTGCGATGATCTTCCAGGATCCGATGTCGAGCTTAAACCCGATTGTAAAGATCGGACGGCAGCTAACCGAGGCAATGATCCTGAAGAATAAGGCGCGCCGCAAGGAATGCCGCAGGAATTTTAACAGCTACCTGAAAATGCTTGAGGAGAACATGATTGAGTCGAGCGCTAAGAGCGATGTAGCTAAGGCGGCTGCCCTGAAACAGAAATGCAAGGACTTCAATAAATTTGAATACAAGCATATCGAACTTGAAGAGAATTATAACAAAGCGAGGGAATCCGCCGAGGAAGCGGTTTCAGAGCTTGAAAACCTCGTATTTGAACTGGGGAAGAAATTTGATAAGGATGTAAAAGTCAGGGTACAGGATGTGGCGAAACTGGCAAAGGGCGCGTGCCATAAGTATCTTGTAAGTAAGGATGGGGCGCGTCTGGTTTCTTTGGCGGACAGTCTTCCTTCGCTTGTGGCATCGGAAAAGGATTCGAAGGATTACAAAAAGACCGTGGCGGCGATGGAGGAGATGTTACCGATCCTGAAAGCGGCGCTTGCACTTGCACAGCCAAATTTCTTTGCGCTTGGATACTATGAAACATTTGCGGGCAAGGCAGTGCCGGATAAGCCGATACCGGAACTGAATGCTTATATGCGCAAGTACCTGGATGATAATTTTATGCTTGCATTTATCGATGATGCGAAGAAAGCACTGATTTATTCGGCGGAAAAAGCTAACCTGGCAAAGGAAAAAGCAGTGAAGTTTCTCGAGTCCAAGCGCGCTGTATTTGAGAGGGAAAACCTTGATAAGAAGGAGTGCGACGAAGCCTGCAAACTCTGTGCAAAGGAAGTTTTTGGGACGATCGACCATATGGAGATCAGAAAGGACAGTCTTGTCTATACCTTTGGGTCGGGGCTGCGCAGTGAGATCAATAAATATTTTGACGGCATCCGCAAAAACGAGAAGGAAAAGAACCGTTATGCCAAGCAGAAGGCGAAGTACGACACGCTTGTGGAAAAGGGCAAGGAGCCCGACTGGCAGGTTGTCCCGGCATCCTACACGGATCTTGAGCTGGCAAAACAAAATATCCTGATGCAGGTTGACCGCCTGATTTCCCATTATAAGGAGATTCTTTCGGCGAAGGAGAAGCGCGATTTTGCTGCGGAAACGGTAAATGTGATCGATTATTTAAAAGAGAATGCGAGCGGTGTGGTTCAGAAAGTAACAAAACGACTGGCGAAGGAGAAGGCGGTCAAGCTGATGGAGGAGGTCGGCATACCGGAGCCGAGAACCCGTTACAACCAGTATCCATTTGAATTTTCAGGCGGTATGCGGCAGCGTATTGTGATTGCGATCGCGCTGGCGGCAAACCCGGATATTCTTATCTGTGACGAGCCGACAACGGCACTTGACGTTACAATCCAGGCGCAGATACTTGAGCTGATTAACCGGCTTAAAAAGGAGAGGAACATTTCCGTTATCTTTATTACACATGACCTGGGTGTTGTGGCAAATATGGCGGACCGCGTGGCGGTTATGTACGCGGGCAAGATTGTGGAGTACGGCACGGCGCAGGATATTTTCTATGAGGCGGCACATCCTTATACCTGGGCACTGCTCTCCTCCATGCCGGATCTTGACACAACGGAGAAACTGGATGCAATTCCTGGCACACCGCCGAACATGATTTTCCCGCCTAAGGGTGATGCGTTTGCGGCGCGCAACAAGTACGCGTTAAAGATCGATTTTGAGAAGGAACCGCCGATGTTTGGGATCAGCGACACGCATTATGCTGCTACATGGCTGCTGCACCCGGATGCGCCTAAGGTTGCACCGCCTAAGATTGTGACCACAAGGATCGAGAGAATGAAGAACAGGAGGGAGGCAGAAGATGGAAGATAAGAAAGATGAAGTTTTGCTGAGAGTGGAACATCTTTGCCAGTACTTTAGGATGGGAAAGTCCGAATTAAAGGCCGTTGATGATGTCAGTTTTGATATCAAGAAGGGTGAGGTATTCGGGCTGGTAGGTGAGTCCGGCTGTGGGAAAACCACAACGGGGCGCTCGATCATCAAACTGTACAATATTACCTCCGGAAATATTTATTTTAAGGGAATCCGAATTGGTGCGGGCATCCGCTCATACCAGGATGCGATCGCTAAAAAGAAGGCGGAATACAAGGAGAAGGCGGCTTCAGTGGATGCGGGGCAGGCGGCAAAGCTGAAGAAAGAACTGGACGATTTTATTCTGGAGCAAAAAGCCGCCATAAAAGCGGCGAAGCGCGACCAGAAAAACTGTGACAGGATGTATGCGGAAAAGCGCGTGGCAGAGGTGAAGGAAAAATATGAGCCGATGATCGAGAAGGCTTCGGCAGGTCAGAGGGAGAAGCTGCAAAAGGAGTACCAGGATGAGCTGCGCAAAGCGAAGCGCACCAAGCTTGTGACCCAGATCCAGATGATTTTCCAGGACCCGATTGCCTCGCTTGACCCGCGTCTTACAGTGCGGGAGATTATTTCCGAGGGTTTGATTATAAAAGGTGAGCGCGACAAGGAAGCGATTGATAAGAAGGTCTACGAGATGCTTGAATTAGTCGGGCTGGTAAGGGAGCATGCCTCCCGCTACCCGCATGAGTTTTCGGGCGGTCAGCGCCAGCGCATTGGTGTGGCGCGCTCCATTATTATGAACCCGGAGATGATAATTGCGGACGAGCCGGTTTCGGCACTCGATGTTTCCGTACAGGCGCAGGTTATTAATCTGTTAAATGAACTTAGGGAAAAATTTGGCTTAACCATTATGTTTGTGGCGCATGACCTCTCGGTTGTGAAATATTTTTCCGACCGCATTGGCGTTATGTATTTCGGCAAGCTTGTGGAGTTGGCACCGTCTGACGAGCTGTTTAAGAATCCGCTCCACCCATATACAAAATCGCTGCTTTCAGCGATACCGCTGCCGGACCCGATCTATGAGAAACAGCGCGTGCGCATTGTGTACAACCCGCTTGCAGAACATGATTATTCGGTGGATAAGCCGACGCTTAGGGAGATTAAGCCGGGGCATTTTATCCAGTGCAACAATGCGGAGTTTGAAAAGTATAAGAAGGAATTGAAATAGGGCAGGTACCCGCAAGTTTAAAGGGCGGGGCACTGTGGGAAAAAACATAGATCAATGTTTTTCCCGGTAAATTTATCAATAAGAATAAGGGGGCAATGGCAATGAAGAAGCGGACCTATTATTTAATTTGCATGGGGGTGATTCTTGTCATTGCCCTTATTATGTCCGTAAAAGGCGGATTGTTTTCGGCGGGGGAGAGGGCGGAAATATTCCGCATCCTCTCGGACAGCTTTTTTGTGCCGGGCGTTTTGTTCGTGGGCGCGGGGGCGCTTTCATGGGGGGCATCAAAAGGCACTTACGATATGTTAAGCTACGGATGCGGCAGGATGGCGCGCCATTTTGTGCCGGGGATGGACAAGGAAAAATATAGTAGTTTTTATCGCTATAAACAGCAGCGCGACGAGGGGGGGAGGGGCTGGAAACCACATGTTCTTCTTAGCGGTCTTATTGCCCTTTTGATTGCGGGAGTGTTTATGGCACTGTACTTTTTATAGAAATAATTCCCAGTGAAAATTGCTTGACAAAATACAGAAAGTTGGTATAATAAATACAGAACATGTGTTCGATTAGACTGGGAAAATAAAAAGGCGGTGTCAAGATGGCGGTGGTTTATCAGGAAAATATGGGGCTTTATGAAAAGCTGCGCATTCTTTCCGATTCGGCGAAATACGATGTGGCATGTACTTCGAGCGGTGTTTCCCGCAAGGGGGCGGATTCGATGGTGGGGAATACCGCGGCATGTGGGATATGCCACAGCTTTTCAGCGGATGGGCGCTGTATTTCCCTGTTAAAAATATTGTTGACAAACGAGTGTATCTACGATTGTAAATACTGTGTCAACCGTAGCTCAAACGATGTTGTCAGAACCTCCTTTACGCCGGAGGAGGTCTGTACGCTTACGATGGAGTTTTACCGCAGGAATTATATTGAGGGGCTGTTTTTGAGTTCCGGCATCCGGCACAGCCCGAACCTGACGATGGAACAGATGGTGAAGACCCTGCGCCTCTTGCGGGAAACATACCATTTTAACGGTTATATCCACTGTAAGGCAATCCCGGGGGCAGGGGAGGATCTGGTGGAGATGGCGGGCTGGTATGCAGACCGCATGAGTGTGAACCTGGAACTTGTGACCGCGGAGGGGTTAAAGCACCTTGCCCCCCATAAAAACCGGAAAAACATTCTGATGCCGATGCGCAAAATCCAGAATGGGATAGACGAGGGCAGGCAGATGCTCGGCGCATGCGGCGGAAATAAGGGCATGTACTGGCATACGCAGAGAGAGCTGTCGGATAGGGCAGGGAAAGAGAAACAAAAAAGCGATGCGGGACTTTTAGGGCAGGAGATCAGGGATAGCGGGGGGAATCTGACTTTTTCAAAACAGGGCGGGGCATTGTCTTTTTCTCCTGCCCAGAAAGGACAGCGCGGCTTTGTTCCGGCAGGGCAGAGTACCCAGATTATTATCGGCGCGACACCGGAAACGGACTTGGAGGTGATGTCCGTGGTGGAGGCTCTCTATCAGCGCTTTGACTTAAAACGGGTATTTTACTCCGCGTTTGTCCGTGTCAACGACGATGCAAACCTCCCAGTGCTCCCCGGTGGGCCGCCTCTTTTGCGGGAGCACCGTATGTATCAGGCGGATTGGCTTTTGCGCTACTACGGTTTTTCAGCGGGGGAGATCCTGACAGAGGAGCGCCCGAACTTTAATGTCCTGCTTGACCCTAAATGCAATTGGGCGGTGGGGCATCTCGACATGTTCCCGGTCGAGGTCAACCGGGCGGATTATTTTGAGCTGCTGCGTGTACCGGGGATTGGACCGAAGTCCGCCGGGCGGATTGTGGGGGCAAGAAGGAGCGCAGTGCTTGGATTTGATGATTTAAAAAAGCTTGGCGTGGTGCTTAAACGGGCGCTTTATTTTATTACCTGTTCCGGGCGGATGCTCTATCCGACAAAGATTGAGGAAGATTATATTGTAAAGCACCTGGTGGATGCATTGCCCGGAAAGCTTTCCGAGCACCATGACCCGGTTACTTACCGGCAGATGTCACTTTTTGATGTGGGGGGATTACTTGATCCGGGAACGGGGGAAGGGATATGCTGTTAGCGCAGGGAAAACAGAACCGCATATATGAGTGCGACGATACAATCGAGGGGATACTTTCCGGGATTTACCAGGCGTGGGACGCAGCATATGGACATGAATACATCCATCTGACGGTGCCTTCTGCGGGGGGCGGGGATATGCTGTTGTTCAGTGAGTACCATACAGTGATACCGGATTCGGGACAGGCAAAGAAGGTGGCAGGGGCAATCCGCAGAAAAATTTCGGATGAGGTCTTAGAGGTTATGCTTGGCGCGCTTTACTCGACGAACCAGGAGAAGGCGGATTGTGTATACCATATGCTTCCGGGAGCATTCCGTGCAGGGGGGCGGGTTTTAAAGGATTTAGCCGATCCGTATGTGCGCGCAGTGTTTGAGATGAACAGGGGTGTGAGGCATGAGGCACATGAATATCTTGGGTTCCTGCGTTTTGAGGAGCAGGATGGCGGGGTGCTTCTTGCCAGGTTTTCACCTAAGAATGATCTTCTTGAGATTGTTGCACCCCATTTTGAAGACCGTTTTCCGGGGGAGAATTTTATTATTTATGATACCGCGCGCAAAAAGGCGGCATTCCACTGTAAAGACCAACCGTTTTTCCTGCGTGGTCTTTCTGAGGAGGAAGACCGGCAGTTGTTTCATCGTTCTGCCGGTGATAAGAGATTTGAAAAAATGTGGAAATTATTTTTTGAAACGATTTCGGTGGAGGAAAGGGAAAACAAAAAATTGCAGAGAAACCTTTTGCCATACCATTTTCGCAGGTATATGCCAGAGATGCATTGATACTTGGTTTTTTGTTTTAGAGGCGTTTAGATTTTGTATAATTTCATGATTTCGGCGGATACTAAAAGTGTGAAAGGGGCGGAAAAATTTCCAGATGCTTCCGCGAATGCCCCTTTTATAGGTTTCCGGGTTAGCGGTTCCATAAAAGCGGGTGCAGTTAACCGGAAATGAGAAAATACTTTATAGGAGGAGAGATTTCATGAAAGGCAAAATTTTAGCGTTGATACTTTGCGGATGTCTTGCCATAACAGGGATGACAGCATGTTCTTCCAACCCGGATAACAATAATTCCGCGACGGATGAGAATGCCGTGGATGATGACCGCAAGCCGACAAAGACCCCGTCGGATGGGAATGAAGGCAGTACCGTAAGCCCGACCGGTGGCGCAGGTACAGACGGGACAAACTCGGGTGTGACCGGGGGACCGACCGGCGGTGTTACTGGTGGACCTACAGGCGGTGCAACCGGCGGGGATAACGGTACTAATGGAGATGACAATAACAACGGTAACGGTGTTTCCGGGGCGATTGAGGACGGCGTGGATAATGTGATTAACGGGATTGACAATGCGGTCGATGATATCACGAACGGCGGCGCGAACAATAACGGGAACGGCACTACAAACAATGGTGCTGCCGGGAACGGAAGTGGGACAACAAACAACGGCGGTGTAAATAACGGTGCGGGGACTACAAGGTAGCATTTTTATATTACTGTTATATGGACGAAAACCGGCAGGTAAATCTTGCCGGTTTTTGTTCGCCTTATTTTACTATTCTAAATAATATTTTTGTATCTGCTCGTGATTTTAAGGTGCCTCATAGCGAAATACAGTGCAGGGATTTCCGTTTCGCATTATTTCATTTACCGCCCGCATTCCAAGTTTTTCTGAGAGGTGGAGCGAAGCGGGATTGTCTTTTTGGACAACGGAAAAGACCTCGGGGAGTCCGAGCCGGTTACATAATAACAAACATGCGTTGGCGGCTTCAAAGGCGTAACCATTATTGCGGTGTTTTTCGCTGATCAGGTAGCCGAGCTCAATACCCGGGGAAACTTCGGCTTCCGATAGTTCAAAACCACACCGTCCGACCAGTTCCCCGGTTGATTTTAAGAATATGCCCCACAGTCCGTAACCGCGGAAATGGTATGCTGCCGGGATATAAGCTTTGTGCAGTTTTATAAGTTCCCCAATCATGCGTGCGGGCTCCCCTGAGAAACGGGATGTGGATGGTTCACTCAGGATATTGTGAAGCCCCTGCATATCTTTTAGGGAAAGTTCGCGCAAGGTAAGGCGGGAAGTGGAGGTGATTACCGCCGGCAGGTTGTGTGCATGTTGGTAAACATAGTAAAGAAAGTACGGTGTGACCTCATCAAAACCTTCCACTATATAATTTGCAGAGGAAAGATCCTGCTTTCCAGAATTCGGGTTTTGAAAAGCGAGCCTTGCCATACCGGCTGCTTTTGCTGCGTTCAGACCATTGGTGGAATCTTCGATTACAAGACATTCTTCCGGCAGGACATCTAATTCTTTTGCCGCGGCAAGAAATATGTCGGGAGCCGGTTTTGGGTGTGCAACCTGCATTCCGGAAACGGTCTTTTTGACGAAGCTGCCAAGTTGTAGGCGCTCCACCGTGTCAAGGATATCCTCTATCGGGGAGGAGGATGCGATTGCGATTTTATAGCCGTCATTATTTAGCGCTTCCATCAGCGGGCGTATACCCTTTATGCCAGGATAACCTGCCTGCTGCAAAAGTTCCTTTTTTGCTTCTTCGTTTGCGCTCATCAGCTCTTCAATGGAGCTTGACAGATTCCATTCTTCCTTGATGACCTCGAGCATATGCTTTGCGGTGCTGCCGATAAAAGAATAGCAGAAGTCTGTCGTGATGGTGATGCCGAATTTTTTCATGGCATTGACGGCAGCCTTAGCATGCAGCGGTTCACTGTCGATAATTACGCCGTCCATATCAAATAGAATTGCTTTTAACATAGAATCCTCCATTCCGAGAACGTTTTTTTGGGGGAAATAAACAGGGCTTATTTGTGACGTTCTCGGCACAAATAGCCGTGTGGAAAATAAGTGTATCAGCTTTTTTACAGCAGCGTCTTCTCTTTAACCTGTCAATTGTGTCAGATGGGGCTTATCCCCCACCCGACACAGAGAGCAGCATGGGGATATAAGGAAGTAGCGGAACGGATTCCTTATAGCCTTTGACTAATAGTAACATGGAGGGAGGTAAAAAGCAAACTTTGCTTGGATTATATTAAAAGGGGTAAGAGAGGGGGAATGAAAATGTAAATTAAGGGAGTATTATATATGGTAAATAATGGAAAAATACACCGATGCAGAAAAAAATAAAAAAATATCGAAAAAAGTAGTTGACAAACAAAACAGGGCGTGGTATACTGGCAAAGCTTTCACA